>NZ_JBIYDB010000037.1:0-42233 GCF_044908325.1 Arthrobacter sp. GAS37
GAACGGATCACACCAAGCCGGCGCTGCCGGACCGCCCCCGGCGATAATGGCCGGCCCGGACGGGCAGGATCTGCATTCACTTCATATCGTCTAGACCGGCCGCTCGAACCTTCCTGCTCCAGACAGGTCCCGGATCTTCTATCGATCCTCCAGAGGCAGGCATCGCGGAGCAATTGGTTTTTCCAGCGCGGCGATGCCGGGGTGCGGGCACCGCGATTGGGCCGGTCGGGCGTCGAAGGAGCTCGTTTCCGTCTTGCAGTCGATGCTTCGCCGTCAGGGTAAATGCGTCGGCTGCTCACTTCCGGATTTCCCGCCTTCCAATCTTGGCCATGGCGACCTCGACCTGGCGAATCACAGCATAAACGAGACACGGTCGTTGCAACTCCCAAAATTCTGGGTGTTGCAACGACCGCTAGAACCAAGGTATAGACGGGGCCCGTTATGGGTTTAGCCGTGGTCTTGTTGCTATTTCCCGGTCCCGATGGGGGCGTTGTCGCCGTCGCCGGGTCCGTCGGGTACTTCGTTGGGGAAGAGGATGCGGGCGTCTCCGGGGTAGGGGGTGGTCCAGTTGTGTGCGGCGTACCAGTCGACCCGGTTGAGTCGGCCGGGATCGACGCGGTCAGGTCCTGACCAGTCCTGTTGCGCCGACCAGGTGCCCCATGCGGCGGCTGCGCCGGTGAGGGTGTTCGGTGCCCCGTTCATGGTGTCGAGCGGGATCTGGTTCGGCTTAGCGGTGTACGGGGTGGTGTCTGCTTTGTTGGTGAATGCCGAGTACATGGGTTCGGCGGCGAGGTCCATCTGCGTCATGGGCGGCAGGGCGAGGATCTGCTCGATGGTGCGCACGACGTTGAGCTGGGTGTAGAAGTCGCTTACGACCGCGTTACGGCGGGCATATGGGGACCAGATCAGCACCGGGGCGCGGTGCCCATCGACATGGTCGACACCGTTCTGGCTGTCATCTTCGACGACGAACACGGCGGAGTCCTGACCGAACTTGCTATGCGAAATGCCGTCGATGATCCGTCCCACTGCAAGGTCGTTGTCGGCGACCATGGCCGAGGGTGTTGGGGAGCCGGCCGAGGTGCCAGCGGTGTGATCGTTCATGATCGTCATGATGTTCAACTGCGGCAGGTTGTTGTTTTGTTCAGCGCTCTTCAGGTCCTTGAGGAACAGGTCGGCCCGATACTGGTCCGGGATCTGCAGCTGGAAGCCCGGGAACTGCGGCTGCAGGATCTTCGTGAGCGAGGGCACGTCGGTGGAGGCGTGGAACGCGTCCTGCGGGATGATCGCTGGTTTGCCGGCTTCCTGGGCCAGGGTGTTCTGGTACCACTGGGCCCAGCTGTTGGTGTCGTTGGCACCGGTGGCGCTGGTCCACTTGTTCGTGTACTCGCCCCAGTCCTTGGCGCTGACGCCGTGCGCGGCAGCGTTGTCCCAGAGGAACCCGGTGGAGCCGTAGGCCATCGCGTCCCCGCCGTTGTAAGGGTAGCTCCGGGTGTAGTTGCTGATCGACTGGTTCAGATACTCATCAACGTTGGCCTGTGTCAGCCACTGGTGGCCATCGGCGGACATAGTGCCCGAGGAGTAGGTGTTATCCAGCAACGGTCCTTGCTGGACCAAGGCATGGAAATTCGGGGTGATCGCCCCGCCGAACTGGGCTAGGAAGGGTGCGCCGTTGCCGCGGGTGTCGTCGCCCAGGACTTGGTCGTACGTGCGGTTTTCCTTAACGATCATGAACACGTGCTTGATGGTGGAGGGGTCACCGGCACGCTGCGGGATCGCCGCCGGCTTCGCTTTGCCCTGATCGCCCTTGGCCTTTTGCTGGTCCTGCCACGCGGTCCATTGGTTGTTTGACCAGACCTGCTTGGTGTAGTTGGGCATGTCGTTGGTCTTGGGGATCGGGACGGTGCTGACGAGCCCGATGTCCGAATATACGCTATGCCCGGTGACGGTCGCGGTGCCCGCGCCCTGGCTGTTGGTGGCCTGGGCGCCGAGGGACCCGACACCCTTCTGCGCGGCCACGACGATCTCGCCCAGGGCCTTGTCGAGCACCACGGTGCCGGGGTACCAGCCGGTGGGGATCAGGCCCTGAAAGCCAGCCGGTGTCTGGGCGTTGCTGTAGTCGTAGACGGCGACTGCGTTCGCGGTTCCCAGGCTCACGGCCAGATGCGTCGGATCCAGCATCGTCAACGAATTCGGTTCGCTGCCGGTCGGCGCACCCGGCAACGGGTTGACGTTGATGGTCTGGGCAACTTTGCCGGTCTTGGTATCCAGCACCGAGACGGTGTCGGAGTTGGAGTTCGCGACGAACACGTCTGTGCCCTGGACCATCAAGGCCGAGGGGGCCAGACCCACGTCGTAACTGCGCACCACGGCTCCGGTCGCCGGGTCGACCTCCGAGACGGTACCGGTAGACGGAGAACCGTTATCGGTGTTGGTGACAATATCCGTACTGTAGGAGAGGTTGGTTTTATCCCCGGGCACCGCGGTGCGCCCGCCCTGGTTGGCCACGAACGCGTGCGCACCGGCCACCACGACGTCCCGCGGCGCGTTGCCGACCGCAACCTGACGGACCAAGGCCCCGGTACCCGCGTCCAGGACAGCCATGGTGTTGGTTCCGTTCAGGGTGACCAGGATCTGCTGCCCGCCGGGGGCGAAGGCAAGACTGGCCGGCAACGGCTGCTTACCGCTCACGCCCGGCAATGCCACGACCACCGGGCTGGACAGAGTCCCGTCCGCGGCAACCGTGAAACGCAGCAGGTTTGATTTCTGCCCGGCCCACAGGCTCTTGCCATCCGCTGAGTAAAGCAACCCGCCATACCCGGCCTGTCCGCTGCCGGTGCCGGCCGGCGGCGTATACTGCTGCAGGACTTTATGCCCCACCAAGTCGGTCACGGTGAATGTGCCCTTCCCGTCATAGGTTTCATTGACCGAAGTGTGACCGTCCGGGCTCACGGCCAAAGCCATCGGCCTACCGGTCTGCTCCACCCCGGACCCGGCCGGGGTGACCAACTGGTTACTCGCGGTCAGTACCGACCCGTTGGCCTGGCGCCCGATCAGGCGCTGCCCCCAGTCGGTGTTACCGGCCGCATAAGCGCCGCCGCCAGCCAATACCAGCGCCACGGCGGCAGCCGGGATGGCCACGCCCTTACGCAAACGTCTTTTCTTGCCCATGCTGTATTTCCCCTCACCAAGAAGTCCTAGCTGCTGCGAACCCGCAAGGGTACGCAGTTCGGCCCATCGTTGAGCCCGTTCGTCTGAAAAGCTGCCTGTGGCTAGTGCCCATCCCGCCAGGAGCGTCAGGACATGCCTAGACGCGACCGGCATTCTGTGGTGTGCATCGCGGAGGTCCTTTCCGAATTTCCATGTCATGGCACCGCAGCAGATCCGCCGCAGCACCACGGCGAGCCGGTTCCTCCTGTGTCGCTGCGGCTAGAGCGCAGGATGGAGGATCAATTCCAGTTCAGGCCGTTCCACCAGTTGTTGATCTGCTTGCCGATTCCGTTATGGTTGTCGTTGTCGTTGCCGTTGGAGTCCTTTCCGGGGACGACGGCCCCGGTCGTCGGATTCAGGATGACCTTGTCCGTGTTGGGGTGTTTGAAGTCGAACATGTTGGTTAGCGAGCCCGCGTGGGCGTCGAGGGAGGAACTACCGATCTGGCCGGTGCTCCAGTTGTCCTCGATCAAACGCAGAATGGATGTCTGGTCCGTCTGGGTGTGGTCGACAAAGTTCGTCTTCGCGAACGGAGAAACCACGATCAGCGGCTGGCGCGGGCCCGGGCCGCAACGGTCCGCGTAGCCGCCGGCCATGGGTACGCCCTTGTTGTACGCGTTCAGGCAGAACGCGGCATCATCCGGTGAGTTGGAGGAGTTCTTCACGGCTGCTGCTACGTGGTCGTACCATCCGTCAGAGTCGTCGTAGGCAAGGATGACGGCGGTGCTGTCCCAGTTCTGGGAGTTCTGGATGGCATTGACCTGCTTAGCAACGAAGGCCTGCTCGTCGATCGGGTCGGAGCTTCCCGGGTGGCCATCCTGGTATTGGGGAGCCTTCAGGAACGACACGGCGGGCATGTTGTTCGAGTTGACGACCTGGTCGAATGCCGTCACGTCGTACTGGTGGTTGGCCTGGCCGTTGTGACCGATTTCTGCGACCGAAGCCGGCGGCAGGTGGTGCGGGTTGGCGGTGGAGGCATAGTACTGGAACGGCTCGTGGTGCGGGGAGTAGTCGACGATGGAGGCGCCCGTGAGGTTGGTGTGCGTGCTCAGGCAGGAAGCCGGCGTGGCTCCGGACACCGGGGCGGTCGGCGTGAATCCGCCCTGGAACCATCCCCAACTAACACCCTTGGCGTTGAGCAGATCGCCGATGTTCTTACCTTGCGCGCCAGCCACGTTGTTCGTGGTCTTATGGCTGCTGTTGGAGCAGTCGTCGTAGACCGGGTCGGGGTCGTTGATCACTGTTCCGACGCCGCTCGAGTTTGGGACGCGTACGGTGCTGGTGCTGGCTGTCGGAACGACGGGTGCACCCGCGGCAGTGAATTCCTGGATACCGTGCGTCTGGCCCGAGACCAGGTTCAACGCGCCCGGGGTTGACGGGCCAAAGCCGGTGCTGAAGGACGAGTCGCTCATGGCGTAGTTCTGGGCGTAATTCCACATACCGGTGACGGTGTTCCCGTCGTAGTAGTCCATGGTCAGGCCGGGCGCCCCATATTGGTTCGCTGCACACACGTCCTTGCTGGTGTTCTCAACGAACTTGTTCATGAGGCCACCGTTGTAGGCCAACTGTTCGGCGGTGTAGGTGTGGTTCTGGTCGCAGGTGACGGCCTGTGCCGGTGTCAGTCGCTGCGGCTGGATGGAGTTCGGGTTGTTCGGTCCCAGCAGGCCGTCGTGAGCCAGTGTGGCAATGTTCGTCGGCGTGTTCTTGGCGGCGGTGAACTGGGTTGCCGGGAGCCCGGTTCCCTGCTGGGTTTCGCCCGGCGTGTTGGCAGCCTTGGGGTAGGTGGCAAAGTAGTGGTCGAACGAGACGTTCTCGCCGAAGATCACCACCACATGCTTGATGGGTGTGGACGTGTCCACATGGTTTTCCCTGGCGGTGGCCGGGCCGGCGCCGAAGCCGAACAGGCCGGCGGTGAGGGTGGAGGTAGCCAGGACCGCGGCGCCGGCGGCGGCCGCGAATGGTTTCCAGGTGAATCGATGAGCGAGGTATCGCATGTGTTCTTCAATCTTTCTCGATGAGGTACCCGGCGCGACTTGCCGGTGTGTCAGACCCGCCCGGAAGGCTGGCCGGGACCAAAGGGTAAGGGACCGGTCTCCTTGGCCGGCTTGCTCCCGCTGCACCTGTTTGCAGCAGGAGCGGGCCGACGTGGTTCAGCCGCGGACGGGGTTTAGTTTTATTGGCCTTTGTCGTTTCCGCTGCCGACACCTTGGCGGGTGTTGTCGGTGCGGGGCCGCTGCAGTGTGAAGGATTCGAAGGCGGCCAGCTGTCCTTGTGGCCCGAGCACGTTGTAGTAGGTGACTTGCAGTTTGGTCATTCCTCCGGGCTGGGTTCCCGGGTCGACGGTGAATGCGGCGAATCCGTACGAGTTGGCGGCGTCGCGCTTGGCCGACCAGGGTGCGTCTTCCTGCGTGTAAACCGGTGGCCGCCTGTTGGTCGTAGGGTTGAGCGGTCCGACGCTAGTAATAACACGGCAGGCAGGCGGGTTGTAGAACATCTGGTTGGAGGTGACTGAGGTGCCCCCGCCTCCCAGAACCATGTGCACGGTGCCCTTGGTAGTGTCGATGATGTCGGTGTTGGTGTCTGCCGGGATTGGGGTCAGTGTCGCGTTGGGCTGCTGGCCGCGGATCGGGTGAGATCGTTCGTAGTGGTGTTCGTGGCCACAAACGACCAAGTCGACGCCGTATTTATCGAACAGCGGCACCCATTCTTGCCGGACGCCCAGATCGGCGCCGTTGAGCGCGCTCGCGGTGCTGATGACGACCTGGTGCATGCAGATTACAACCCAGTCGATGTCCTTGTCGGACCGGGCAGCGATCAGTTCCTTCTCAAGCCATGCTTTCTGCGCGCCCTGGGAGTATCCGCGGACGTAGCTGCTTCCGCTGTCCTGGATGCAGATATCATCGTTGGCCAGGCTGATCACATGCACGGAGCCGACGGTGAAGGAGTACCAGAGCCCGCGGGTGATGTCGGTTTGGCCTGGCTGCGGCGGTACCGAAAAGTATGTCTGGTAGGCCGCGTAGCCTATTGGCCCGTTGCCAAGCTCGTTCTCATGGTTGCCCGCCGCCGGCATCCATGGACGGTGCCGGGCGCTGCGGGAGTTGTTGTCCCAGAAATCGGTCCAAGTGCGTACTCGGTCCACGGAGCCATTGGCGTAGCAGAGGTCGCCGTTGAACAAGTGGAACAAGGGCTGCACGCGTTCGATTCCGGCGGGCATGTCCCCCGCAGCGGGCGAGCCGAGATTGTCGTTGACCCACGGCGGATTAGCGAGCGTAACTCCGGCCGGCGGGACGTACTTCTTTCCCAACGTCGGCGTGCCCTGGTCGCCGAAGCTGGTGAAGGTGAAAGCCTCGCGGCCGCGCGGTCCAGTACGGAAAGAACCAAACTCAGGCTGCGCGCCGTCGTGGATGGCCGCGTAGACGTAGTCGTGGGACGATTTCAGACCGGTGAGTTTCGCGTGATAGGCGTAAACGATTTGACCGGACTTACCGTCGGTGTAACTGGTCTGCACTGCATCCTGGCTCTTGCCGTAGCTTCCGTCCAACTCACCGAGCATCGCCCGGGCATGGCTGACCGGCTGCAGGGTGTGCCATGACACCACGACTTCGCTGGACGCGTCCGCCCCGAACTGAAGGTGCAGGCCGTTCACGATCGGGGTTGTCAGCGGGTCACCTACCGTCGTCGGCAACGCCGACGCCTTACCCCCAACGTCCGCGGTCGCAGGTGCCGCGCCGGCCAGCGCTGCGCCGGCACTAGCGACTCCGGCCGCCGCGAAGAAGCCACGTCGTGAAAATGCTGTACTAAAAATTTGTCTGTCATCTGTCATGTTCAACACATTGCCGGTGCAACGGTGGCCATTCGCGAAGGATAGCCAAATCTACAGCCACAAACAGATGAACAATAGGATTCGGGGTAATCATGTACGAATGCTTCGCAGAAGCAAATGGCTTGACCAACTCGGATGCCTCGTCCGAGATCACAGACTGGCGCAGATAGGGGTGGTGACTGGGGGTTTCAGCACCAGAGCCAGAGCTAGGCAAAGCACGTACGCTTCCCCACCACAGCGCGACGGCGACGCTGAACCGTCAGCTGTGGGCTGGCGTCGCGGGTTCCTGAGAGCTCAGGTAATTGAACAGCTGTCGGACCCCGAACGTCCATTCCGGCAGTTCTTCGGCTGCGGCCACGTGGTTGACGAGCGAGCCAAGGTGGCGGCTCTTGATGGTGACCACGTCACCCATCTTGTGGGTGAATCCCAGCCCGGGCGTGTCCCTGTCCTGAGCGGGTGCGAACAAGGTACCCGTGAACAGGGCGAAACCATCGGGGTACTGGTGGTGCGGGCCGAAAGTGGCCGCCACAAGTTCCTCGAATGACCTGCTGATTCTGGCCACGGAATTGCGGCCCTCCATTGCGTAGCCGTCTGTACCTTCCACGCGCAGCAGGATCTCTTCCTGCCGTACCGTGTCCAGGGTAAAACCCTCGTCAAACAGCCGAATGAACGGTCCCAGCGCGCTGGAGGCATTGTTGTCCTTTGCCTTGCCCAAGAGGAGCGCGCTGCGGCCCTCGACGTCGCGAAGGTTCACGTCGTTGCCCAGGGTCGCGCCCACAACGTCTCCCCGCGAATTGACGATGAGCACGAGTTCCGGCTCGGGGTTGTTCCACGAAGAAAAGGATGGAATCCCCACGCCGGCGCCAAGACCCACAGACGAGAGCACCGGCGCCTTAGTGAAGACCTCTGGATCCGGCCCGATTCCGACTTCCAGATACTGGGACCATAGACCTTCGGCGATTAGAACACGTTTGGCCTCCGCGGCCTGAAGAGACCCGGGGCGCACCGCGGTGATGCTGCCGCCGAGTGCCTTGCCCACGAGCTCGCGCATCGCCGTGGCCCGGCTGGCCTCTCCGCCGCAGCGTTCCTCGATGACGCGTTCGATCATGCTGTCCACAAAAGTCACGCCGCACGCCTTGATGACCTGGAGGTCAACCGGAGCCAGAAGGCAGGGTCGGCTGGTTTCCTGCCGGAGGGACGCCTCGACGACGTCAGCAGTCTTCCACCGTGGTTCGATCACCGAGCTGTCGGCAATTACCGAGCGAACATCAGCAGCCGGGTCTGTGCGCTCCAACAGCTCGGAGACCGTCCCGGCCAGGCGCTGGATGTCGAACATGTCCTCTCCGTGGACCGCCACCACACGGGGACCGGCGGTTTCGAAGTCCCAGATCCGGCCGATCAGTAGCGCGTCTCCGGCGTCGTCGGGTAGAACCGAGGCAGCGGTATGGCGGGAGTTCATCGCGGATCTTCAATCGACGGTGAGTTAGCGACACGTCCCCTGCCGCGCCACTCGCCGTCCACTCGTTGCGGCACGTTCCAAGGGTTGGCATCCCGCAGTGGCTCGGGCAGTCGCGCCTCGGGGAACGACTGATAGGCCACAGGCCGAAGGAAGCGGCGGATGGCGGCCGTTCCAACGGAGGTGGTGGCCGATGTCGTGGCGGGATATGGTCCACCGTGGTGCTGGGCATAGCTGACCGTGACTCCGGTCGGCCAGCCGTTCCACAGCACGCGACCGCTGACGTCCGTCAGCCGGGCGGCGAGCTCGGTAACGTCGTCATCCGGCTCTGCCTGCAACGTGGTGGTGAGCTGCCCCTCGAGCATTCCTGCAAGGGCCGCAAGTTCGGAATCATCGCCGTATTCCACAACTACGCTGGCCGGCCCGAACATTTCCTGACGAAGGATCGACGGATCACGGCGCACAGCAGCTGGGGTGGTGTGAAGTAGGGTTGGCGCCGGCGCCGCCGCGAAGTCGCCTTCCACCAGGACGTCAACACCGGCCTTGTCCCGAAGCTGTTCTACTGCCTCCCGGAAGCCGTGATGCAGCCGCTCACTCAGGAGCTCGGCAGGTGAGAACCCGGACAGGGCATCGCTCAGCAGCCTGCGAACCTCATCCCGGCCGCCAGCGGGGACGAACAACAGTCCCGGTTTGGTGCAGAACTGCCCCATGCCCATAGTGAACGAGCTGAAGTAACCGTTGACAATCTCGCTTCGCCGGGACTCCCAGGCTCCCCTGGTGACGAAAACGGCGTTTATCCCGCCCAGCTCGCCGAAGAATGGGACAGGCTCCGGCCGCGCGGCGGCGCGGTCGAACAATGCTCTGCCGCCCGCCGTCGAGCCTGTGAACCCAATGGCCTTGATCAGCGGATGGTCTACCAGCGCCTCGGCCGCGGGGCGTCCATTCACCAGCGAGAACAGGCCGGAGGGTGCGCCAGCGCCGTCAAGTGCGGCCATCACGGTTTCCGCCGTGCGCGCCGCGAGTTGCCGGTGGCCGTCATGCGCTTTGTGCACGACGGCGCAGCCGGCGGCCAAAGCCGAGGCGCTATCGCCACCCATGACACTGAAGGCAAACGGGAAGTTGGATGCCCCGAAGACCGCCACAACGCCGAGTGGGACGTTGACCCTGCGGAGATCCGGCCGCGGGCCCATGCCCCAGCGGGCGTCTGCATGGTCGATCGTCGCGTCGAAGTGTTCGCCCTGCCGAATTTCTTCGGCAAAGAGCCTCAGCTGGAAGACGGTGCGCTTCAATTCGCCTTCTAGCCGTGGCGTGCTGAGATGTGTTTCCTTGCTAGCCAGCTCCACGAGGGCGCTGCCGCTATTTTCCAGCCCGGTTGCCACGGCCTCCAACCACGAAGCACGGACCTGCGGATCCGCTGCGCGGCCCTTTTCGAAGGCACCGTGGGCGGCCTCCACCCTGGCGTTGAGGTCTTCGATGGTGGTGTTCATCGTACGCCGCCTGCGGGAACCAGGGACGCGCCCGTCACGGCCGCTCGGTCGCCCACCTCAAGCCAGCCGGCACCGGTGGGGAATTCCCATGTCGTCCGGGATGCGCTCAGCATCTCGGCACCCGTGCCCGGGCGGCGGGGCGCGGTGTACCGGCCGTTGAGGATGCGAACGGGCTCGGCGAAGTGTTCGTGCAGGTGATCCACATATTCGATCATCCGGCCTTCCTGCGTGCCGGTGATGGCGGCGTAGTCAAAGAAGGAGAAGTGCTGGACCAGTTCACACAGCCCCACACCGCCGGCATGCGGGCATACGGGCACATCGAAGCGGGCGGCGAGGAGGAGGTTCGCGATGTTTTCATTCACACCACCCACGCGGGTGGAGTCGAGCTGAAGGACATCGATGGCGCCAGCCTGCATGAGCTGCTTGAAGACAATTCGGCTAGCCACGGCCTCGCCGGTGGCGACACGAACCGGCCATACTCCCCGGCGGATGTCCGCGTGGCCCAAGATGTCGTCGGTGCTGGTGGGCTCCTCGATCCAGTACGGGTCGTATTCGGCCAGCTGCTTAACCCAGTCGATGGCTTCGGACACCTCCCAGCGCTGGTTGGCGTCGATGGCGATAGGAAGGTTTCCCACTGCTTCCCGGGCGATGGCCATGCGGCGGCGGTCGTCGTTTATGTCCCCGCCCACTTTGAGCTTGATCATCGAGAAGCCGTCCGCAACGGCTTCCTTACTCAGCCGCACCAGCTTCTCATCGCTGTAACCGAGCCACCCGGGCGACGTGGTGTAAGCCGGGTAGCCGTCGGTCATGAGTGACGCAATGCGGGCAGCCTTGCCTTCTTCGCCGGCGCGCAGGATGTCGAGCGCCTGCTGCGGGTTCAGGGCGTCACGGATATGCGTGAAATCGACGACGTCGACGATTTCCTCGGCGGGCATTTCACTGAGGAGCAGCCAAAGAGGCTTGTTTTCGCGGCGGGCACGGATGTCCCAAAGGGCGCTGACCAACGCTCCAGCCGCCATTTGCGTGACGCCTTTTTCCGGGCCAAGCCAACGGAGCTGCGAATCGTGGATAAGGCGCTTGGACGCGTTGCCCAGATCGTAGATCAACTCATCAATATCGCGGCCCAGCAGCAGGCGGGAGAAGGCGTCGATGGCGTACGTAATGATGTCGTTCCCGCGCCCGCAGCTGAACACCAAGCCGTGCCCCTCGTCGCTCGCGTCCGTGCGAATGACGACGTAAGCCGCAGAGTAGTCCGGGTCAACGTTGACCGCGTCGGAGCCATCGAGTTCCAAGGACGTGGGAAACCGGACGTCCTGGGTGGTGATGGAAATGATGGAGGGCATGAATCTCTTCTCTCAGTGAACGACCGGATGGCCATTTCCTATATGAATTTCAACAATCATATAGGAAATGGTATCGATATCAAGGGGTCAGCCCAGCAAAAAGCCCCGGTGCCAAGCCGGGGCTTCGTTTCACTTCACAATGTGTCGCCCTGAGGGGCCGCCGTCTTCCAGTGGCGGCAACGCTGAATTACCCGAGAAAGCCTGCGCAAACCGCCCGAATGAGTTCCTGATATGTTCGGCCATCGCCGCCTCGGCCTGCTCTGGCTCGCAGGCCTGGATGGCCTCCCGGATGGCCGAGTGCTCAGCGACGGTGATGGCGCCGTCGACGTCAGCAGGGTAAAGCCGGAACGTGTGCAGGTGGCAGTGCGTCTGTGCAAAGGCGTGGCGGACGATATTGTTGCCGGACGCAGCCAGGATCGTGTCGTGAAAGCGAGCGTCGTGCGCCACGAGGTCCTGGCGCCGGTCCCCCGCGCCCTGCATTGCGCTGCGGAACGCCGCCAGCTCGTTCTCGAGCGCCCCAGCGGGATTCGCGAGCCGATCCACCGCCGCCGAGCGCGCGGCCCAGGGTTCTACCAGAAGCCGGAACTCAAAAAGGGAGCGCAGCTCGGCCAGATCCAGTAGGGGCGTTGTACTATAGCCGCGGCCGGGGCTGTACACCACAAGGTTGTCCCCCTCAAGCCGCTGCAGCGCCTCACGCACCGGCGTTTGGGACACGCCTAGGCTGCGGGAAACGGCGTCGATGTTGATCCGCGTTCCGGGGGGGATCTGGCCTTCGAGAATGGACGCGCGCATGGAAGGATACGCGTCGCTGACGGCGGCTTTGACTCTGGAAGATTCGGAAGATTGGCGTGGGGGCACGGGCTGACCTCTTAAGGGTGGTTGGGGTTGGAGTCGCTGGGAAATTCTTCACCGGCTAGCGGCGAGGAGGCGGGTGACAGGCCTCCGCACATCATGCGGCCAAAAAGCCGACTCTCGAACTCTGGATGCCAGTCGTTGCGGTATGGAGACGTGGCATACGCGCCAACGATGAGGCCGCCCGGCGGACCCACCGGCACATCCTCCCGGCTGCGCGTGCCGTTGCGTGATCCGGTCACTCTGCCTGTCCTCTCGATGTCCCACCCTAGACCGCGGAATGTCGTCATTTGCGGGATTACCGCCAACTTCTGACAAATAGATGTAAATAATATAGGCAACTCCTGCATCCGATACGAAAACGGATTGCGGACTTCGCCCAGGAAATCGTGGATCAGCGAAGTGACCAATGGAAGCGCCGAGCGATCCTGCCCGGGTAGCATCTGATCATCGTCGAAAGCTGTGTACGGGATGTGCATCGGCCTGACCCGTAGCGAAAGGCATCGAATTGGCCACGAACTCCCACATGCGCCGCGATGAGATCGTCAAGCGCGCCACCACCGTCGGCCTGACAGGCGTGGAGGAACTCGCCGCGCGCTTCAATGTGACGGCATCGACTATCCGCCGCGACCTCGCGCGCCTCACCGCTGAAGGACTTCTCGCCAGGACATACGGCGGCGCCATAGCACCGGCTGCCCATCCTGAATCCGCGCTAAGGCAGCGCGCAGGCGAAGCGTACGACGCGAAATTGGCGATCGCCCGGACCGCAGCCCAGCTCATTCAGCCGGGAGAGTCGGTTCTACTCGACGCCGGATCGACCATCGCATTGCTAGCCCACGAGCTTAAGGCGACGAGTCGGCTTCACGTCGCCACAACGAGCCTTTCAGTCATAGCGGAGCTAAATGACAGCAAAGGCATTGATTTGGAGTGCCTCGGCGGAAGGCTGCGGGCACTCAGTCAAGCTTTTGTAGGCCCCTTGACAGAGGCGGCCCTGGAACGCATGACGTTTGACCGCGCTTTTCTCGGGGCTGACGGTGTCAGTGCAACTGATGGCGTATGTGAGGCCGAGCTTACCCAGACAAGACTCAAGGAACTCATGGCCCGACGCGCAGAGCGCGTCTATGTTCTCGCGCACGGCGCAAAGATCGGCCACCGGCCTTTCCACTTCTGGACCCGCCTGGGCAAACCCTGGACGCTGGTAACTGACGAAAGTGCCGATCCGGACGAACTAAGGGCATTCGAAGCGGAAGGGATCGACGTGTTGGTGGCCAAAAACCCCGCTGCCGCTCACTCAGACCCTCCCGGGGAAGTCAAGCCGCAGAACGCTTTGCTTCAATAACCGGGGCATCGCGAGACCAAAACCGAATCAGACGGAGCATCCCGAAGTCCAAATCTGGCAACCTCAGCCAAGAGCGGCAATGGCCGACGAGGCGCTTTGCAGAGAGACTGCGCGGTTCACGCATCTCTGATATGCGCTAAATCGCGGGTCGATGCAGCTCGCCCTCAGGCCCCGCAAAAGTAAACCCAAACGAGAGCTTCTCGCCTTGCGGCCCACTTCTTCGATCTGCGCAGAATGTGCATGGCTATTGCGCAGAACACGCATCAATGTCAAGATAGATGCATTGACCATGCATCGACGTAACCCCGTCAGTGCAAGCAGGCGCCAGTATCAGCGACGTGCGGCAAGACGCCCAGAAGCAATTGGCCGTGAAGCGCTTGGCCGGCGCATCTCTCAATACATGTATCGCAAGGAGGCGCATTGTGTATGACTTGACTATCTTGATCCAGGGTTTTCCCGGCAGAAGTACCTGCCACGGTGGACTGGGATGGAGCACCGTCTCAGTCTTGAGAGGGCAAGGGGAGACCATCCTTGTCGACACAGGCGGCTACGGATACCGTGTCCCGCTCATGGCTGCTCTCGCGAACCAAGGCATCGGACGCGAAGATGTGACCGCAGTCGCCCTCACGCACTGCCATTGGGACCACGCGTGTAACTTTCCCCTTTTCCCCAACGCGCGCATCATCGTGCCGCGCCCGGAGTTGGAATGGGCCGTCGAACAGCCCGTAGGAACGTGGGAACTGCCGGAGTTCCACGTTGATTTCCTTAGCCAATCGGATCGCGTGGAACGGATTGCCGACGGCGCAGAACCATTGCCCGGGTTCTTTGCGTTGGCGACTCCGGGACACACGCCCGGGCACTTTGCCTACCACGCGGCGGTTGAGGGCGGCCGCGCGATCTTCGCTGGCGACGCCGTCAAGAACGAAACTGAATTGATGTCAGGGGTCGCAGACATGACCCTTGATCCAGACCTGAGCCGGGAAAGCATCGAAACCGTCCGCAGGATGCTCGTCGATGATCCTTCTTCGATTCTGGTACCCGGGCATGACCGATTGCTGAGCCTCAAAGACGGGGAACCCATCGCGCATTCCCAGCTCGAAGCTGGAGTAAAAATCTGGCAGCCCAACGGCGCCGGAACCACAACCATCGACCTGCTTGCCGGCAGCTCCCACTAAATTCTTAGAAACAACGAGGTTTTGAAAATGAAAATCGCCCGCCGCCGTTGGTGGATCTATCTCCTCCTCTTCGTCCTGGTCATGATCAACTATATGGATCGGACCGCGCTCTCCGTCGCCGTAGGACCTATCCAAAAGGAGCTCAATCTCTCGTCGACTCAAGTAGGACTCATGCTTTCGGCGTTCCTATGGTCGTACCTGCTGTTCCTGATTCCCAGCGGCATCCTCACCGACCGGTTCGGCCCACGGGTAGTTAACGCAGTCAGCATCGTCGTTTGGTCGCTCGCCACGATGCTCGTTGGAATCGTCCGCGGGTTCGGTGGCCTCATTGGAGCCCGGCTGCTAATGGGAGTCGGGGAATCGTCAACATATCCGGCCGCCGGAAGAGTATTGCGCGAATGGGCGCCCGCCAGCGAGCGTGGACGCGCTGCCTCGATATACAACTCAGGTGCCTATGCCGGACCGGCCCTGGGAGCAATCTTGGCAGCGGCCCTAATTACTTCCTTTGGCTGGCAGACAATGTTCGTAATCATGGGCGCCCTCGGATTCATTTGGCTTGGTGCATGGCTGATCTGGTTCCGTGATCCGTCCAAGGCCACGTGGCTGTCGGGGCCAGAGCGAGCCATGATCCTGGAGGAGCGGAAAGTACCAGGCGAACAGCCACAGGAGGGCAAGCCCACGGGCGGCGTCCTGAGCCTCCTGCGATACCGAAGCATGTGGGGCGTGGCGCTCGTCCAGTCAGCAGCCGTCTACACGCAGTACCTTTTTCTCACTTGGCTCCCGGGCTATCTGGAGCAAGTCCATCATTTGTCGATCATGAAGTCCGGACTGTTTACGGCTGTACCGTACATCGTCGCGGTTCTTGCTGGAATCGGACTCGGTATCGTCTTTGATCGCGGGCTGAAAAGACATGCACAATCCACGGCCCGACGCCGGTATATCGTTGCCGCTTGTCTCTTGGCGAGTTCAGTCGTTCTATTGACGCCGTTTTTCTCCGACGTCACCGTGATCCTGATCCTGATCAGCATCTCGATGACGTGCATTTCCACAACGGTTTCCATGAACCTGGCGTTGCTGGGTGATCTGCTCAGGTCGCGCCATCTGGCCGGAAGGGCCAACAGCATAGCCATGATCGGGGGCAACACGTTCGGAGCCGCAGCACCGATCGTGACCGGTTACATCGTTGACACGACACACAGCTACAACAGTGCCTTCGTCGTCGCCGGCATCTTCCTGTTGGCAGGAGTCGTCGTCGCGCTGACCTTGCCGCGACACCCCATTGGAGACGAAGAGTCGGCACATGCCCATGGCTTCGACGACGCTATCGCTGCCCCCGTCGCACAATAATCACCTTGCAGAGCCCAATGAATACATCTGAACCCCAAACACAAAGCTACTGCAG
This sequence comes from Arthrobacter sp. GAS37, assembly GCF_044908325.1. NCBI lineage: Bacteria > Bacillati > Actinomycetota > Actinomycetes > Micrococcales > Micrococcaceae > Arthrobacter > Arthrobacter sp. GAS37. The sequence continues at coordinate 16,088 of NZ_JBIYDB010000037.1, forward strand.
AGAATCAACCAGAATTCTGCCCAATTTGTCCAAGGAAGGAGGCACCGTGGATTGTAGCCAAACGGATCTTCAAGAGCCCGCGGGGCGGTTCGGCTCCTGTGACTTGTGGACAATCGTCGCGGATGACCTAAGCGGAGCAACAGACGCCGCCGCACCGTTCTCCCGGTTCGCGAAGACAAGAATTATCCGCGACAGCGTGGTCCAGCGATCGACGATGGATGTAGTGTCCCTCAATACCGGGAGCCGGCAGCTCCGCCCATCCGCTGCGGCTCTGGTCGTGGAAACCCTGGTTGGAACACTCATCAAGCAGGGTCGGCAAAAGATATTCAAGAAGGTCGACTCTCGGCTTCGAGGTAATGTCGGCGACGAAGTCGCTGGCGCGCTCAGGGCATTGGGCCGGAAGGGGCTGCCTGCCTTCGCGGTCGTCGCACCAGCGCTGCCCGCGGCGGCCAGAATAACGGTGGACGGGGCCGTGTTGATTGATGGTCTAAGCGCAACAGGCGAAACCAACAGCATCGATGTCGTCGAAGCACTTCGCCAGGGCGGCCTGCGTGCAGCCGTCATCAAGAGGAGCGAATATGCGGACGCACAGACTCTGACCGACCGGATCCGTGGGGTCTTCCTTGCGGAGTGTGATGCGGCCGTCGTCGACTGCACGACAGACGACGACCTGGTTACGGTAGCGACTGCGCACCGATTGTTGGACTTCCAAAGTCTTCTGGTTGGCTCGGCCGGGCTCGCGGCAGGGGTTGTGAATTCCCTGCCTGACGCCGTTCGTGGTATCGCCCCATCACGTTGCTGTGCCGGATCGGCCCATCCTTACCAAAGTGGGAGCCATCGGTGGCCGGCCAATAATCACCAGCACTTGCAACAAATAGAACAACCCGGGTCATTGACTAGAGGAGACAGATAATGGGACGACCAATTGTAGCCATCACGATGGGAGATCCAGCCGGTATCGGCCCCGAGATCATCGCCAAGGCTATGGCGGATCCTTCGATCCAGGACCGGGCGCGCATATTTGTCATTGGTGACAGGGGTCGACTGGAACTGGCGATGGACGTGGTCGGAAGTGCCCTTAAGGTCAACAGCATCGGCCAGCCGTCTCAGGCGCGGTTTGAGGCTGGAACCATTGATTGCCTGGATGTGCCCAGTGTCCGGCCCGATTTACCCTGGGGGGAACTATCGGCCGAGGCCGGTCATGCGGCCTACCTGTTCTTGGAGAAAGCGGTAGAACTATCCACGAACAAAGAGATCGATGCCATCTGTACTGCTCCCTTGAACAAAGCCGCACTTCACGCGGGAGGACACAAATTCCCCGGGCACACCGAATTGCTGGCGCAACTAACCGGCACGGATGAAGTCTCCATGATGCTGACGGCCCCGAAGATGAGAGTCATTCATGTCACGACCCATCTTGGCCTTCTGGATGCGGTAGCGCGAATAGACGGTCCACTCGTCTACAGGACCATCAAACGCGGGTATGACCTCCTGATCCGTTCAGGTATCACGAACCCTCAAATCGCTGTCTGCGCCATCAACCCCCATGCCGGCGAAAACGGCTTGTTCGGCAACGGGGAAGAAGCAATCAAGATTGAGCCGGGCATCAAGCAGGCCCAGGCGGAAGGAATTGATGCCTTCGGTCCGCTGCCGGCCGATACGGTGTTCTTCCGGGCTGGCAGGGGGGACTTTGACCTTGTCGTGGCGATGTACCATGACCAGGGTCATGGTCCTGTAAAAGTTCTTGGGCTAGAGAACGGCGTGAACATCACCGTCGGCCTTCCCGTAGTTCGGACGTCAGTTGATCACGGGACGGCTTTCGACATCGCAGGCGAAAACATAGCAGATCACAAATCGCTTCTCGAGGCATTGCGGCAAGCGATCGACCTCGCCCCACCGCGACCTGAGGGAAAATAAGCCCAGAGCCATCGGAGCCTTCGCGGACAAGGCTCTTCTGAACTGCCTGTGCAGGGCCAGCGAGCCGACGCAACAGACACACGCGATGCGCGTCTGTTTGAGCTCATGGCCCGTTCCCAAGGCGCACAGATCACCCAGAACCGCTTCGTCCTGCCGGTACGCCCTAGTCTCGGCAGGCCGAAGTCGCAATCCGGGAACAGCAGCACGTGACGTACAGAACCCTCAAGGAGAAACACATGATCACCATCAGTCCCGACACACTAACGATCACGGCGACGGACCGTGCCAGCATGGACCGCGAGCTCGATGAAGCCGTGAGTGCTGCCCGGGCGGTAGCAATGCGAGAACGACGCTGTGGAATACTCGTCTCACGCCATGGACACGACTCTTTCACGGTCACCCTCAGCGATTCCGTTCCCTTCGGCTTGACCAGGGAATTCCAGGATTGGTGAACTGAACCCGCACGGAGCCACTCCCCCGTGAAGAACTGCTGGCTTCAACGCCGGTGCAGCCCGCGGCAGCCGCACTGATCCCACGGCCAAAAAGCCGCGTTGGCGCTTGTTTCATTCATTATTTACTCAATTGACAGTAAACCATGCGCTATGCAAGCATAATTATGCGCGTTTGGCGCACTTTCCGCGACGTGCGATACATGTAATCGGCGCGAAGTCAACGATTTTAAGGTTGAGACATGGCCGTATCCATCAAGGCGACACTCCGAAAAATCCCAGGCGGGATGTTTCTACTTGCTGCCTCCCAAGCCCATCCAATCAACTTGAGCGCTCAGGCTGCTCCCATACAGATCGCCGCATAGTGAAGCTCCTTATCGTCGCCGATGACCTCACCGGGGCGGCTGACGCTGCAGTCCCGTTCTCAGCGAGCCGAGAAACCGCTGTGCTAGTTCATCCCACCGTCGCATGGCCGCCCGCAGACGTCCTTGCGATTAATACTGAAACCCGTTACACCGACGGTCCCACTGCGAGGAAAACGGTGGGTGGGCTCGTTTCACGGGCTGCCCAGAACGGCGTCCGCGTCTTCAAGAAAGTCGACTCGCTGCTGCGGGGCAACGTCGGAGTCGAAATCGCGGCTTCCCTCGAAGCCTTGCGTCTGCCCGATCGCCCCGTACTCGCGATCGTAGCTCCCGCGTTTCCCCGAACCGGACGCACAACCCTCAACGGAATCGTGCATATGGCTGGCACTCCGCTCGGCAGCCAACGTCGCGTAGCAGATGTGCTGTCCGGGACCGGACTAAGCCACGCGCTTGTCTCGACTGACGACTGGACCGACCCTGCGTCCCTCGCGGTTCGCTTCCAACAGATCCTGACGGCGCACATCGACACGGCTATTGTCGATGCCCGGAACGATTCCGACCTGGCCGCCATAGTCGCGGCCGCCGAATCCCTCGGTGACCAGGCACTCCTCGTCGGCTCCGGGGGGATCTCGGCGCCACTCGCCTCGTCGTTCGAATCCGACGATCCTGAGAAGCGGGCACGGCCGATCCCAGTCAGGGGAGGATATCGGGCCGGAGGCCACTCCCTCGTCGTCATCGGAAGCTATGCGCCCACAAGCCGTGCCCAACTGGATGAACTCGTCAGAGCCGGGTTCCAGCACATCCATCTCGACCACACCAACAGACTGGACGCCGGAGACCCCGGTGGAACAATCAACGTCGGTGCAACGATAGCCACTCTGAGAGAGGCCCTCGATCGCGGACAAGCCGTACTCACCCCAGATCCCGCTGCCGCCCTGGACAAGAAGCAGGCGAAGACGGTAGCCGCCGCGCTCGGCGCCACGGCCGCAGCGGCTGCATCCCACGCGTCCTCAATAGTCGTCTCCGGCGGAGAGACAGCCCTGGCAGTGCTAAACCACCTTGGCGTGGCCGTCCTGAGAATCAGAGGCGAAATCCTGCCAGGGATCGTCGACGCCGAGATGCCCGGCCATATACAGCCGTTCATAACCAAATCCGGCGCGTTCGGCGACGTCGACGCACTCACGTCCGTCGTCACCTACATCGAACATCGAACGGCCGCAACAAGAGAAGGAAAGCAACATTGAATCGTCCGATTGTAGCCATCACTATGGGAGACCCAGCAGGAATCGGTCCGGAAATCATTGCAAAAGCCATGCTCGACCCGGTCCTGCACTCGAGAGCACGTGTCTTTGTGATCGGAGATCTAGGGCGTCTTGAAATGGCGATGAAAGTCGTCGACAGCCCCCTGCAGACTCGCCGCATCGAGTCCGCCGATGAAGCATTGTTCGCCCCTGACATCATCGACTGCTTCGACATTCCCGGGGGTCGACACCGAGTTGCCTTGGGGCATTCTCTCGCCGGAAGCCGGACACGCGGCCTACCTCTACCTCGAAAAGGCTGTGGAGCTGGCCCTGAAGCGCGACATTGATGCGATTTGCACTGCGCCGCTGAACAAGGCCGCACTACACGCAGGCGGACACAACTATCCAGGCCACACAGAGCTTCTCGCGGAACTCACCGGCACACCCGAAGTGTCCATGATGCTGACGACGCCCAAGATGCGCGTGATCCACGTAACCACCCACATCGGGCTCGTCGACGCCGTCGCACGGATCGACGGAGCAATCGTCTACCGCACGATCCGCCGCGGTCACGACCTCCTCGTTCGGGCAGGCATCGAGAATCCGCGCATAGCGGTCGCCGCTATCAACCCCCACGCGGGCGAGAACGGCCTGTTCGGCAACGATGAAGAGGCTCAGAAAATTACGCCAGGAATTGAACAAGCTCTAGCCGAAGGCATCTCCGTGGAGGGGCCCCTCCCCGCGGACACTCTGTTCTTCAAAGCCGGACGGGGAGACTATGACCTGGTCGTGGCCATGTACCACGACCAGGGTCACGGACCTGTCAAGGTTCTTGGGCTTGAGAACGGGGTCAACATCACACTAGGTCTGCCCGTGGTCCGCACCTCCGTCGACCACGGCACGGCCTTCGATATCGCGGGCAAGAATATTGCGGATCACGCGTCCATGCTCGAAGCCATACGTGCCGCCGTCGAACTCGCTGGAGAGCGCGCGGAGGTGAAATAGTCGAACCATGAATGCTAACGGGCGGCGAACAACGATAGCCGCAATACTCGAAGTCCGTCCGGCTACTGTCGAAGAGCTCGCCGAAGAATTCGGCGTATCGCTTTCGACGATCCGGAGGGATCTCGAACGCCTCACGACCAGCGGTCGAATCCATCGCACCTATGGAGGCGCCGTCACGGCTGGCTACTCCCCACGCGAGCAGAGCCTTCAGGAGCGCGAGCACGTCGCCCGCGACGCGAAGCGTATGATCGGTCGGTTCGCAGCCTCGCTTGTCGCTCCGGGTTCCGTCAATCTGCTCGACGCCGGCACAACGGTCGGCGCTCTCGCGGAGAACCTGACTACCCGCTCGGAACTGACCATCATCACAAATGGGATGACGTGCGCCCGGATACTTGAGCACGCGGAGGGTGTCGATCTCGTGTTGTTGGGAGGATACCTGCGTCACATCAGCTCCGGAACTGTCGGCCCACTCGCGGAAGCGGCATTGAGTTTCCTCACCGCGGACGCGGCATTCCTGGGGGCCGATGGAGTGGATCCCCTTCGTGGTCTCAGCGAAACCACTGATCAACAGGCTTCGCTCAAACGCGCAATGATCTCAGCAGCCAACGAGATTTATGTGCTGGCCGACGCCAGCAAATTGGGTGCCAAGTCGGCACACTGGTGGGCGGCGATCGATCGTCCTTGGACCCTCATCACCGACTCATCCATTACTCCCGAGCAACTCGCCATGTTCCAAAGCCACCCCGATATCAGTTTGCACGTCGTATCCGACTGACCGGCGCTAAGCCGGGGTCGCCTGACCGATGTGAAGGGTTTCGTGGACGTTTTCGTCGTACCTTTCCTCACGCGGTTCGTCGTACGGGTAGCCTCCAGGCAGAGATCCCTCCGCCAAGCTGAGCATGACTATGTGCCGCAGCGGTGGCTCGCCATCCGCAGTAACCGCAGGGATGTGGACGGAGGCCGGATTCGTTACCCTGGCGTTCGCCATCTGATCAACCCCGGAGGCTCCGGCCGCGCCCAGGAGAACCACGGCGACAGCTGCAAGTACGGGAACCATCGTCCTTCTCCAAAACCTCATGGCTCAATCATGGGCTCAGACCCTTGAGAACAGAGCGGAACAGCCTTCGGAGTATCTGTGAACAGCCCAAGGCCCCTGTGTCCGGTGGCGGTCTGTCATGGAAAGACCGGCTGGGTGGTTTGCCTGAATTTGAGGATCAGCGCTTGTTCGGCTGCTGTGGGCTGCCGGGCGGCGGAGCGGGCCAGTTGGATCCTCCAGCTCAGGGGAGTTTTGATGGACCAAGTGCCCATCCCGGCCCCTTTTCCAAGTGCGGACCGGGGCAGGAATACAACTCCAAGGTCCTGCCGCACGAGTTCCAGGGCCATGGAAAAGGACACAACCTCGGTGGAGACCGTACGGTTCAGTGCGGCAGAGCTGAAGGAGTTGTCCACAGTCGCGCGGTTTCCCCATCCTTCGGGAAAGTCAATGAAGGGTTCATCGACAAGCTCTGACAGCGCGACGCGCTTCCGCCCGGACAGGCGGTGACGGGCTGAGCAGACAAAGTCAATTCCCTCGACGTGCATCGGGTATAGCTCAAAACCTGGAGCAGCCTGCTCGGGCACGGAGACCAGCGCCAGGTCCAGGGCCCCGGAGCGGAGGTCTTCCAGGCTGGTGCGCGTGCCCTGGACGGTTTGCCGGAGCTTCACGATGACGTCCGGGTAGTCCCGGCGGACCTCCTGCAGGATCCGTAACACATCAATGGATCCGACGTGGGCAAGCGTGCCGAGGACAACTGTCCCTCGAACCGTCCCGCTGGCGGCGTCGACGGCGTCCCGTGCGGCCTGGACATCCGCCAAGACCACGCGTGCGCGCGGGAGCAGAACCTCCCCAGCGGGCGTGAGCCGGATGCTGCGGCCCTGGCGCACGAACAATTCGGCGCCAAGCTCACGTTCGAGCTGTTTGATGCCGGCCGAGACGGCGGACTGGACGATGTTGACCCGGTGGGCGCCCCGGGTGAAGCTCAGGGCCTCGGCGACCGCAAGGAAGTATTCGAGGTGAAAGAGCTGCATGCCTCTATTATCGCTGATCGCGATGGATATTAGCGTGAATAAGCGTTGGACGCGATGATCGGCCCGGTTGAACACTTGAGGAATGGTTAGTACTTCAACTTCTTTCGCATCTACCACCGCGGCTACTCGGACCCACGAACGTCGGCACGCACGTGGATTCTGGATCGTCGCCTTCGTTTTCATGATCACGATGGCCTTCGCCTCGGCGCCCGCCCCGCTGTATGTGCTCTACCAGCAGCGGGACGGTTTCGACGCCTTCACCGTCACGCTCATCTTCGCCGCGTACGCGGTCGGAGTCGTGGTCAGCCTTTTCCTGGCCGGACATATTTCCGACAGATTCGGCCGTCGCCGGGTTATCGCACCCGCCGTTGTGCTCAACGTCTTGGCGGCACTGGTCTTCCTGGTCTCGCCGGAGCTACCGGGCCTGCTGCTTGCGCGATTCATCTGCGGCTTAGGCATTGGTATGCTCACCGCCACCGCGACAGCGCATATGACAGAACTACACAGTGCGGCAAGACCCGGCGCCAGGTCCCGGCGGGCCGAAGTTATCTCCACCGCCGCCAATATCGGGGGCCTCGGCCTTGGGCCCCTCCTCACCGGTTTTATGGCCGAGTACGCGCCGATGCCCCTCTACACCCCGTATGTCGTATTCGCGTTCCTGCTGCTGATCGGGCTGTTGCTGGTGGTCACGGTTCCCGAAACCGTCAACAACGTCGACGGAACCTGGACCTACCGGCCCCAGCGGATGGACGTTCCTCAAGCCGCGCGGGGACAGTACCTCACTGCAACCCTTCTGGCCTTCGTCGGATTCGCCGTCTTCGGCTTCTTCACCTCTCTGGCCCCAGCCTTTATCTCGGGGCAGCTGAGAATTGCCTCCCACATGGTGGCCGGCGGGGTGACATTCATCGTTTTCGCCTCCTCGGCATCCTTCCAAGTCCTGTCCTCCCGCTGGCCGCGCGCCGCGCAGCTCGCCGCCGGACTCAGCCTCCTCGCGGCCGGACTTGCCACGGTCATCGCGGCGATCACCGCTTCGTCCCTGCCGCTGCTGATTGCCGGCGGAATCGTTGCCGGCTCCGGGGTCGGCGGGACCTTCAAGTCCGCGATTGGCTCGGTGATCGCCATCTCCTCTGCGGACACCCGGGGGGAGGCTTTGACCGGGCTGTTTCTCGCGGGCTACATCGGTATGGCGCTTCCCGTCGTCGCGCTCGGACTGATCATGCAATCCCTGCCGCTGGTCCTGTCCGTTGTGATATTCGGCAGCGTAATGCTCGCGCTCATCGTCGTCACCGCCTTTGCCCTGATACGCACACGCCCGATTGTGAAAAGCTGAGAAGTCAGCTACTGGGTCAGTTCTCCTTGACTGAGTGTCTGTCTTCCCCTGTGGTTGGCTGAGTGAGGTTCAATGGCCCATGCGGCCTGGTGCAGGAGACGAGCCAGCAATCCCTGCAGGCGGACCAGTCCCCTGCGGGTGTTGCCGGCCGGTCGCGGAGGAATAACCGGGGCATTTGGCAATGCGCTGAGTGCTTCATGGTTGATGGACTTGACGACTGCACAAGCCATCATTAGTGAAAAATCCACAGTTCTCTTCTGTCGTTGTTACGCACCGAAATGCGCCCTGGCCAGGCATTCTTCGGGCAAGGGTGAGTGGGGGGTTTGGAGGGACTCATCCGGAAGCCGGTTTCGTCGAGTCCCTGCAAACCACGTTATGCGGCGAGGGGAATCATGTCAGCAGCTGTGCCGCTCCCTGGTTTTCCTAGGACTGAGCGACCTACCTTCCCTATCGAAAGCGGGAATCCGGCGCAGCCGGGAACTGACGGCATTGGTCAGAGTGCACCGGGCAGAAGACCTCGGCCGCAGGACTCGGCCACGACTGAACCGCCGAAACGGAACCGCCAGGATCAACAGACTCGAAAGTTGTTGACCTTTGGGTCGATGCTTCAATTGCCCAGGCCCTGCGGGGCAGGTTCCTGCGACGTCGCCGGGCGCGTTGCGACGAGCGAGTCAATCGCAGTCGTCAACAGGGAATGCGCGTGGTCCGTGGTGATGAAACCGTTGAGCCAGCGGCCGGAGATCCCTTCCACCAAACTGGTGAGGATCTCGGCCGTGGTTGCGGCGTCCTCTTCGCTGGCGCTTTCCGCGGCGACCGCGACGGCCCGGGCGATCTCTTTGTTCCATTCCACCGTCGTCCTGGATAGTGGTTCTGCCAATTCAGGTTCGAAGATGGAGCAGGCCCGGAGCTCGTTCCAGGCCACCGAATTCCGGCGGACATCTGCGTCGTCCTTGATTTCGTCAAGGAGCAGGTGCCTGAGGTGCCGGTCGCGGTCGCCGGCGTCAGTGTCCGGGGAGAGTACGGCGTCGTCCTTGCTGACCTGCTTGTTGATGTAGTCAAGCGTTGCAGCGAGCAGGCCGGCCCGGTCCGCGAAGTGGTAGTACAGGAGCCCTGGCGAAACTCCGGCTTCTGCAGCCACATCGTTGACCCGCATTCCCCGGACTCCGTTCCTGGCGATGCAGGTGGTTGCAGCGGCGAGGATCTGGGTTAGTTTGTCACTCATGGTTTGACACTAGTACGTGCTCACCTTCCTCCTGTGCGGTCTCCCGCGTAGCGGCGGGTTCGGGCCAAAACCGGAGGGCAAGCAGATAGCCTGTTGCTCCGATGAGGGTGGACCCGATGAAGCTGAGATCGATTCCGCCGGCGAGTTGCGAGAGCGGGCCCGTATAGAGGGACGTGTCCGTCGCCAGCAGACCGAACACCGATCCGATGGCCCACGGAATGACCGCACGCAGGTTCCAGCCGTTGCTGAACCAGTACCGCCCGCGCGGTCCGCTGGCGCGGAAAAGCTGGAGGTCCGCGGCGTGGTATTTGCCGCGGCGGGCGATCAGGAATCCCAGAACGTTGATGGCCACCCAGGGGCCTGCGAAACCGTTGAGCACCAGTGTCATGGCCGTGATGGAGTCCACCGCGCTGAACAATCGCCCAGGTCCAAAGTGTTGACGCTGTCAACGCCCCTCTTCTTGGGTTTTTCGGCGCCTCCAGTCGGACCCCGCGGCCACGGAACCACTGAGCCACTTGGAGAAGTCGGCAAAGGTCGTACCGCTTTGGACTCGCTTTCTTCCTAAGCTCTCCCCCGCTGCAGCCCCCTGACGAGTGCCTTGCCGACCTCGCGCCAAACTCCCTTCCAGGCCGGTTCCTGTTCCAGCTCCGCCGTACCGTCGGCCTCCACCGTGGAGCCAGAGCTCGCCGCTTGGGCTGCCAGCCAGTCTCCAATGTGCGTAATGTCCTCGCCCCGGGACGCGGCGACCGCGTCGCAAGCGAAACCCACTGCCCTCGAACCGTCGCTCAGCAGCACAGAGCCCAACAGCATGGGTTCGGGCAGCTCCGCGAGGAAGGAGCCCAGGGGCGCCTCGGAGAGCAGCCATCGCTCAGCGGCGAGTTCGGCGCCGTCCTCGGAGCGGACCACGCCGGGCTTGGGCGGCTGAGTGTCCAGCGAGACCATCCGGTACCGGGGCGCCGTCCTGACGGGACCGTCCCAGAAAGCGCCGCGCCGTTCCAGCTCTGTGACCAACGGCTGGCCCTTCCGGTGGGCTCCAACCACCACCAAGGGCACGACGGCGGCCCCCGCCGCTACGGGCCAGGGCACCTCCCGTGGCAGGGAGACAGACACCGGCGCGGCGCCGGTCGCGAAGAGTCCTGGTTTCGCCGGGGTGCACTCGATGCGCCGCGCTATATCGGCCACCACGGCGTCGTCGAAGGTCCGGCCGACCACCGTCAGGCCGAACTGAGACACCGATGGCGCCCCGCCGTCGTCGGTCCCCCTGCTGTCCTCAACAACGCCGGCTGGAACAGCCACGGCGCACAGATCGAACAGGTTGCAGAAGTTCGTGTACGTGCCCATGCGGGAATTCACGCCTACCGGATCCGAAGCGACCTCCGCCAGCGTCGGATGAAACGGCGCCGTCGGCACGGCCAAGGCGTCGAAGCCCTCAAGCCGGGACATCGCCTCCCGCTTCAGTTCCTCCAGCGCCTCGGTGTCCGCCACGTACTGGTGGGCGGGCACGAGGCCGGCCGCACGGACGATGCCCGCCACGGTCGGGTCCAGCCCGATGCCGGAGGCCGCGTCGCCGGAAAGCGCGCCGTCGATGAAGCTCCCGACGGCTGTATAGCGCTCGGCGACCAGCGCACCGTCGTAAAGCAGCCGTGCCGCCTGCAGGAAGACGCCAAATTCGATCGGCTCGGCCTCCACACCAGTAGCGCGCAGACGCTCGATCTGGACCCCGAACTCCGCAGCCCAAGCGGGATCCAAAGCCGGGAGGTCCGCCGGATACGCGAGACGCGGCTTCGAGGGAGCGGCCAACCGGATGTCTGTGGGCCACGTCCGGGATTCGCCGGCCATGATGCCCATGGCCAATTCGGCGGTGCCCAGGTCCCGGGCGAGGATGGTAACGGTGTCCCAGGATCGGCAGGCCGGAACCACGCCGGCGGTGGAGACAACGTTAAGTGTGGGTTTGATGCCAACGATGCCCTGCAAACCGGCCGGGACACGTCCGGACCCGGCAGTGTCCGTACCGATGGCGATATCCACGAGTCCCAACGCCACAGCCACAGCCGAACCTGAGCTTGATCCCCCGGAAATCCGGTCAGGCCGCCGCGAATCCCGGACTGCCCCATACGGGCTCCGCGTGCCCACCAGTCCAGTGGCGAACTGGTCCAGGTTCGTCGCGCCGAGCACCAGGGCGCCCGCATGGCGCAGCCGTGCCACTGCCACCGCATCCCCTGCCGGTTCATACCCGAACCCAGGGCACGCCGCCGTCGTCGTGATACCGGCGACGTCCACATTGTTCTTGACCGCCAGCAGGAGCCCCGCCAGGGGCAGTTCGGAGCCGGATGCCACCGCGGCGTCGATCCGGGCCGCCTCGGCCAGCAACTCTTCCTCCCCGCGGATTTCGATCCAGATCTCGGGCCGGTCCACGGCGTCAATGGCGGCCAGCGCGTCCCGTACGCGTTTGGCGGCGGGCCCTGTACCGATCGTTGTCGCCTGAGTGGTCATGCTGCTGCCTCTTCCAATTCACGTTTGCTCAGTTCGTCCGCGCCGACGAGCACTACAACGGCTTCACCGGCCACCACCTGGGAACCGGCGGTCGGCAGGACTTGGTGCACCACGCCGTCGCACGGTGCTGCCAGGACGGTTTCCATCTTCATGGCCTCAAGGGAAACCAGTGGCTGTCCCTGCGTCACGCGGTCTCCAGGTGCGACGTCCACCTTCCAGACGCTGGCGGCGAACGGCGCTGAAACGAGTGTTCCGCCGTCGGGCACCACCACTTCGCCGACGTCGGGAACCGCGACGGCGGCTGCGACTTCCGCGCGGTCAAACTCGCCGGCATCCGCCCAGGCCTGGCGTTCCACCGCGAACGCCCCCGCCTGCCGCTCCCTGAAGACGCCGATCGATTCGCGGTTCTCCTCCAGGAACGCCTCGTGTTCGGCCAGCGAGAAACTGCCGTCCTCGATCTCGACTCCCCGGCCGCGGCCGGCGGCCATGTCGGCGCGGAGGTCCAGCAGCTCTTCGGGGCTGACGGGGTACCAGGAGATGCGGTCGAAGAAGCGCAGCAGCCAGGGCGATCCGGGTTCGAAGGGTGCGGAGTCGGCGTAGCGGGACCATACCTGGGTGGTGCGGCCGACGAACTGGTAGCCGCCCGGGCCTTCCATGCCATAGATGCACATGTAGGCCCCGCCGATGCCTACCGCGTTCTCCGGCGTCCACGTCCTGGCCGGGTTGTATTTGGTGGTGACCAGCCGGTGCCGCGGATCAAGCGGCGTGGCCACTGGCGCGCCCAGGTACACATCGCCAAGGCCCAGGACCAGGTACTCGGCGTCGAAAACGGTGTCGAAAACGTCGCTCACCGAATCCAGGCCGTTGATGCGGCGGATGAACTCGATATTCCACGGGCACCACGGAGCGTCGTCCCGGACGCCGGCCATGTAGCGTTCGATCGCCTCGCGCGTGGCGGGGTCGTCCCAGGACAGCGGCAACCGGACCGTGCGGCTCGGCACCACGAGCTCGGAACTCGCGGGCAGTGCGGCCTCGATCTCCTGAACGAAGCCCAGCAGCAGCCGGGTGGACAGGATCGACGGGTCCACCTTGATCTGCAATGAACGGATGCCGGGCGTAAGGTCCACCACTCCGGGGACGCGGAGCTGCTCGATGCGCTGGTGCAGGGCATGGACCCGCGCGCGCAGGCCGAGGTCCAGCACCATTTCGCCAAATTCCACCAGGAGGTTGTCATCTCCCGAACGGCGGTACGTGACCGCGGGCCGGCCCTCGCTTTCCGGTACGCGCCCCAGCACTCCGTCGTCGCCGTCGCCCTTTGGCGTCCCGGCATGCCCGACGGCGGCCAGGCCGTTTGTGCGGGTGCCGGCACCACCCAGCAGGATCAACTGCCGTCCCGGTCCAAGGTCCTTCGCCGACGGAGCCTGGCCGTCCGTCACCGGCACGAAGCGGACTTTATCGCCCGGACGCAGCTGGCCGAGCTTCCAGCGTTCGCCGGTCACCACCGTGACCGGGCACACGAAGCCGCCGAGGCTCGGGCCGTCAGGGCCGAGCAGGATGGGAGTGTCGCCGGTGAAGTCCAGGGCGCCCACGGCGTAGGGGGTGTCGTGGATGTTGGAGGGGTGCAGCCCTGCCTCGCCGCCGTCGGCACGTGCCCAGCGCGGCTTGGGGCCGATCAGCCTGACGCCGGTGCGGGCCGAGTTGAAATGCACCTCATAATCCGTCGCGAACAGTTCGTCGACGTCCTCACGCCGGAAGAATTCCGGGGCGCCGTGCGGACCTTCGACCACCCTCAGTTCCCAGTGGGACGTGAGGGCCGGGCGGCTCTCGGCAGGAACCGGCTGCAAAGGGACATCCGCCGATGGCTCGTTGGTGGTGCGCAGCACGTCACCGGCGCGGAGCACGCGGCCGCCGTGGCCGCCAAACTGGCCGAGGGTAAACGTGGAGCCGCTGCCGAGGTAGTGAGGGACGTCGAGTCCGCCTCGGAACAGGACATAGCCGCGTAAGCCGGCCCCGTCGGCGGAGCCAATATCCAGCAGGCCGCCAGCGGGGACCGTCAAGGGCTCCCAAGCGGCCACCGCGGAACCGTTGACCGTCAGCTCCACGTCGGCTCCGGTCACGCACACGGTGGTGGCGTGGGTGAACCGCAGAGCGGGCCCGGCCATGGTGAATTCCAGGCCCGGCGCGCCCTCCGTATTGCCCAGGGCCCTATTCCCCAGCCGGAAGGAGAGATCGTCCATCGGCCCGCTGGGCGGCACCCCCACCTTCCAGAGTCCGGTTCTGCCCGGCCAGTCCTGCACGCTCGTCTGGAGGCCCGGGCGCTCCACCGTAATGCGGGGTTCGGGATCGCCCACGGCGTCCAGGGTTCCTGTGGAATGGTTCGCAGCCCGGACCACGTCCAGCCCGGTCACTGCGCGCAACATGCCCAGGTTGGTTTCGATGCCGTCGATGCGGGTCTGCGCCAAGGCCTCGGCGAGGGCGTCAAACGCCGCATCCCGGTTGTCGCCGAAGGTGATGAGTTTGCCCAGCAGGGGGTCGTAATTGGTGGACACCTCGCTGCCGGTCTCTACCCACGCATCAACACGCACGACGTCGGCGCTCGGGTACTGCGCGTTGGTGACGGTTCCCGCGCTGGGCTGGAAATTGCGGGCAGGGTCCTCGGCGTAAATGCGGGCTTCCACCGCATGGCCTGTCACCGGAACGCTTTCCGGGACGCCCGCGAGGACGGGCCGTGCTTGGGCCAGGTCGAGCATCCACTCCACGAGGTCGACGCCGGTGACCGCCTCGGTCACCGGGTGCTCCACCTGGAGCCGTGCGTTGACCTCGAGGAACGAAGCCTCCTGCCGGAGGGAATCGTAGACGAACTCCACGGTCCCCGCCGAGCGGTAGCCCACCGAGGCGCACAAGGCACGGGAGCTGCGGTGGAGCTCTTCCCGGAGCGCTGCCGGCAGGTCCGGCGCGGGTGCTTCTTCCAACACCTTCTGATGCCGGCGCTGCAGGGAACAATCGCGGTCTCCGAGGCTTACCACCCGGCCCTCGCCGTCACCGAAGATCTGCACCTCCACGTGGCGGGCGCGTTCGATGTAGCGTTCGGCGAACACTCCCGCGGTGCCGAAACTGGAGCTCGCGAGCCGGGTCACGCGGGCGTAGCCTTCCGTTAGTTCTGCTTCGTTCCGGCACACGGCCATGCCGATGCCACCGCCGCCACCGGTAGCCTTCAGCATCAGCGGGAACCCGATCTCCCCGGCGGCTCCGATCGCGGCGTCGAGGTCTTCAAGCAGGCCGGAACCGGCAATCATGGGCACGCCCGCCCGCTGCGCCGCGTCCCGGGCGGTGTGCTTGGTCCCGAAGATCCGCAGCTGTTCAGGGGTCGGGCCGACGAACACCAGCCCCGCGGCTTCCACGGCCTCGGCGAAACCGGCATCCTCGGAGAGGAAACCGTAGCCGGGGTGGATGGCGCCGGCGCCGGTCGCGGAGGCGGCTGCCAGGATGGCGTCGACCCGAAGGTAAGACTCTTTGGCCGGGGCCGGTCCGAGCAGCACCGCTTCGTCTGCGAGGCGGACGTGCTTCGCACCGCGGTCCGCTTCGGAGAATACTGCGACGGTCCGCAGCCCGAGTTTTCGGGCAGACTCGATGATTCGGCAGGCGATCTCGCCGCGGTTGGCAATGAGCAGGGTATCGAAACGGTTCACGGTCATGCCTCCGGACGGGTGACGATCATGCGCACGGGCGTGGGGTTGAAGCCGTTGCACGGGTTATTGATCTGAGGGCAGTTTGAGACCAGGACCAGCACGTCCGATTCCGCGCGGAGCGCCACGCGCTTCCCGGGAGCGGACAGCCCGTCCACGATGCCGAGGGCCCCATCGGGATCGACCGGCACGTTCATGAACCAGTTGACATTAGAGACCAAGTCCGGCTTCCCCAGACCCCACTTGGACCCTTCGATCAGGAAATTCTCCACGCAGGCATGCTGTTCGTGGGTGTGCTGGCCGTAGCGCAGCGTGTTGGACTCCTGGGAGCACGCTCCGCCGATGGTGTCGTGGACACCCACCTCGTCAGCCTCCACGGTCATCAGGGCGTCGCCGTCGTCGGAGCGGAGGACGGACCCTGTGGTCAGAATGATGGACCGCTGGGCGGCAAGGGTGACGGCGGCAGAGTAGCGAATGGCGACGTCGGCCGCCGAGTAGAGGAGGCAATCCACGGCCTGGTTGCCCTCGAGGTCCACGATAGTCAGGACATCCCCGGCGGCGACCACGGCCGACCAAGGTCCGCGGGCCTCAACGTATTCGTCCAGGATGACCCGTCCGGAAACCAGCGCAGCGGACTGGGCATCGGGCTGGCGCTGGGCCTCCGGCTGCGAAGCCGTGGCGGTGGTGGCGTTCATGCGGAGGTCCTCGCTTTGTGGTCGTGTTCGGTGTTCTGCAGCGCGAGGAGGTGTTCGGGGCCAAGATCGAGCCCAACTTCTCCCGCGGCGAGGGCCTGGAGGTCCTGCGGCGCCTGCCAGGCGACGATGTCCGCTGTACTGCCGGAGAAGGCCGGACGAGGGTCGAGGGGATGGGCTGTGTTGGCAAGGACCAGCACCAAATCCATGTGGAGCAGGAGTTCGACGGCGGTTCCCGCACCGGCGCTGCCGGTGAACCGGATGCCGCCGTCGGCGTCAACGGCGATTCCTTGGAAGAAGGACACCGACGGCGGTATCTCCCGCCGGCTGATCCCGTGCTTAAGTGCGCCGAGAGTCAGCAGTTCGCGGCCGGCCGGTGACGCGCTGTGGGCACTGCCCGCACCATACTTGGCCTCGTTGCCGGCCCGGTGTGTGGTGCCGGTGAGGGCGTCGTGCCTCCCCGAGGAATCGGCGACAACGGTGGCCATCAGCCGGCCGGCGTCGGACAGCAGCGGATGCCCCTGCCCGAGGTAGGCCTGCCACGGGACCTTGACGGTATCCGCGACGTTGATGCGCTCGTGGTGGGCGCCGCCGCGGAAGAGAACTGCGTGGACGCAAGCGTCGCCGTCGGTGTCGGTCAGCCGGATCCGCGTCCCTCGCGCAAGTTCCATGTGGGTGTAGCGGCCGAAGGCCAGCGACTCGGTCCACGTGACGGCGTCGCGTGCCTCGGCGTCGAGCCCTACCGTCAGCCGTTCCGGAGCCGATACGGCGGGCACGTGGATCATGGTGTCGGCAGTTCTGCCGTGCTGCGAGCGTGCATGGGCGCGGGCGCCTGCTGTCGTCGCCGTCCCAACGGCCGTTTCAGTGGTTTCGAGGGTCTGTGTCATGTCAGTTCGTTTCTGCGTGGCGGTTTCGTTTGGTGCCGGGGTCAGTCGGCCGGCGTGTGGTCGGCGGTTTTCCTCTTCCGTACCCAGATGCCCAGGAGCAGCACGGCGCCCACCATCAGCGGAGCGGAGAACAGCAGGAGTCCGTTGTCGCCCGTGGGGTCATAGACCTCGGCCCGCGGCCAGGCGAGGTTCACCACCATCAGGGCGCCGTAGAGGACCGCCAGGATGTTGACCGGAAGCCCCCAGCGTCCGAGCGAGAACAGCCCTTCGGGCATCGTCTTGCCCGTGCGGTCCCAGTCTCCGCGCAGCCGGTTGATCAGCAGCGGCACTGTGACCAGCAGGTAGGCGAGGTAGAGCATCACGATGCAAACACTGCACAGGGACGTGAACAGCGCAGCGTTGCCTATGTTGATGGCTAGCACGGCGATCGCGAGCAGGCCCACGATGACCGAAGGCCACAGCGGGGTGCCGCGGCGCGGGTTGACGGCGGACAGTGCCGCCGCGGCGGGGAGCTGGCGGTCGCGGGCCATGGAGAAGACCAGGCGCGAGCCGGCGGTCTGGATGGCGAGGGTGCAGACGAAGATGGCAATCGCGACGTCGACCAACAGGACCTTGCCCCAGAAGGTCCCGAGGACGGCGGTCAGCACGTAGGGCAGCCCCTGGCTGGCCAGGTTGCCGTCGTCGAGGCTTGGGGCGGCCATGAGGGCACCGATGATCATGAGCCCGCCGCCGAGTCCCGATATCAGCAGGGCAGAGATGATGGTGCGGGGCGTGGTGCGGCGCGGATTCCTGGTCTCCTCGGACAACTCGCCCGCGGAATCGAACCCGACCATCACGTAGGCGGCCATCAGGCCCGAAACAAGGAACGCGCCTACCGGACCGAGGTCCGAACCATTGACGAGCCGCGTGTCCAGGACAACGTCGGGGCCGCGTTGCGCCGCGGAAACGAGCGCCAGGATCACGGCGGCGACGCCGACCAGCTCGCAGGTGACGCCAATCGAATTGATGTGCGACATGAGCTTCACGCCGACGGCGTTGATCGCCGTCGTCGCGACCAGGAGCACGGCGCCGAGAATAACGGCATTGCTCGCCCCGGTGACTGTATTCAATGCCGGGTCGCCGCCGACGAGCTGGAACCCGTCCCAAAGCTGGGGAAGGACCACCTGCAGGGCGATGGCGGCCGCGGCGGCAGTGATCACCTGGGCAATGGACATGAACCAGCCGGCGAACCAGCCAACGGCTTCGCCACCTACCCGCCGCGACCACTGGTAGACGGCCCCGGAAATCGGGTACCGCGCAGCCAGCTCGGCGAAGTTCAGCGCCACAAGCAGCTGGCCGACGAGGACGATCGGCCAGGTCCAGAAGAAGGCCGGCCCGGCAAAGGAGTACCCGAAACCGAACAACTGAAAGATGGTGGTCAGGATGGAAACGAACGAAAAGCCTGCGGCGAAGGAAGCGTACCGGCCAAGTTTGCGATGCAAGGACGGCTCGTAGCCAAGCGACGCCAGGTCTGCATCGTCGACGTGGGCGGACGCCGTCGAAATGGTGGAAGTCATCGGTTTCTCCGTGTCTGGAACGGGTGGATGGTGACAACCGAAACGGGAAGGCTCTGACAGCCGTCCGCAATACCGGTCACTTGATAGTTTTCCAGCGGCATGTCCCGCTACCGTTTCGCCAATGTAAAAGATGGATGACGGCGCATTTCCGGCACGTGAACATGAACTCACCTAAGACTGGCCCGTCCCGACGACGACGGAATCGGCCACGAAGGCGCCTTTAGCGATGTAAGAATGTGGGGTGACCTCAGCCGGACCGGGCAGACCCCGCAAACAGCAACCCGTGCGCCCTGGCGCCACCGCTCGGGACGAAATCCTCGATGCGGCGGCCGAACTATTCACCAACCAGGGCTTTGCGAACACCTCCACCAGGGCGATCGCCGATGCTGTGGGGATCCGCCAGTCGTCGCTCTACCACCATTTCGGCACCAAGGATGACATTCTGGCGGAACTCCTTGACGGCACCGTGGCAGGGGGCCTGGCCTTCGCGAGCACCATACATGCCAGTCCGCCGCCGTCCGATTCCGGAACCGCGGCGGCCCGTTTGCACGCAGTGGCACTCTACGACGGAAGCCAGCTATGCAGCGCCCGTTGGAACCTTGGCGTCCTCTACCATCTACCGGAAGCCCGTGCGCCGAGATTCCAGCGCTTCATGGATGACAGGCTGCAACTCCGTCGGCTGTACCAGGAGCTGGGCCAGAATGTGGAGGAATTCACCCCTGCGGGTCACCGGCAAGGCACGCCATCGCTTGGCGATCTCCTCTTCCGGCTGGTCGAGTCGCTGATCAATCTTCGTGCCGATGGCCTCGTGGGGCCCGATTCAGCCATGCAGACGGCAGACGCCGGAATTGCCCTCGCCGGGATGGCTGCGGACCTAGATGAAGTACGGGCCGTGAGCGCAGGACTGATCCGCCAATTCGGGTAGGGCCACGATTGGGTAAGACCTCACTCCCCGAGCTCAAGGATGCCGTAGGAAGTCATCCCATTCCGGCGGGGCCCGCCCGGGCCCTGAGGCACTCGCCCCTCCGCCACCGCGGTGCGTCATCTTTGCCGCAGCGCCTGCATCACTTGTACACGCCACCGTCTTCGATGCTTTCCAAGTGCCAATCGTGGCGGATGTTCAACTTATGATTATGGCAGTTTGAACGGAGACCACTTCTGCAGATTGGTTGGAGCCCACCTGGGGGCTCGCCGGTCGATGAATCGCAGTTTGAACTGAGCCCACCCCACCGTTGATTTCATCAGGATTGTTTTTCCAACGATGGAAGGCAGTGATGGAGCCGAGGGTGGAGCTTTTTGCAAGGATCCGGCGGGACGCACGAGTCAAGGGATGGTCGATCCGCACGCTTGCCAGGGAGCATCATGTTTCCCGAAGGACGGTCCGACGGGCCCTCGCGGCCGCTGAGCCGCCGACCCGCAAGATTCCCGCCCGCACGGCACCGAGACTGGACAGGTTCAGGGCCGTGATCGATCAGATGCTCATCACGGATCTTGATGCTCCGAGGAAGCAGCGCCATACCGCCAAAGAATCTTTGACCGTCGGGTTGATGAGCACCAGGCGGTGATTTCGTATTCGACGGTCCGCCAGTATGTAAAGGGCCGACGGGCGGAGATTGCGGTCGAGGCCGGGCGGGCCCCGGTGGAGGTCTTCGTGCCTCAGGAACATGCCCCGGGCGCGGAGGCCGAGGTCGATTTCGGTGATGTGTGGGTGGACCTGGCCGGCGTCCGCACCCGTTGTTATATGTTCGCTTACCGGCTCTCCCACTCGGGCAAGACTGTCCACCGCTTGTACCTTACTTGCGCGCAGGAGGCATTCCTGGAGGGTCATATCGAAGCTTCAACGCTTTGGGCGGTGTCCCAACCAAGCACATCCGGTATGACAACCTGACCAGCGCGGTCACGAAGGTCATCTATGGTGCCGGGCGTCAACGGTCGAAAACGAGCGGTGGACGCTGTTCAAATCCCACTACGGGCTGGATGCTTTCTATTGCGAGCCAGGACTCAAAGGCGCCCATGAAAAGGGCGGGGTCGAGGGAGAAGTGGGCAGGTTCCGGCGAAACTTCCTGACCCCCGTGCCGGTCGTGGATAGCTTGGTGGAGCTCAACGAGAAGATCCGGGTCTGGGACGAGGACGAAGACCGGCGCCGGATTTCCCAGCGGCTCCGCACGGTCGGGCAGGACTTCGCCGTTGAGCAGCCCTTGCTGGCACCGTTGCCGGTCCAGGACTTCGACCCGGGCCTGGTCCTGACCCCACGGGTGGACCGTTACGCGCTCGTGGCGGTCCGTTCGGCGAAGTATTCCGTTCCGGTACGGTTCATCAACCGTAAAGTCCGGGTGTCCCTACGCGCTACCGAAGTACTGATCTTTGATGGCAGAACCCTGATCGCCAGACACCCCAGGACCGTGGCCCGGGGCGGGCAATGCGTGCAGCTGGATCACTATCTTGAAGTACTCAGGATAAAGCCTGGCGCGTTGCCAGGGTCCACGGTCCTGGCGCAGGCCCGCGAATCAGGCGAGTTCACCCCCGCCCATGACGCTTTCTGGGCTGCGGCCAGGAGGACCGATGGTGATGCTGAGGCCACCCGTGAACTTATCGATGTTCTACTGCTCCACCGGAGCATGGACGCGCGTGACGTCATCGACGGGATCACCGCGGCGCTTCGTGTCGGTGCCGTGAGCGCAGACGTCGTCGCGGTGGAGGCCAGGCGCGTGGCCTTCGAAAGGAACGCAGGGTGGGTCCGCCCCGATTGCCATCCCGGCGAAAAAGACGAACTCGTCGAGCACCGCGTTGTCAGTCTCACCCAACGCCGCCTGGCGGACCGTACTGACGAGAATTATCTCGGCCATCCAACCGGATCCGGTTCTGCATCGTACCGCCCACCGCGGCTGAGCGACCAGGACCAGAACTGTGCCTCACTCGTGAGAGACGTGGCGGTCTGACGAGGCGCATTGGTCTCACCCGAGTCGACACGAAGTGAACCTGAGCCCCAGGGCCCCGTGATATGGATCCGTTCGCCTTGAGGACTGAACAGGCCAAGAAGCTCGACTGGTTGTTCATTCGCACTGGCGATCAGGTGAGGTGTTCTTGTATCGAACTCGGCTGCTTCTCCGGTGTCGATCGCCGTGTGCGTGTTGCCGAGTTGCAGGTCAAGGGTGCCGGAGAGGACGTACAACCATTCGTAGCCGTCGTGGGTTTGCGCGGTTTCTGATGGACGCCTGCCACCGGGGAGGATCATTTTGAAAGCTTGTATCGGGCCGCCGGATTTCGTGAGGGGGATGTAGATCATCCCGTGCCGCTTTACGGGGTGCGGGCGGATTCGAGGATCTCCCGTGGGCGGTGCCTTCACAATGTCGTCGAGTGCGACCCCGTAGAGGCGAGCTAGCGGGATGAGCAGGTCAAGAGTTGGAGCCCGCTCGCCCGACTCCAGTCGCGACATCGTGCTCACACTGACACCAACATGTCCGGCCGCATCGGTCAGGCTGATTCTGCGTTTGGTCCGGAGATCTCGCAAAGTGGGCGCAATCCCGGTGATAATGCGTTCGACGTCCTCTGCCATACCAACCTCCGTTTTGCGGATACTGCAAGATGCGTTGCAGTATATGCCGGTGCCGGTCAGGATGGACAAATGAACAACAAACTTTGGGAAGTCATCATTATCGGCGGCGGCAGCGGTGGCCTGAGCGCGGCTCTCACACTGGTCCGGGCGCGGCGCCGCGTGCTTGTCCTCGATTCGGGCAAACCCCGCAATCGCGCATCGGGCCACGTGCACGCCGTCCTCGGGCACCACGGGAAAACCCCGCTGCAGTTGCTCGCCGACGGCCGAGATGAAGTCATCCGCCACGGAGGAGTCGTACGACCGGCCGGAGTGGTTGCGACAACGGCCGTCGACGGCGGGTTTTCCGTCGAGTGCAGTGACGGCGAGACGTTTACTGCCCGCGCCGTGATCGTCGCTACAGGCCTGGAAGATCAGCTGCCCGAGATAGAAGGCCTGCGCGAACGGTGGGGCAGCGGGGTAGCGGTCTGCCCGTACTGCGATGGCTACGAAGTGGGCGATGGCCGGATCGGGATCCTCGCCACCGGGCCCGGCAGTACCTTTCAAGCCCAACTGCTCCGACAGTGGTCACCGCAGATCGTCTACTTGGAGAACGAGGTCGGCGTTCCCACAGCCGAGGCTGAGCCCGGACTGGCGGCACGCGGCATCGAGGTCGTCAGCGGCGCAGTCGCCCGCGTCGTCTCCTCCGATGGACGGCTTACCGGGGTGGATCTCGCCAACGGACGGCGCATCCCTCTCGACGCGATTTTCACGGCACCCCTCTTCTCGCCTCGCGACGAACCACTTCGTCAGCTCGGCGCGGACCGGGTGGACTCCCCGTGGGGCTCGTTCGCAGCCGTCGATGCCGCCGGGCGCACCAGCGTGCCCGGCGTCTGGGCCGTCGGCAATGTAGTCGACGCGAACGCCAGCGTGTCCGTGACCATCGGCGCAGGCGCCCTCGCCGGCGGCATGCTGAACCACGAACTCGTTCTCGAAGACATCCGGACAGCGGTCGCCGCCACAGCCGAGGCGGGCGAATGAGTGGCGAGACTCCTTCCATGGACTTTTGGGAGGCGCATTACACGGGGATGGATGCTGGCTGGGCTCCGCGCCCGAACGCCGCGCTCGAACGCGTCGTCGCTTTACAGACGGGCACGCCGGGCAGAGCTCTTGACGTCGGATGCGGACACGGCGGTGACGCACTGTGGCTGGCCGGTCAGGGCTGGCACGTCACCGCCGTCGACGTGTCTCCGACTGCCGTGGGCCGGACCGCAGCGCGAGCCCACGAGGCGGGTCTCAGCGGGCTGGTCTCCACGATCATCACCGATCTGGATCAGGAAACACCGGAGGGCGCATTCGATCTGGTCACGGCGAGCTACTTCCACACCCCGATACAGATTGACCGTGCGGCGGCGATCCGGCGGGTAGCAAATCTCGTATCACCCTCCGGCCTCCTCGTAATCGTCGACCACGCCTCCGTCGCGCCCTGGTCATGGAATCAGGACCAGCAGGTCTTCCCTGCACCGGAGCAGACACTCGCGACCTTGCAACTGGACGACACGTGGACGCCGATAGAGACCGCAGTCTCCTCCAGGACGGCAACCGGTCCTGCGGGCGAAACCGCAACCGTCCTCGACAACATCATTGCCGTCCGACGCACAGCCTGACCCACCCCGTTCTGAACACCCCGGAGCATCATGACCCCGACACCCCACATAGCAACGACGACCGTCCACGTCGCCCCGCCCGACCCGCGACGCTGGATCGCCCTTGGCGTGATCTCACTCGCCACTCTCATGGTCGTGCTCGACGCCTCGGTCATGAACATTGCCTTGCCTCAGGCACAACACGCTCTTGGCATCACCGACGCGAATCGCCACTGGGCGCTCACGGTCTACGCCCTCACCTTTGGCGGCCTGCTGCTGCTCGGTGGCCGCATCGCCGATACCTTCGGCCGGAAGCGCGTCATGATCGTCGGCCTGATCGGCTTCGCACTCGCCTCAGCTCTGGGCGGCGTAACCTGGAGCGCCGAGATCCTCTTCGCCGCACGCGCCCTCCAGGGCGTCTTCGCCGCCGCCCTCGCCCCCGCAGGACTCGCACTGCTCGCTGTGACCTTCACAGACGGCCGCGAACCAGCAAGAGCCTTCGGCGCCTACGCCTCCGTCCAGGGAGCTGGCGGTGCGATCGGCCTCCTTCTTGGCGGATTTCTCACCGAATACAGCGATTGGCGCTGGTGTCTCTACATCAATGTTCCCATCGCAGCCTTCGCCGCGATCGCCGCTCTCCCCACTATTCGGGAGAGCCGAGTGCACACCATGAGCCGCACCTTCGACGCCCTCGGTGCCGTGCTCGCCACCTCAGGGTCGGGCGGCCTCGTCGCCGGATTCACGCTAGCGGCGGACTCGAACGGCGGCTGGACGGCTCCGAGCACACTTATGCTGCTCATCGGCTCGGCTACGCTCCTGGCACTATTCGTCTGGTGGCAGACCAAAAGCGCAGCCCCGATGCTGCCCCTCCGCATTATCGGGGACCGCACAAGAGGCATCGCGTTCTTGATCGCATTTCTGGTCGGCGCCGGCATGTTCGGCATGTTTCTTTTCCTGACCTACTACCTACAACTTAACCTCGGCTATACGCCGCTCCAGGCCGGGCTGTCGATTCTGCCGTTCTCGATCAGCCTCGTCGTCGTCACACAAATCACGTCTCGATTGCTGCCGCGCGCTGGCCCCCGTCCGCTGATCATCATCGGCATGGTGCTCGCGACCGCTGGTCTCCTGCTGCTGACAACCATCGACGGGTCCTCCAGCTGGGTGGGGGGCGCTCTCCTTCCGGAGATACTCATGGGCATCGGCCTCGGCCTCGTGTTCGTGCCGATGAACACCGCGGCGCTCACCGGCATCGCACCCGACGACGCAGGAATCGCCAGCGCCGTCCTCAATACAGCCCAGCAGCTCGGCGGGGCTCTGGGTGTCGCTCTGCTCAACACGATCTACACCACGGCGATTCACGGTTCCAGCATGGAGCCCGCGAATCTGATCGGGGGCTACCAGGCAGCGTTCGTCGTCGCGAGCGGGCTCTTCATCGCCGCAATGGTAGCGGCCCTCGTTCTCCCGCGGAAAAGCGCACCGTAGACAACACAACCTCACATCCCAGACCACTGCTGGTGAGCAATGTGAGCCGTCCTTAGCTCGTGCTTGTGACTCAAGCGGAGCCCACTACCGACCAAAGCGTCCGCCATCGACCCCTCAAAGAACGCCGCCAAAGAGCGATAAAATCCGCACCCACACCATCGAAGAAGTCCTTGGAAGGCCGGACCGTTCCCTGGAACAGTTCGCGACCGAGGTTCTCCAACCCGCCCTAGGAAAGACAAGCCATGACAGCAACCACCCCTGAAACGCTGACGATGGCTCATTCGTCCCGCCGCTCAGGAATAAGTACGAAGCTGAACGCGTATTGCCCGGCGGGAGAATCCTGCCGGGCAATACGACTTTCCACGGCAATCGGTCATGCGGCTCGAGACTGGTCATGGACCCGGTGCGCACGGAGCGGCTTCCAGGGACTATCTCATAAACGGTGTATCCGGCGGTTTGTTTTAGTAGTTTTCAGCGGCCTGGAATCGGTCGCTGAAAGTGATGGCGAAGGCGTTCAAAGCGGGCTTCCAGCGCATTGTCCATCGGGTCCTGCCGGCACCGGTCGGATCGAGGGAT
>NZ_JBIYDB010000038.1:0-41788 GCF_044908325.1 Arthrobacter sp. GAS37
GCGTTCCGCGCCACGTAGGGACCCTGCTGCCCCACTCTAGGCAGGCCCTTTCGTGTCGCGTTCCGCGCCACGTAGGGACCCTGCTGCCCCACTCTAGGCAGGCCCTTTCGTGTCGCGTTCCGCGCTACGTAGGGACCCTGCTGCCCCACTCTAGGCTGGGGCAGGCCCGGGCTACAAGCTCAGGGCCGGCACATGGCGCCGTCTTACAAGCTCAGGGCTGCTGGACCGACGGACTGTTGACCATCGTGAGTGCGGCCCGCTCCATGTAGTCCCACAGCGTCCCTTGGTGTAGCGGCGACAAGCCGAGCGAATCCACTGCCGCGCGCATGTGGAAGAGCCAGCGGTCCTTGGCTTCGGGCGTCACCTGGAACGGCATGTGCCGCATCCGCAGCCGGGGGTGTCCACGTTCCTCGCTGTAGGTGCCCGGACCGCCCCAATATTGCTCAAGGAACATGAGGAACCGTCGCTTTGCCGGGGCGAGGTCTTGTTCGGGGTACATGGGCCGGAGCAAAGGATCTCCGGCGACGCCGTCGTAGAAGACATCGATGAGTTTCACGAAAGTCCCGTGGCCACCGATGGCCTCATAGAAGCTGTCGGTGTAGGCAGGCTGGCTGAACGGATCGTTTTGCATCAACTGCCGCCGTTCGGCAGGCTGCGGCGTTGCTGATTCCGGCTGGCTGGCCATGTCACTCGCCTGCTTTCTGCTCTTGAATCTTGAGGGATTCCTTTGAAGATTGAGGCGCACCGGATGCAGCGGTTTCGGCAGGCGCAGTACCCGGGGGTGCAGGCGGAACGTCGTCCGGGACGGCGGGTTCCTCCGGCACGTAGTCGCCCTGCGAGCGGTTGCCCACCCGAAGGATTTCCCCGTTGCGCAGATACCAGATGGCACCGTCTTCGGCCCGGAGCCGGGTGATCCGGAGGCCTACAGATTCAACGGTGCCAATCACTTCGGTGGTCACAATCACATCGCCGATTCCGAACTGGTCCTCGATGGTGATGAAGATGCCGGACAGGAAATCGCGGATGAGCTGTTGGGCGCCGAAGCCAATGGCCACACCCAAAATCCCGACGCTCGTGAGCAGCGGTGCAATATCCACATTCAGGTATTTGAGGACGTAGATGATGACGATGACCACCACAACCACGCTCAGCACGCTTGTCAGCAGCGACCCGATCGTGTGGGCGCGTTGGGCGCGCCGTTCATGGTCGAGCGCCCGGAAGGCCGGCTGGACCCACCTGAAATGCGGTTTCTTGAAGAAGCTGGTGCCCTCGGCCACTCGGCGGGTAATACGCAGGATGATGAACCGGGCCACAACCCAGACCACCAACCCAATGCCCAGCGTCACGAAGATTGACGCGTAATCGATTTTGGCTGCATCGGCCACGATGTTGTCGGTCGACGAGGCGACGTTCATGTGCGGGAATGCTCCTCACGGGATCCAATTGTTCGCCGGGCCCTTTTGCCGGGCGCTGAACACTCTGTCCACGGTCAACCCTATCGCCGTAGCGTGGCCGGTCGTGCATCCTGGTTCTTGGCTGAACAGCCTGGCTAGCTGACGGCCGCCATCGTGCTTGGCTCATGCAGAACGGGAAAATTGACGCTCCTCGCGATAAAGCACACCTGGTTGGCCTCATGGTGCAGTTCGTCCACGAGGGAAATATGCGCCGGGTCGGCAACCGTGACTTGCGGCTTCAAGGTGACGTTCTCGAACTGGCCGCTGCCATCGCGATTGAGCCTCATCAAGCCCTCGGCGTGGTCCACGTAATCCGTGACCACCACCCCGTGTTTGACCGCGACATGCAGGAAAGACAGCATGTGGCACTGGGAGAGTGCGGTGAGGAGCAGTTGTTCGGGGTTGTACCGGCTGCGGTCGCCATGGAAGGTGGGGTCCGAGGATCCCTTCAGGACGGGCAGGCCGGGGATCTCGACGTCGTGGTCCCTCGTGTAGCCGCGGTAGGTGGAAGTCCCGGTGCCCAGATTTCCGGTCCAGCGCACGGTCAGGGAGTAGCGGTGTTCGTCCAGGCTCATGGGGAAAGTCTAGCGGGGGGTGCTTTCGCGGGCGGCATACGGAAAGGCCCCGGTTCCATTGAAGCGGAACCGGGGCCGGACGGTGATTTATCCGATGGTTTTTAGACGTCTGCCGCGCGGGCTTTCAAGGCACGGGCAACGCCGTCGCGGTTTTCGAGCATCATGCGGCGCAGGGCGCTGCTGTCCGCCGGCAGCTCAGCGAGGAACTTGTCCGTGCGGTCAACCGTGGCCTGCGTGGTCAGTTGCGCCGGGTAGAGCCCGACGACGATTTGCTGGGCCAGCGCAAAGGTGCGGCTGGCGACAATCTCAGGTACGGCCTCAAAGTACACCTCGGCGTACGGCTCCAGCAGGGAGGTGTCCAGCACCCGGGTGAAGCCCGTGACGGCGGAGCTTTGAATGGCGTTGGAAAGCTCGCCCGTGACCACGATCTTCTTCCACGCGGCGGCCTTGGCCTCGGGTGTAGGAAGGGCAGCCGTCGCCAAGGCGGCGGCGTTCTGGCCATTGGCCGTGTGGTCGCGCCCGAGTTCGGCGTCGATCCGGTCCTGGCCTTCGCGCCCGCCCACCACCAGCGCGGTGAGGAGCTCCCAGCGCAGGTCCTGGTCAACGGTCAGTCCGTCCAGGACAATGCTGCCGTCCAGGACCGCTTGGATTGTCTCCAGTTGGGAGCTGCTGGCGGAGAGCAAGGCGAAAGTTTTCACGAATTGCAGCTGGGCGTCCGATCCGGCAGCCGCGGTTTTCGAAAGTTCCCACAGCGTGTCAGCGGCGGCCACCGTGGCGGCATCCTTGTGTTCGACCGCGACGTAGTAAGTCAAAGTAGTGGCCAGCTGGCGGAGCTGGGTCTGGATTACGGAGGAATCGGTCTCGGACGCGATGTTCGCCAGGATCAGCTCGGCGTAGCCACGGGCCGGGGTTTCGCCGTCGCGGGCTGCATCCCACGCAGAGCCCCATACGAGTGTGCGGGGCAGGCTGCCGGCGAAGTCCTTCAGGTGGGCCTTCGCGGTGGCCAAGGAGCTGGGGTCGAGGCGCACTTTGGCGTAGGCGAGGTCGTCGTCGTTGAGCAGGACCAGGTCCGGACGCGCCATTCCGGCAAGGGCGGGAACGTCGGTCCGGGGGCCGTCGACGTCGAGCTCCTCCCTGTGGGTCCTCTCAAGTTTGCCTTCGGCTGAGAGGTCATAGAACCCCACGGCGAGGCGGTGCGGCCGCAAGGTGGGCTGCTCGACGATAGCCGTCTGCACGATCGCAAAAGACGTGATGGTGCCGTCTGGGTCGACCTCGAGCTCGGGGGAGAGGGTATTGACGCCGGCAGTCTCGAGCCAGAGCTTGCCCCACTGGTCCAGATCGCGGCCGCTGGCAGCTTCGAGTTCCTTCATGAGGTCCACCAGTTCGGTGTTCTGCCACGCATGCTTCTGGAAGTACTCGCCGACGCCGGCCATGAACTGCTCCGGTCCCACCCAGGCAACCAACTGCCGCAGCACGGAAGCTCCCTTGGCATAGGTGATGCCATCGAAGTTGACCTCGACGTCCCGGAGATCGTTGATCTCGGCGAAAATCGGGTGGGTCGTGGGTAATTGGTCCTGCCGGTACGCCCAGGATTTCTCCACCGAGGCAAAGGTGGTCCACGCCCGGTCAAATTCGGTGTTCTCGACCGCGGCCAGGTGGGACATGTACTCGGCAAAGGACTCGTTGAGCCAGAGGTCGTTCCACCAGCGCATCGTGACGAGGTCCCCGAACCACATGTGGGCCAGCTCGTGCAGCACAGTGATGGCGCGGCGTTCGATCTGGGCGTCGGTGACCTTGCCCCGGAAGACGTAGCCTTCGAGGATGGTCACGGCGCCGGCATTTTCCATCGCGCCGGCATTGAACTCGGGAACGAACAGCTGATCGTACTTCTCGAAGGGGTACGGGAAGCCGAACTGGGCCTCGAAGAACTCAAAACCCTGGCGGGTCAGTTCGAAGATGTTGTCGGCGTCCAGGTACTGCATGAGGGACTTGCGGGCGAACACCCCGAGCGGGATGACGCGGCCATCGGAGCTGCGGACCTCGCTGCGGACCGATTGGTACGGTCCCGCGATCAAGGCGGTGACATAGGAAGAGATGCGGGGAGTCGGGGCGAAATGCCAGACGGAGCGCGCGCCGCCGTCGTCCGCGGGAGTGGTTTCCACCGGTACCGGAGTGGGCGAGTTGGAGATCAGGTCCCAGTGCGAGGGTGCAGTGACCGTGAACGTGAATGCGGCCTTCAGGTCCGGCTGCTCGAACACAGCGAACATGCGGCGGGAATCGGGCACCTCGAACTGCGTGTACAGGTAGACCTCGTTGTCCACCGGGTCCACGAAACGGTGCAGGCCCTCACCGGTGTTCATGTAGGGGGCATCGGCAACTACCCTGAGTTCGTTCTCCGCGACGAGCCCGGGCAACTGGATGCGCACGCCGTCGGACACCACCGCCGGATCGAGTTCGGTGCCGTTCAACGTCACGCTGTGCACGGTCTCCGTGATCGCGTCGATAAAGCTCGAGGAGCCCTCGACGGCGGAAAACTTCACCACCGTGGTGGAGCCGAAGACCGAGGCGCCCTTGGTCAAGTCGAGCGTGACGTCATACGAGGTCACGCTGAGCAATTTTGCGCGCTGTCCGGCTTCGGCGCGCGTCAAGTTCAGGCCTGGCAAGGTTTGCCTCCAAGAATGGTTTCGAGAAGCCGGTTGGTTTCAGCCAGCGCCGGCGCTGTGAAGTCATTCTTTCACTTGATTCCGGCTTGGCAAGGACGCTCGATCACAGTGTCGCCGGCGCGGGGTAGCGTTGGAATATGGGAAAGATGCGCGACTCGTTGGACCTCCGGGCACTCCGCTTTGCGGTGGCGTTTCCAGTGCTGCTGGCCGGCGCATTTGCTGTGTGCGCACTCATGTTGCGCAACAACCTTCCCGATCCTGTCGCCATCGCGTGGAACGCCGACGGCGGAATCAGCTTTGCGCCGTTCCTCACCTACGTTTTAGGCGGCGGAGGCTTCCTGGTCGTCGCGGGCTGGCTGGTGTTCATCCAGGCGGTTCCCCTTGCCCGGCCCGTGATCATGCGCCGGGTCATGATGGGCATGGGCCTTATGGTGACCCTCTTCATCACCTCCGTGCTGGCCGCCGGCCTCGTGGGGCAAACCGGCCTCACCGACGCCCGCAGCTCCCACGTCGATGCCACGGTCCTCGCGCTGGGCGCGGGCGCGGCCCTGCCGCTGGGCGTGGTCATGATGATGGCTTTCAAGCCTGACCCGCATTGGACACCGGAAGACGACGCCGCCCTCGAGGACGAAAGGATCCGGACGGAAGACCCCGGCCTGGCGGAGGATTCCATGTTGCTGTGGGTCCACGCGCGGAGTTCGGTGTTCGTGATGATCTGCGTGGCCACCTTGTTCCCCGCCATGTTGATCGCGATTGCGCTCCCGTGGTTGGGCGCACTGCTCGCAGTGGTCGCCGTCATAGGAGCGTGTTTCCTCTTCGTCCGGGTCAGGGCGGACAGGGGAGGCGTGCAGGTCTTTGTCGCGGGGGTTCTGAGGGTCCTCACGGTGCCTGCCGTGGATATCGCAGGCGCTGCGGCGCAGGAAGTCAGGGCCGCCGACTTTGGCGGCTGGGGACTCCGGCACCACGGAGGAGCGACGGCCATGCTCGTAAGCAGCGGTCCCGCCGTCGTCGTCCGTCAGCTCAGCGGCCGCAGGGTGGCGTTCAGCGCCGGGACCTCGGCCACTGCGGACCGGCTCGCAGGAATCCTGAACCGCGTCGCGGCGCGGGCCCAGCGCGGCGAGCAGCCTCCGGCCCCCTAAGCGGCGGGAAGGTTGTCCGGCCTGCTGGCTTCGTCTTAAGAGGTGAGCCGGGGCCCGATCCTAGTAACCTAGGAACCGCATCCCTCACCGCCGCGCCCGGCATTGCCGCGTTCGCGTGCCAGACTGAATGGACTTCCTGTGACCACACCCCGCGTCCACATTGCCACGGACCACGCCGGCATGGAGCTCAGCGCCCACCTCGTCAGCCACTTGACTGCCAAAGGCTACGACGTTGTTGACCACGGCCCCAAGGTGTACGACGCCCTGGATGACTACCCTTCGTTCTGCATCAACGCGGCCGCGGCCGTAGTTGCCGACCAAGAGGCCGGCGTTCACGCACTGGGCATCGTCCTGGGCGGATCCGGCAACGGTGAACAAATTGCCGCGAACAAGGTCAAGGGTGTCCGGGCCGCACTCGCCTGGAACCTCTCCACTGCGAAACTGGCCCGAGAGCACAATGACGCCAACGTGGTTGCCGTCGGGGGCCGCCAGCACACTGTCGAGGAAGCCACCGAACTGATCGAGGCCTTCCTGGAAGAACCGTTCAGCAACGACGAACGCCACGTTCGCCGCATCGGAAAAATCGCCGTCTATGAGAACACCGGCGAAATCGTTGCGTAGTGCCTGAAGGGCATTCCATCCATCGCCTGGCACGCCAGTTCCAGGATGTTTTTGCCGGCCAGGTGCTGGAGGTCTCCAGCCCCCAAGGCCGCTTCACTGCGGGCGCGGCGCTTTTGGACTGCCACGAACTGCTCGAAGCGACGGCGCACGGCAAGCAGCTCTTCCTCCGTTTTGACCATGGGGTGCTTCTGCATGTCCATCTGGGTCTCTACGGTGCGTGGAGTTTCGGTGGCGATGAATCCTTCCGCGGGGCGTCGAGCATCGGGGCGCCGCGCCGTATCGGCGAACGCGAGACTTTCTCACAAGACGCAAAACAGGATGCTGGCCTGGGTGCGGGTCCCGGTGCAGCGAGCCCCATAAGCAGCTACGCGGGTCCGCCCGAGCCGGTGGGTGCCGTGCGCGTGCGCCTCGTTTCGGCGAACGGCTGGGCAGACCTGAGGGGCGCCACCACGTGCGCAGCGATCACCGAGGCGGAGGCCGCGGCCGTCCTGGCGCGCTTAGGTCCCGATCCCCTCCACAACCGCCCTGGCGACCGCGAGGAGTTCATCCGCCGCTTGCTGCGCCGCAAGACCGCCGTCGGGCTCCTCCTCATGGACCAGTCGGTCGTGGCCGGGATCGGCAACATCTATCGCGCGGAGGTGCTGTTCCGCCGGCGCGTTGATCCGTGGACTCCGGGCAGCTCCTTGAACGCCGAAACCGCCGGTCGCCTGTGGGATGACACCGTGGCGGCGATGTCCGACGGCGTCCGTGACGGGCGGATTGTTACGACCCCGTCGGTTTTGTGGAGCGGCGGGAGCGGCGGGAACGCCGGAGCGCTCGACGGCGAGGCGCACTTTGTCTACAAGCGGCAGGGACAGCCGTGCCGGCGATGCGGCGAAGTAGTGGGGATGGCCGAGATCGGTGCACGCAAACTCTATTGGTGCCCGGGCTGCCAGAACTAAAAGTCAGGCGCTAAAGTTCGCCCCTGGCGGGTGCAACGCGCGGAAACACGAAGGGCCCCTCGATGAGGGGCCCTTCGTTCTTTGGAGGGGACGACGGGAATCGAACCCGCGTAATCAGTTTGGAAGACTGAGGCTTTACCATTAAGCTACGTCCCCGGGCAAGACTGCATGGATCTCTATGAACCTCTCAGAGTGTTCCTCGCACCTTTCCGGTGGCTGTTGAAGCCGGATATAACTAAACCTAATTCAGGGGCCAAGTGTCAAATGTGCATTCTCCGCCGAGATGCCCGTAGACTGTCCTGTGCATTCACGGGGTGTAGCTCAGCTTGGCTAGAGCGCCTGCTTTGGGAGCAGGAAGTCGCAGGTTCAAATCCTGTCACCCCGACTCTGTGTGCCTGTTCCGATCCGGAACGCGGCAGAACCCCATCCCACAAAACCAGGAGTACTTAGACTGTGAAGAGCGCTGTCGAGAACCTCACCGCCACGCGGGTCAAGCTCAACGTTGAGGTTCCCTTTGAGGAACTGAAGCCGAGCATCGATGCCGCTTACAAGACCGTTGCTTCGCAGATCCAGGTTCCCGGGTTCCGCAAGGGCAAGGTTCCCTCCAAGCTGGTTGACCAGCGCGTCGGCCGCGGCTACGTCTTGGAGACCGCCATCAACGATGGCCTCAACGGCTGGTACCAGGCCGCCGTCCAGGAAGCCGGCCTCCGCCCGCTGAGCCGTCCCGAGGTTGAGATCACCGAGGTTCCGGACCCGTCCTCGACCGACGGCGAACTGAAGTTCCAGGTTGAGATCGACGTCCGTCCCGAGGTTGAGCTCCCTGACTACGCCGGCATCAAGGTAGAGGTTGCTGCAGCCGATTCCTCCGACGCCGACGTCGACAAGGCCCTCGACGAGCTCCGCGGCCGCTTCGGCACGCTGAAGTCCGTTGACCGCCCGGCCGCCGATGGCGACTTCCTGACCATCGACATCACCGCCACGATCGACGGCGCCGAGATCGACTCCGCCACCGGCCTGTCCTACCAGGTTGGCGCAGGCACCATGCTTGAGGGGCTCGACGAGGCCGTTACCGGCCTTTCTGCCGAAGAAGAAGCAATCTTCGACACCACGCTGGTTGGCGGCGAGCACGCCGGCGAGGCAGCCCAGGTCAAGGTTGCCGTCAAGACCGTCAAGGAGCGCGAGCTTCCTGAGGCCAACGACGACTTCGCCCAGTTGGCATCCGAGTTCGACACCCTCGCTGAACTGCGTGAAGACCTTGCCAAGCAGGCCGCTGATTCCAAGGTCGTCGGCCAGGGCGTCGAAGCCCGCGACAAGGTCCTGGACAAGCTCGTAGAGCTCATCGAGGTTCCGGTTCCGGATTCTGTGGTCGAAGAGCAGCTCGAAGCGCACTTCAACCCGGAGAACGCCCACGGCGAAGGCGAGCACGACACCGAGGAACACCGCGCCGAGGTCAAGGCCAACACTGCCCGCGCCTTCCAGAACGAGATCATCCTTGACGCCATTGCCGACAAGGAAGAAGTGAGCGTCAGCCAGAACGAGCTGATCGACTACATCGTCAGCACGGCAAGCCAGTACGGCATGGACCCGAACCAGTTCGCCCAGATCATCGATCAGAGCGGCCAGGTTCCCATGATGGTTTCCGAGGTACGTCGCCGTAAGGCTCTCGCAGTTGTCCTCGGCCAGGCCGAGGTTGTCGACTCCGAAGGCAACAAGGTCGACCTCAGCGACTTCGTGCGCCCCGCCGGCGAAGAGGTTTCAGTCGAGGAAGCCGCAGAAGCAGCTGTTGTTCCGAGCGACGACCCCGCTGCCGTGAAGTTCTAGTTTCAACTCTCGCCGCCCCCGGATCCTTGATCCGGGGGCGGCTTGGTTTAAGCCCGGGGAGCATGGAAAGCGCCCCCTTCCGCAATCGTGCGCCGTCAGCGAACAGTGCGATTTGGGAGAACAAATCGCCGTGGAAAACGGTTAGTGTCCAAGTAGTGAAGATCAGGGATGGCAAGTTCAGCAATGGCCCTGTCACCAGCGAGAGGTAAGTACTTATGTCACAGCACGCAGAGACGCCCAGGATGGCAACCGTCGATCCAGCGGCCCAGGACAACTACATCTACAACCGCCTGCTGAAAGAGCGCATCATTTGGCTCGGATCCGAAGTCCGCGATGAAAACGCCAACGCGATCTGCTCCCAGCTCCTCCTCCTCTCCGCTGAAGACCCGGAGAAGGACATCTACCTGTACATCAACTCTCCTGGCGGCTCCGTGACTGCCGGCATGGCCATTTACGACACCATGCAGTTCATCCCGAACGACGTCGTGACGGTTGCCACCGGACTCGCGGCCTCCATGGGCCAGTTCCTTCTTTCCTCGGGCACCAAGGGCAAGCGCTACGCCACGCCCAACGCCCGCATCCTGATGCACCAGCCTTCCGGCGGCATCGGTGGCACGGCGTCGGACATCAAGATCCAGGCCGAATTGATCTTGCACATGAAGAAGGTGATGGCTGAGCTGACTGCCGAACAGACCGGGCAGACTGTCGATACCATCCTCAAGGACAATGACCGCGACAAGTGGTTCACGGCCGTCGACGCTCTCGAGTACGGCTTCTTCGACAAGATCGCCGCCCACGCAGGCTCGGTTGCCGGCGGTGGCGGAACGGCCAACGCCTCGAACTCAGAGAACTAACCGGCACCAAGAAACATTCAGATCAGGAGCAATAACATGAACTACAACTTTGGATGGTCTGCCGGTAATCTCCCGTCCAGCCGCTACGTCCTCCCGCAATTCGAGGAGCGCACGCCCTACGGCTTCAAACGCCAGGACCCGTACACGAAGCTCTTCGAGGACCGGATCATCTTCCTCGGTGTACAGGTTGACGACGCTTCTGCCGACGACATCATGGCCCAGCTGCTGGTGCTCGAGTCCACGGACCCGGACCGCGACATCACGTTGTACATCAACTCCCCGGGTGGCTCGTTCACGGCCATGACGGCGATCTACGACACGATGACGTACATTCGCCCGGAGATCCAGACCGTTTGCCTGGGCCAAGCGGCCAGCGCCGCGGCCGTGTTGCTCGCGGCAGGTACTGCGGGCAAGCGCCTCGCCCTGCCCAACGCCCGGGTCCTGATCCACCAGCCGTCGCTGTCCGGCGGCCAAGGAGGCCAGGCTTCCGACCTTGAGATCCAGGCCGCAGAAGTCATGCGCATGCGCTCATGGCTTGAGGACACGCTGGCCAAGCACTCCGGGCGGACGCCGGAGCAGGTCAACAACGATATCGAGCGCGACAAGATCCTCACCGCTGCCGAGGCAATGAACTACGGATTGATCGACCAGGTGCTCGATTCCCGCAAGATCAAGCCCCAGGCGATCGCCAGGTAACTGGCCAAAACTCGACGCCGGTGCGGTTCAGGAAATATGGACCGCATCGGCGTTCTGTTTCAACCCAAGCAGCCCATTGTGTCCTACAGTGGAAGTTGTCATGGTGGCGCCCCCGCTGCGATCTTGCGAAATTGCGGATAGGTACGGGGCTGCACCACCCGCATGAAACGAAGGGATTCCCACATGGCTCGGATTGGCGAGAGCACGGATCTGCTGAAGTGTTCTTTCTGCGGAAAGAGCCAAAAGCAGGTGCGGAAGCTGATTGCCGGGCCCGGCGTGTACATCTGCGACGAGTGCATCGAACTCTGCAACGAGATCATCGAAGAGGAACTCGCCGAAGTATCGGATCTTGGCAGCTTCGAGTTGCCCAAGCCGCGGGAGATCTTCGACTTCCTCCAGGAATACGTCATTGGCCAGGAGCCCGCGAAACGCTCCCTCGCCGTCGCGGTCTACAACCACTACAAGCGCATCCAGGCGGGCCACGCACCGAAGACCGGCCTCGGCGAAGGTGGACACCACGAAGACGTGGAGATCGCCAAGTCCAACATCCTGCTGATCGGCCCCACCGGCTGCGGCAAGACCTACCTGGCACAAACCCTGGCCCGCAGGCTGAACGTACCCTTCGCCGTCGCCGACGCCACGGCCCTGACCGAGGCCGGATACGTTGGCGAGGACGTCGAAAACATCCTGCTGAAGCTCATCCAGGCCGCAGACTACGACGTCAAGAAGGCCGAACAAGGCATCATCTACATCGACGAGATCGACAAGATTTCGCGCAAGAGCGAGAACCCGTCCATCACGCGCGATGTGTCCGGCGAAGGCGTGCAACAGGCGCTCCTGAAGATCCTTGAGGGCACCGTGGCCTCGGTTCCGCCGCAGGGCGGACGTAAACACCCGCATCAGGAATTCATCCAGATCGACACCACCAACGTGTTGTTCATTGTGGCCGGTGCTTTCGCCGGGCTCGAGGACATCATTGGATCGCGGTCCGGCCGGAAGGGCATAGGCTTCGGGGCCCCGCTCAACGAGGTCAAGGACAACGCGGACAGCTACGGCGAGGTGATGCCGGAGGATCTGCTCAAGTTTGGCCTCATTCCCGAATTCATCGGACGCCTGCCTGTGATCACCACCGTGTCCAACCTTGACCGTTCCGCCCTCATCCAGATTCTCTCCAAGCCCAAGAACGCCCTGATCAAGCAATACCAGAAGATGTTCCAGCTGGACGGCGTGGAGCTTTTGTTCGACGACGACGCCCTTGACTCGATTGCGGACCAGGCCCTTGAACGTGGCACCGGAGCCCGCGGCCTGCGTGCCATCATGGAGGAGGTGCTGCTGCCGGTCATGTTCGACCTGCCCAGCAGGGATGACATCGCCAGCGTCGTCATCACTGCCGACGCCGTGAACAAGAAGGGCCAGCCCACCATGATCGCGCACGAGGT
This sequence comes from Arthrobacter sp. GAS37, assembly GCF_044908325.1. Classification (NCBI taxonomy): domain Bacteria; kingdom Bacillati; phylum Actinomycetota; class Actinomycetes; order Micrococcales; family Micrococcaceae; genus Arthrobacter; species Arthrobacter sp. GAS37. The sequence goes on from NZ_JBIYDB010000038.1 coordinate 12,204, forward strand.
CATTGCGAAGCGTCGGAATAAGTCCGCCTAGCCTGGGGTTGGCATCATTGGCGCCGGACATCGTTTCGTCCGGCTAGCGCGCCCCCTTACGCCTATCGAAGGAGTTCCCTGTGCCCGAGCAGACCGCCAACAAGGTCGATTTCTGGTTCGATCCCATGTGCCCTTTTGCCTGGGTGACATCCCGCTGGATGGGTGAAGTGGAAGACGTTCGCGGCATTGAGACCAACTGGAACGTCATGAGTCTCTCTGTCCTCAACGAAGGCCGCGAGCTGCCTGCCGAGTACACCGAGAAAATGAAGCTGGGCTGGGGACCCGTCCGTGTCATCATTGCCGCCCGCGAGCTGCACGGAAACGAGTACATCAAGCCGCTGTACGACGCGATGGGTTCCCTCATCCACCACGAAGGCATCAAGGATTTCGCCGAGGTCATCTCCAAGGCACTGGCTGAAACCGGCCTGCCCGCCGAATTGGCCCGCTTCGCCGATTCCGAGGAATACGACGTGCAACTGCGTGCCAGCCACGAATCCGGTATTTCCCTGGTGGGCCAGGACGTCGGCACCCCCGTGGTCGCGGTCAACGGCACGGCCTTCTTCGGCCCTGTCCTCACCCGTATTCCCCGTGGCGAGGAAGCCGGCCGGATCTGGGACGCCACCGTCACCTTGGCCGGCTACCCGCACTTCTTCGAGCTCAAGCGCAGCCGTACGGAAAGCCCGGAATTCAACTAGCCTGAATCCAACCAGCCGGCGCCGCGGCGGTCGTTCGTGCCGCAGTCACAGCTATTTCAGGAACCGCGACGTTCTACGGTCCGCGAGGATCTTCCCGTTTGTCTGGCAGCCAGGGCAATACTGCAACGAAGTGTCGGCAAAGGACACCTCGCGGATGGTGGTCCCGCACACAGGGCAAGGCTGGCCCGCCCTGCCGTGGACCCGCATGGTGTTCCGCTTCGTGTCCTTGAGTTCGCTTGAGGCTTTCCCGACGGCGGCGGCGACAGCCGTACCCAGGACACTTTCGATGGACTCATAAAGCACACGGGTTGTGTCCTTGTCCAGCGACTTGGCGATCGCGAACGGTGAAATCCTGGCTGCGTGAAGGATCTCGTCACTGTAGGCGTTGCCGATGCCCGCCATGACACTTTGGCTCCGAAGGAGTCCCTTGATCTGGTGCGCGCTTGTGGAAAGGATTCCGGCCAGAGTTTCTTCCGTGAACGCAGGGCTCAGCGGGTCCGGACCGAGTGCCGCGATCCCGGGAACGTCCAAGGGGCTGCGCACCACGTATACGGCCAGGCTCTTCTTCGTTCCGGCCTCCGTCAGGTCCACGCCGACGTGGGTTGAGCCGTCGCTCTTGGTGAAGCCGAGCCTCGCGGCAATATTGCTGCCGCCCATCCGCAGCTGGGTCTGCGATGGCTGCTCCGTGTAGCGGATCCACCCGGCCTTGGCGAGGTGGAAGACGAAATGGATGCCCTCGGCGTCGAGACTGACGAACTTTCCGAAGCGTTCCACGCCGACGATTTTGCGACCCTCCAGGGCTGAGTAAGGAGGATCGGCTGTCTTCAGCACGGCAAAAGACGTGATCTGGATCTTCGTCAGTTCAGCACCGAGAAGATTCCTGCCCAGGAAGGCAGTCAGCCCGGCCACTTCGGGAAGTTCTGGCATAGCAACACTGTGCCACAAAGCACCCAACCCCAGAACCCCGCCACGAGGTGCCCGAATTACATGCCAGTAGTTCCTGGAGAGGGGTTGTGCTGGCCGGGGAGCGGGTCAAGAATAGAACTTACCCACTTCGAAAGAAGAGGGACACGGAAACCAGAGATTCAGTGATATGCATCTGACGCAGCCTTCGGCAAAGTTGGATGCAAGCTACCAGTGACGAGGTAGGAAGACCTGAAAGTCCGAGGATTCCGCCAGACTGTCAAGACGTCATCAGGCAGCCGAAAGTCGAAGCCCCACCAACGGCTAAACGCTGATGGGGCTTCCCCTTTGCCCGGAAACTCCCGGGCGGCCCGGGAACTCCCGGGCTCTCCTAAACTACGCTTGAGCGGGCTCCTCGGCAGGTGCCAGGACCACGTCGCTCACCGTGAGTTCGCCGTCGCCGGCTACCAGTGAAATCTCCTGTGCGTTGGCCGCGGCCTTCAGGTCTCCCAGCCCGGCTTCCAGCTGTGCAACAAACGACTCGGTAGCGGTGATCGTGGCGGAGAGGACCTCGGTGCGCTGCTTGACCTTGGCCTCGGACTTGGCCTTGCGGATGCCGCTTAGCGCGACGCCGACGGTGCCCAGCATGGTGGTGTCGCCGTCGACGATTTCCACGGCTGCCGGCCATGCCGCGCGGTGAACCGAACCCGTGCGCCACCAGCTCCAGACCTCCTCGGTGGCGAAGGGCAGGAACGGCGCGAACAGGCGCAACAGCGAATCCAGCGTGGTGGCAAGGGCAGCAAGCACGGATGCCTGCTCGGTCTCGCCGGCCGCACCGTAGGCGCGGTCCTTGATGAGTTCCACGTAGTCGTCCGTGAACTGCCAGAAGAACGATTCCGTGATCTGCAGGGCGCGCGCGTAGTCGTAGTTGTCGAACGCCTTGGTGGACTGGGCCACGACGTCGGCCAGCTGGGCCAATAATGCCCGGTCCAAGGGGTTGGTCAGGGGTCCCCACGCGGGCGTCTTTTCCGCGTGGGGGAGACCAACCCCGGGGTTGGTCAGGACGGACAGATCCGCACCGACCACCGAGTTCTCGGTAGCGCCCAGGTTCAACACGAACTTGGAGGCGTTGAGAAGCTTGATGGCCAGGCGGCGGCCGATCTTCATCTGGGCGATCTCGTAGGCGGTGTCCGCACCGAGCTTGGCCGACGCGGCCCAGTAACGGACGGCGTCGGAACCGAACTCGTTCAGGACGTCGGTGGGAACAACCACGTTGCCCTTGGACTTGGACATCTTCTTGCGGTCCGGGTCCAGGATCCAGCCCGAGATGGCGGCGTGCTTCCACGGCGCGCTGTTCTGCAACGCATCGGCCCGCACAGCCGAGGAGAAGAGCCAGGTGCGGATGATGTCGTGTCCCTGCGGGCGGAGGTCGAAGGGGTAGACCTTGCCGAACAATTCCTCGTCACGGCTCCAGCCGCCCACGATCTGCGGGGTCAGCGAGGACGTGGCCCAGGTGTCCAGAACGTCGGCGTCTCCGATGAAGCCGTTGGGCTGCTCGCGCTGGGACTCGTCGAAGCCGGGGGCCGCGTCTGCCGCAGGGTCTACCGGAAGGGACTCGTCGGACGGCAGGATGGGGTTTGCGTAGTCCGGGTTGCCCTGGGCATCCAGCGGGTACCAGACGGGGATCGGCACGCCGAAGAAGCGCTGGCGTGAAACGAGCCAGTCACCGTTCAACCCGGAGATCCAGTTCTCGTAGCGGGAGCGCATGAAGGACGGGTGGAACTCGATCTCGTGTCCGCGCGCGATCAACCGTTCGCGGCGGTCCTCGTCCCGGCCGCCATTGCGGATGTACCACTGGCGCGACGTAACAACTTCAAGGGGCTTGTCGCCCTTCTCGAAGAAGTTCACGGGGTGCGTGATCTTCTTGGGCTCGCCATCCAGCAGATCGGCGGCAATGAGAAGCTCGACCACTGCCTCCTTGGCAGAGAACGCCGTCTTGCCGGCGATTGCCGCGTAGGCTTCCTTGCCGGCGTCGGTGGTGATCCACTCAGGTGTCTCTGAGATGATGCGGCCGTCGCGGCCCATGATGGCGCGGGTGGGCAACTGCAGTTCGCGCCACCAGGTGACGTCAGTGAGGTCGCCGAAGGTACAGACCATCGCGATGCCGGAGCCCTTGTCCGCCTTGGCGAGCGGGTGGGCTTTGACTTCGAGTTCGACGTCGAACAGGGGGGACGTGACGGTCTTGCCGAACAGCGGCTGGTAGCGCTCGTCGTCGGGGTTCGCCACCAGCGCCGCGCACGCGGCGAGCAGTTCCGGACGCGTTGTCTCGATGTAGATCTTCTCGCCGTCAGCGGTGAAGAAGGGGTAGCGGTAGTACGCGCCGGCAACCTCGCGGTCCTCCAACTCGGCTTGCGCGACGGCGGTACGGAACGTCACGTCCCACAAGGTGGGGGCCTCGGCCATGTAGGCGTCCCCGGCGTTCAGGTTGGCGAGGAAGGCGCGCTGGGACACCGCGCGCGAGGTGTCGTCGATCGTGCGGTACGTCAGGTCCCAGTCAACGGACAGGCCGAGGGTCTGGAACAGGTTTTCGAAGACCTTCTCGTCCTCGACGGCGAGTTCCTCGCAGAGTTCGATGAAGTTCTGGCGCGAGACGACGTCGAAGTCGCGCTGGTTCTTCGCCGGCTGTGCCGGCGGCCGGTAGTCGGCGTTGTAAGGAATGGCGGGATCGCAGCGGACGCCGTAGTAGTTCTGGACGCGGCGCTCGGTGGGCAGCCCGTTGTCGTCCCAGCCCATCGGGTAGAAGACGTTCTTGCCGGTCATGCGCATGTAGCGGGCCTGGACATCCGTCTGCGTGAACGAGAACATGTGGCCCACGTGGAGCGAACCGGATGCGGTGGGCGGGGGAGTGTCGATCGAGTAGACCTGCTCCCGGGTGGTGTCCGGGTTGAACTTGTAGGTTCCTTCGTCAAGCCAGCGCTGCGTCAGAGCAGCCTCAAGGCCTTCAAGGGCCGGCTTGTCGGGAACGTTGATGGGGGCGGTGGCGGGCGTGTCTGTACCCTGCGTTGATTCAGCCATGGGCCAATTGTTTCATGGCACCCTTTGTTCCGTGGCACACGGACGTGCCGTAGCATGCGGGCCGCCACTGCTCCCTCTCCCAGCTGTCCCATTGTCTGCGTCCCGGGAGGAGTGTGGGGCGCATGGTGTTGACGGGGCCCACACCCGTCACCGGCGATGGGACAGCTGGGGGAGGAACACGGTCTGCGCGATGTCCACATACGGCAATTGAAGGCTGGAATTGCCTTGTCGGCGCGAAGCACGGTTGAGCCATGGACGAGATACAGCGCATGCTGCAGCGCAATTGGGGTATATGCCGTTTCAGCCATTTACGGCGGATAGGCCTGGACAGGTTCCAAATCCGGGAGCTTGTCGACCACGGGCTCTTGATGAAGACTGCGCGAGGTACCTACGCGCTTCCGTCGGCCAGACCCGACATTGTCAAAGCAGCCGGGCAGAATGTGTCCTTGGCGTGCCTTTCTGCGGCATCGGCCCGGGGCCTATGGGTCTGGAAACCGGCCGCCGTGCCCCACGTTGTCAGGGACAGCGCCAAGGAGATTCCCGGCTGCGTGGTCCATCGGGGCAAACGTTCAGCCAGACAGCTTGTGGTTTCGGAATTCGACGCTGTGTGCCAGGCCTTCAGGTGCGCTCCGGCGTGGCAGGCGCTTGTAGTCGCAGAAGGGGCCGTTGCGGGCGGACGGGTCATGCTGCGGGACCTCGAGTCGCACTTCTCCGGTTCCCGCGACTGGCGGATCCGGCTCCTGATCGGCAGGATCCGCGCCGATTCACAGTCTATGCCGGAAACCTTGGCTCGTCTTGCCCTGGAAGACGCAGGATTCCAGGTGAACACGCAGGTGCAGATCGCCGGAGTGGGAAGAGTGGATGGTGTCGTCAATGGAGGACTTGTCTACGAAGTCGATGGTCGGAAGTTCCACTCGGGGCCACAGGAATTCGAGAACGACCGCAGGCGTTGGAATTCCTTGATCATGCAGGGCATCCCAGTGGTGCGTATTCCGGCGAGGTGGATTCTCCAAGATCCGAATTCTGTGTTGCCCATTGTGTCCGAGGCACTCTCGGCGATGAAATCCGCGCCATCTGTCCCAGCCTTAGTGAAGGCAGAGAGAGTTGGTGCGCGAGGTGTTGACGTCCAGCACAGGGGAAACAATGAGTGGGACAACTGGGAGGGGGAGGGGGCGGCGATAGGCTGGTGACATGATTGCTCCTGAAACGTCATCCACGGTGTCCCAGAAGATCGCAGTAGTGACCGGCGCCAGCACGGGAATCGGCGAAGCCACAGTGCGGGCCCTCACCGCCGATGGATGGAAGGTATTCGCTGTCGCCCGCCGTGCGGAGCGGCTCGAGACACTCGGCGCCGAGAGCGGCGCCGTGCCGTTCGCCGCGGACATCACCAACGACGACGACGTCGCGGCCTTGCTCTCGGCCGTCACCGAGGCAGGGGGAGCGGACACGCTCATCAACATTGCCGGCGGCGCACGGGGCGCAGACACCCTGGCCAATGCGCAGACCGAAGACTGGGACTGGATGTACCAAGTCAACGTGCTCGGTACCCTGAAGCTGACCCGGGCCTTCCTCCCGATGCTCCGGGCCAACGGCGAGGGCACAGTTTTGAACCTGACGTCGACCGCGGGATTCACGGCCTACGAGGGCGGCGGCGGTTACAACGCGGCCAAGTTTGCCCAGCACGCCATGACCGGCGCCCTGCGCCTGGAGGAAGCCGAGAACAACATCCGCGTCATCGAGGTGGCGCCCGGCCTCGTCCACACGGAGGAATTCGCGCTCAACCGCCTTGGCGATGCCACTGCTGCAGCCAAGGTGTACGCCGGCGTCGAGAAGCCGCTCACGCCGGAGGACGTCGCCGACGTCGTCAAGTACGCCGTCTCAGTGCCGCACCACATCAACCTGGACGAGATCATCGTCCGCCCGGTGGCGCAGGCCGCGACCCACAAGTTGATCCGCAAGGGCTAAGGTCCCGGCGTCGCGCGCCCCATGCCCTCAAGTGGAGCTAGCGGCGCCGCTGCCGTTAGACTTGTGGCACAAGCTTTGACCCGGACATCACCGGTGAGCTTCCGGAAGAACGCCCCGCCACCATGGGAGTCAGTAGAACCGGACGGGTAAGCCCGTCACAGCAGCAATGAGCGGCCGGCGCCGGAACAGCTCCTCTTCACGAGGAGCAGGACGCGCGACGGTAAGTGAGGTGGTACCGCGGTACCGGCGCTGTTGGAAACAACGGCCTGGCGCCGTCCTCGCATCCTGAATGAAACTTTGTGTTCACCGGCTCAACCCAGGATGAAGAGATGACGTATTACCCCAAGGCCTCCGCGGCACTTTCAGGCACAGCTCCGTCCGGCGCTTCCACGGGAGTGTCCGCCTCCGTGAAGTTCCCGGAGATCGAAGAGCGCATCCTCAAATACTGGGATGAAGACGGCACCTTCCAAGCCAGCATCGACCAGCGCGATCCGGGCCACGACGGCAGCAACGAGTTCGTCTTTTACGACGGTCCTCCCTTCGCCAACGGGCTGCCCCACTACGGCCACCTCCTGACCGGCTACGCCAAGGACCTGGTAGGCCGTTACCAGACCCAGCGCGGCAAGCGCGTCGAACGGCGCTTCGGCTGGGATACCCACGGCCTGCCCGCCGAACTCGAAGCCATGAAGCAATTGGGCATGACGGACAAGACCCAGATCGAAGCGATGGGCATCGACAAGTTCAACGACGCGTGCCGTGCCTCGGTCATGAAGTACGCAGACGAATGGAAGAGCTACGTCACGCGCCAGGCACGCTGGGTGGACTTCGACAACGACTACAAGACCCTCAACGTCGAGTACATGGAGTCTGTCCTTTGGGCCTTCAAGCAGCTCCACGAGAAGGGCCTCACCTACAACGGGTACCGCGTCCTGCCGTACTGCTGGAAGGACGAGACGCCGCTGTCCAACCATGAACTGCGCATGGATGACGATGTCTACAAGAACCGCCAGGACCAGACCGTCACGGTGACCTTCCCCATCAAGGCAGGGGAGTCGGAACTCTCCAAGTCCCTTGAGGGTGTGCAGGCGCTCGCGTGGACCACGACCCCCTGGACACTGCCCACCAACCTGGCGCTCGCCGTCGGGCCTGACATCTCCTACGCGGTGGTTCCGGCCGGTCCCCACGGCATCAAGGCCGCCTCCGCGGAGGCTCCGGTGACGGGCAGCTTCCTGCTGGCTGCCGATCTCCTCGGCACCTACGCCAAGGACCTAGGGTACGACGACGGCGCTGCCGCCACCGCCGCTGTCACCGCCACCTTCACGGGCACCGAGTTGGCCGGCCTGGAGTACGAGCCGCTGTGGGACTACTTCTCCGACACCGAGAAGTACGGAACGCAGAACGGCTGGCGTTTCCTCGTGGCGGACTACGTCACCACCACCGACGGCACGGGCATCGTCCACCAGGCTCCGGCCTACGGCGAGGACGACCAGAAAGTCTGTGAGGACGCGGGCATCCCCGTGGTGCTTTCCGTCGACGAAGGCGCCAAATTCCTCCACCTGTTCGCGCACGGACCCCTTGCCGAAATCTCCGGATTGCAGGTGTTCGACGCCAACAAGCCGATCACGCAGGCACTGCGTTCCGGCGGTCGCCTGGTTCGCCAGGCCAGCTACGAGCACAGCTACCCGCACTGCTGGCGCTGCCGCAACCCCTTGATCTACCGTGCCGTGTCTTCCTGGTACGTGGAGGTCACCAAGTTCAAGGACCGGATGTCCGAACTGAACCAGGAGATCAACTGGATCCCGGGCAACGTCAAGGACGGACAGTTCGGCAAGTGGCTAGCCAACGCCCGCGATTGGTCCATCAGCCGCAACCGTTACTGGGGCTCGCCCATCCCGGTGTGGCAGTCAGATGACCCCGAGTACCCGCGCACGGACGTTTACGGCTCGCTCGCCGAGATTGAGGCCGATTTTGGCCGCCTTCCGATGAACAACGACGGCCAGGTTGACTTGCACCGCCCGTTCATCGACGAACTCACCCGGCCCAACCCGGACGACCCGCGCTCTCCTGAAGAGGGCCAGTCCACCATGCGCCGAGTCGAGGACGTCCTGGACGTCTGGTTCGACTCGGGTTCCATGCCCTACGGCCAGGTGCACTATCCGTTCCAGAACGAGGAATGGTTCGACACCCACAACCCGGCCGACTTCATCGTCGAGTACATCGGGCAAACCCGCGGCTGGTTCTACATGCTGCACATCCTGTCCACGGCACTCTTCGACCGGCCGGCCTTCCGCAATGTGATCAGCCATGGCATCGTCCTGGGCTCTGACGGGCAGAAGATGTCCAAGAGCCTGCGCAACTACCCGGACGTCTCCGAGGTCCTGGACCGCGACGGCTCCGACGCCATGCGGTGGTTCCTGATGTCCAGCCCCATCCTCCGTGGCGGCAACCTCGTGGTCACCGAACAAGGAATCCGCGACGGCGTCCGCCAGGTCATCCTGCCGCTCTGGAACGTCTACAGCTTCTTCACGCTGTACACGAACGCCAGCAATGGCGGCGCCGGCTATGACGCCAAACTGCGCTACGACGGCTACACGGACACCCTGGACCAGTACTTGCTGGCAAACACCGGCGACCTCGTCCGCAACATCACCTCCAGCCTGGACGAATACGACATTTCCGGAGCCTGCGATGAACTGCGCAGCTACCTGGACATGCTCACCAATTGGTACGTCCGCCGCAGCCGTCAGCGCTTCTTCGACGAGAACACCGACGCCTTCGATGCGCTCCACACGGCCCTCGAAGCAGTCTGCCGTGTCTCTGCGTCGCTGCTGCCCCTCGTTTCCGAGGAGATCTGGCGAGGCCTGACCGGCGGGCGCTCCGTGCACTTGGCTGACTGGCCCGAGGCCTCGCTGTTCCCGGCCAACCCGGGACTTGTAGAAGCCATGGACCGGGTCCAGCAGATCTGCTCCACCGGTTCCAGCCTGCGCAAGGCCGCCAACCTTCGCGTTCGCCTGCCGCTGCAGGAGCTCACGGTCGTGGCACCCGGTGCGGATGCGCTGGAAGGCTTCGCCGCCGTCGTCGCGGATGAACTGAACCTGCGTTCCGTCCGGCTCCTGGATGCCGCTACGGCGTCGCCGGAGGAATTCGGCATCGAGCAGAAACTCGTGGTCAATGCCCGCGCGGCAGGTCCGCGACTGGGCAAGAATGTCCAGCAGGCCATCAAGGGTTCCAAGTCCGGCGACTGGTCTGTTTCCGATGGTGGAGTGGTCACGGCGGGTGGACTCGAGCTGGAACCGCAGGAGTACACGCTTGAGACCGTCGTCGCGGAATCTGCTGACGGTTCGTCCGCGGCCGTCGCTGTCCTTCCGGGCGGTGGCTTCGTGGTCCTCAACACCGAAGTCACTCCGGAACTGGCTGCCGAGGGCCTGGCGCGCGACATGGTCCGTGCCATCCAGCAAGCACGCAAGGACGCAGGACTCAACGTGAGCGACCGCATCCACACCACGGTCCTGGCCGTCCACGACGTTGTTGATGCCTTGCGCGCCAATGAAGACTTGGTCAAGACCGAAACCCTGTCCCTCCAGCTCGACCCCGTCGTCTCCGGCGACGCCGCCGAGCCGCAGATCACCGTTACCAAGATCGAGGCCTAGTACATGAGCGACGAATTCTCCGTAGAAAGCGTCTACGCCGAACTCCTGGGCCGCGCCCCGGAAAACAAAATGGAGCCGCGGCTGGCGCCCCTCTACCGGGCGATGGATGTGCTGGGGGAGCCCAACAAGGCGTTCCCGATCATCCACATCACGGGCACCAATGGCAAGACCTCCACCGCCCGCATGATCGAAGCGGGGCTTCGCGCCCACGGCTTGAGCACTGGCCGCTACACGAGTCCGCACCTGTCGAAGGTCACCGAGCGCATCAGCATCGACGGCGAGCCGGTGTCGGATGAGACCTTTGTCCGGATCTGGGACGAGATCCGTCCGTACCTCGAGATCGTGGACAAGGAACTCGAAGCCGATGGCCAGCCCAGGCTCACGTACTTCGAGTGCCTCACCATCCTGGGCTTCGCGATCTTCGCTGACCAACCCGTCAACGTCGCCGTGATTGAAGTGGGGCTGGGCGGCATCACCGATGCCACGAATGTAGGCGACGGGCAGGTCTCCGTGGTGACGCCGATTTCGCTCGACCACACGGATCTCCTCGGCGACACCACCGAGGATATCGCCCGTGAGAAGGCTGGAATCATCAAGCCTGGCGGCTTCCTGGTCAGCGCGGCCCAGCCCGTGGACGCCGCCCAGGTGCTCCTGGAGAAGGCTCGCGAGGTTGGGGTGCCGTTCCGTTTCGAAGGTGTCGAATTCGGCGTCGAGTCCCGCAGCGTGGCCGTCGGAGGCCAGGTGCTGACCATCCAGGGGCTCGCGGGCCGCTATGAGGACCTGCTGCTGCCCTTGCATGGCGCCCACCAGGCCGAGAACGCGGCAGTCGCCGTCGCTGCCCTGGAGGCCTTCTTCGGTGGAGGCGAAAAAGAGCTCGACGGCGACCTTCTGCGCGAGGCTTTCGGCAACGTCACGTCGCCCGGCCGTCTTGAGGTGGTGCGCACCGCTCCCACGATCATCGTGGATGCGGCACACAACCCTGATGGCATCCGCGTCTCAGCCGAGGCAATCGAAGAGGCCTTCAGCTTCAGCAAGCTGGTGGTGGTCCTCGGTGTCCTGAAGGAAAAGGACGCGGAAGAAATCCTGCGGCAGCTCAAGGAATCCCTGGGCGGACTGGCAGAGGAATTCTGTTTCACGCAGTCGAGCTCGCCGCGGGCCATCCCGGCCGCCCAACTGGCCGATCTCGCCGTCGACCTTGGCTTCGGTGCGGACAACGTCCACATTGCCGAGAAGCTGGATGACGCGATCGAGTGGGCTGTGGAGCGCGCCGAAGCCAACGATGACCTGGCCGGCGGGGTACTCGTCACGGGTTCCATCACCGTGGTGGCCGAAGCCCGCATGCTCCTCGGGAAGGTTGGTTCCTGAGCATGGCCAAACTCACCAAAGCCCAGCGCGAATGGCGGCCCGGGATGCCCAAGAAGCGCCGCTCCACCAAGGTGATGTTCGCTTCGACCGTTCTGCTTCTGGAGGCCTTCGTGGCGTTCTTCGCCACCTTGGCTGTCTTCGGACTGAAGCGTGGCGAGGTGCAGCCGGCTCTGATCCTGACTTTCGGAATCACCCTGAGCCTTGTGCTGATCCTGGCTTGTGCCGTCCTCAGCAAGCCGTGGGGCATCGGTCTCGGCTGGGTATTGCAGCTGGTCTTGATTCTGTCCGGCTTCGTCGAGCCCACGATGTTCGTGGTGGGAATCCTCTTCGCGGCCTGCTGGTGGTACGGCATCCGTGCCGGCATGCGGATCGACCGCGAGAACGCCCAGCGCGATCGTGAGCAAGCCGAGTGGAACGCTTCGCACGGGGAAGACTCTGCCGGGCAGTCCGCCTGAGCGAAACCCCGTAAACTGGCTGGGAAACCCACACACTCAACATTGGAGCAACCGTGAGCATTGAGCGCACCCTTGTACTGATCAAGCCCGACGGCGTCGCCCGAAACTTGAGCGGCAGCATCCTCGCCCGCATCGAGTCCAAGGGATACTCTTTGGTCGAATTGAAGAAGGTCAACGCCAGCCGCGAGCTGCTGGAGCAGCACTACGAAGAGCACCTGGGCAAGCCGTTCTACGAGCCGCTGGTTGAGTTCATGCTCAGCGGCCCGGTTGTCGCTGCCATCTTCGAGGGCCACCGCGTGATCGAAGGCTTCCGTTGCCTTGCGGGAACCACGGACCCGACGACGGCGGCACCGGGCACCATCCGCGGCGACTTCGGCCGCGACTGGGGCCTGGCTGTGCAGCAGAACCTGGTCCACGGTTCCGACTCGGTGGATTCCGCCGAGCGCGAGATCAAGATCTGGTTCGGCGCGTAGTTTACCGCCAAGGCGAAAGCGGAAGGGGCCCTTGTTCAAGGTGAACAAGGGCCCCTTCTGCTGTTAATGCCTCAGTTAAGGGATAAGTGCTCAGTAACCGGACGTGCCGATGAAGACATTGATGAAGGCGAAGAAAATGCTCGCGATCACGGCAACGTAGAGCAGTGCGGAAATGATCCAACCGGATTCGCTGAGGATCCTGGCCAGGCCTGCGGGGGCTGGAATGACCCCGTGCGTCACGTTCCTGATAGTCACGAAGACGAAGAGCGGGATCATGCATGCCCACACCACCATGCAGAACGGGCACAGGATGTGAATGACATACAGTGCCTGGGACCACAGCCAGACGATGAAGATGAACCCCAGTGTGACGCCCGTCTGCAGTCCGATCCAGTACCAGCGGGCGAACTTGGCCCCGGCAAAGATCGCCATGGCGGTGGTGATGATCACGGTGAAGGCAACAATGCCGATGAACATGTTGGGGAAACCGAAAACCGAACTCTGCGGTGTCTTCATGACGCTGCCGCAGGACACCCACGGATTGAGGTCGCAGGCCGTTATGTGGTTGGGGTCGATCAGGACCTGCAACTTTTCCAGCACGAGCGCCCCTGATGCCAGCCACGCTATGGCGCCGGTGGCGAGCAAGAGCCACGCAAAGGGGCGGTCGCGGACCATGCGGGGCATGGCTGCGTCGGCGGCGTTCCTCCCGGTTTTCTCCTGCCGGACGGAGCGGGCATCGTTATTGGCCAGGTTCGGGCTGGCGGGGCTCGGCATGGTTGGCTGTCCTTTTCTGGATGGCCCGGCGCAGGACCGGGGACTGCTCTTGGGAGGATTCTAGCCGCGACGGCTGGAGGACGCGTCCAGCCAGGGCGGCGGCACGGAAGCTTTCAGGGCGTGCTTCCTGCCGGGAGTGCGGGCGTGTGAGAGAATGAACATGGCCGGAAGCCGATCCACATGCGGAATCCGGTCCGGTATCTTGTTCCCAAGACCGCCAGTCATATGCAGGGCATGCCCAGGATCCAATGATCCCCGGTAGGGCCGCAGTGGCAATGGACGGCACCTGGTTGTGGCATTAGAACAACGGGTTTGGAGCGAAGCCGGCTTTCCGTGGATGCCGCACCCCCATGCTGGTGCGAACCGGAAAGACTACTACTGACTTCTGTCAACGCCTGCGGGTTTTGACAATATTGCCCCTCTGGGCACCGGATGTGGCGGTTGCGCAAGGGCAGGAGTGTTGCCACATATGGATAACGAGCAAGTTGTAGCCGCCGCCGAAGATGCGGCGTCCACCGAGACCACCGAAGCACCCAAAAAGGTTACCCGCACCCGCCGCAAGGCGGCACCGAAGACGGTCGCCGCGGATGAAGCCCCCGACGCCGGAGCTGCCGCAGCCGCCGCTGAGCCCCTCGCCGAAGCGACGGACATCGAAGCGCCCAAGGCTCCTGTCCGGCGCACCAGGGCTCGAAAGAAGGTCGAAACTCCCGAGCCGCTGCCAGGTTTCGCTGCAGAAGCTTCCACGGAAGGTCGCGAGGCGCCGGAGGTTCCCGTCGTCGAGGCTGAAATGGCGGCGGGGGCCGAAGCTGCCCCCGAAAAGCCAGTCCGCCGCCGTCGTACGACGAGGGCAAAGAGCGCCGAGCCCGTCGCTGAAGAAGCCCCGGTTGAAACGCCGGCTGCTGAGGTTGCGGCCGAGGAAACCACTGCGGAGCCGCAGGCTGCGGAGATTGCGCCCGAGGAAAGCACCGAGGAGCCGGCCGTCGAGGCGGAAGCTGCAAGCCCGATCGCTTCGCTGTTCCTGGAACCTGGGTCCGTCACCTCCATGATCTTCCAGGCACCGGACTTGAGCGCAGTTGCCAGGCCGGCCGTCGTCGAAGAAGAACCGCAGGCTGACGCTGAAGAAGTTTCCGAGGACAACGAACTGGACGAAGCCGGCAGCCGCCGTCGGCGTCGCAGCCGTGGGCGTCGTGGACGCCGGGGCAACGAGCGTGATGAAGCCGCGGGAGAAGAAACGTCCGCGGAGTCCGAGGACGAGGCAGAAGCCGGTACTGAGGAAGTCCTCGAAGAAGGCGTGACTTCCCGCCGTCGTCGGCGTCGCCGTCGTGGCGATCAGGACTTGGAGCTGACGGGCGGCGGAGACGACGATCCCCCCAACACCGTCACCCGTGTCCGCGCTCCCCGCGCGCACGTTGAGTCCACCACCGGCTCCGACCGCGTGACGAGCGTCAAGGGCTCCACCCGCCTTGAAGCCAAGAAGCAGCGCCGCCGCGAGTCCCGCGAGACCGGCCGCCGCCGCCAGGTCATCACCGAGGCCGAATTCCTGGCCCGCCGTGAGTCCGTCGACCGCCAAATGATCGTCCGCCAGCGCGACGACAGGATCCAGATCGGCGTCCTGGAAGACGGCGTGCTCGCGGAGCACTTCGTGTCGAAGACACAGCAGGATTCCCTGATCGGCAACGTCTACCTGGGCAAGGTCCAGAACGTGCTGCCGTCGATGGAAGCTGCGTTCGTGGACATCGGACGCGGCCGCAACGCCGTGCTGTACGCCGGTGAAGTCAACTGGGATGCCGTTACCCTGGAAGGCAAACCTCGCCGCATCGAAAACGCCCTGAAATCAGGCGATTCCGTGCTGGTCCAGGTCACCAAGGACCCCGTGGGCCACAAGGGCGCACGCCTGACGAGCCAGATTTCGCTTCCTGGCCGCTACCTTGTGTACGTGCCCGGCGGTTCAATGACCGGTATTTCCCGCAAGCTGCCCGACGTCGAGCGCAACCGTCTGAAGAAGATCCTCAAGGATCGCCTCCCGGAGAACGCGGGCGTCATTGTCCGCACCGCCGCCGAGGGTGCTTCCGAGGAAGAGCTGACGCACGATATCAACCGCCTGCGGGCCCAGTGGGAAGGCATCGAAAGCCAGTCCACCTCCACCAAGGTCCTGGCCCCGGAAGTGCTGTACGGCGAACCGGACCTCACCATCAAGGTTGTCCGCGACGTCTTCAACGAGGACTTCTCCAAGCTCATCGTCTCCGGCGATGAAGCCTGGGACACCATCGAGGCCTACGTCACCTATGTGGCGCCCGATCTGGTGGGACGCCTCGAAAAGTGGACCTCGGATCAGGACATTTTCTCGGCATGGCGCGTGGACGAACAGATCCACAAGGCATTGGAGCGCAAGGTCTTCCTGCCCTCCGGTGGTTCGCTCGTGATCGACCGCACCGAGGCCATGACGGTTGTTGACGTCAACACTGGGAAGTTCACCGGCAGCGGTGGCAACCTTGAGGAAACCGTCACCAAGAACAACCTTGAGGCTGCCGAGGAAGTGGTGCGCCAGCTTCGCTTGCGCGATATCGGCGGAATCATCGTCATCGACTTCATCGACATGGTCCTGGAATCCAACCGCGATCTCGTGTTGCGCCGCATGGTCGAGTGCCTCGGCCGGGACCGCACCAAGCACCAGGTCGCCGAAGTGACGTCGCTTGGATTGGTGCAGATGACCCGCAAGCGCATGGGCACCGGCCTGCTTGAGGTCTTCGGCGAGCAGTGCGAAACGTGCGCCGGTCGTGGAATCGTCACGCACGACGAGCCTGTGGAGCACCGTCGGGCCAACGTGGTGGCCGCTGAACACCACCACCCGCGGACGGAATCACAGCCGGCCGTCCGCCCGGAGCAGCGCAAGCGTCGCCGCGGCAGGGGGACAGGGCAGGGGACGGCCGAGCTTCCGATCACCCCTCCTGTTCCGGTCCATACAGTGGAATCCACTGATCCGAATCGCCAGGCGGCCACCCGCGCAGCCCTTGCCACCATCGCGGCTGCAGCCCACGCTGCCCACCTGCACGACGACGAGCTCCACCACGCGGCGGAATTGCTCGCCGACCGGCACGTAGCGGAAGCCACCCCGGTCCAGGCCCCGGCGGCCCCGGTCCAGGCTCCCGCCGCTGCTTCGAGTAGCGAGGAACGTTCGAAGCCTGTGCTGCGATTCGGCGGCGAGGAAGTTGCGTTGCCCTTCGTCCACCACGAAGAGGAGCCGGCGAGTGGTGCACCTGCCATGAGCCTGGATCTGTTGGCACAGGCATTCGCGGGCCTTGGAGAAGCTCCGGACACCGCGGCGACGGCAACAGAAGCCAAGGAAGCGCCCGCAGGTGCCCCCGCGGGCGTTGCAAGCAGAGAATCCGGGGAATCGGGTTCGCGTGGACGCCGAGGCCGCCGCAACCGTAGTGCCAGCCGGGCCCAGGGTTCCGCCAACGCCACCAACGTGGAGCACCACGAGGTTGCCGCGGCTGCCTCCGGTGGGGCCGCGCACGAGGCCAAGGCGACGGACGCGGCTCCCGCGAAGGCGACGGCGGCAGCGGAACCGATCATCCTCGGAGTCGGCGTGCCCAAGTCCGAACTCTAAGCGCAGTACCCTGTCCGAAGCCCCGGCCGTTTCCGCTCCTGTGGAAACCGCCGGGGCTTCGGCGTTGCCGGCCAATCCACCGGACCTCCCCACAGTGCGGTTGCAAAGGGGGATTTCAGCGGGCGAGGTGTGATCCGGGTTAAGCTAGGGGACTGACACGGGGTGCCGCGCACCAAGCCGGCTGAGACCAGACCCGTTGAACCTGTCCGGTTAGCACCGGCGAAGGGATGTCTCGCATGACAGTTTCGGCGCAATCAGCCGTCTACCCGCTCAAGGCCGTCCGGCGACCTATCCCGAGGGTCCTCAGCATTGCCGGCTCGGATCCTTCGGGTGGTGCCGGGATCCAGGCAGACCTGAAGAGCATCGCGGCCAACGGCGGCTATGGCATGGCCGTCATCACGGCGCTCACCGTGCAGAACACCCAGGGAGTCACTGCCGTCCACGTGCCTCCCGTGGAGTTCCTGCGCCAGCAGTTGGACGCCATTAGCGACGACGTCACGGTTGATGCCGTCAAGATCGGCATGCTCGGGGACGCGGCGGTCATCCACGAAGTCCGCCGCTGGCTCGGCGAGGCGCGTCCCGCCGTCGTCGTGCTGGATCCGGTGATGATCGCCACCAGCGGCGACCGGCTCCTGGCGGAGTCTGCTGAAACTGCCCTGCGGGAACTTCTGCCCCTCGCTGACTTGGTGACCCCCAACCTTCCTGAATTGGCCATGCTGCTTGGCGAACCTGAAGCCACTGACTGGGCATCGGCGTTGGAGCAAGGCAAACGCCTGGCTGCCGCCTGTGGGAACACCGTCCTGGTGAAGGGTGGCCATCTTCAGGGAGCCGGCTGCCCCGACGCCCTGGTCAACACCGGGGGAGTCCTGAGCCAGGACGTGGTGGAATTCGCCGGCCAACGCGTGGAGACCCGCAACAGCCATGGCACGGGGTGTTCCCTGTCGTCGGCGATGGCGACGGCCAAGGCGCGGCTCGGCGATTGGGAGTCCGCCTTGCGTGTGGTCAAGCCTTGGCTTCAGGAGGCGCTGTCCCAGTCCGAGGTGCTGGAAGTGGGGAAGGGCAACGGGCCGATCCATCATTTCCACGCGCTCCAGCACGCCCTTCAACCGGGCGATTTTGCCGTCCGGATGTGGGACGCCGCCCAAACGGAACTTGGGGCCATTTATGGCTTGGACTTCATCCAGGATTTGCAATCCGGTGGGCTCAGCGAAGCGCAATTCAGCTATTACCTGTCGCAGGATGCCATCTATCTCAACGGCTATTCCCGGGTCCTGGCGCGGGCAAGCGCCCTCGCCCCAAGCGAAACCGAACAGCTGTTCTGGGCCCGCGGCTCGCAGATGTGCCTTGAAGTCGAGTCCGAGCTGCATCGGAATTGGCTCAGCGGACGCCAGGTAAGCGGAGAGCTGGGCCCGGTCACCAAGGCCTACGTGGACCACTTGCTTGCGGCGTCGGCGTCGGGCAGCTATGCCGTCCTGCTGGCTGCCGTGCTGCCTTGCTACTGGTTGTACGCCGAGGTGGGACAGCAGCTCCACCATGGCTATATACAGGCGGGAGCGTCGGACGAGCACCCTTATGCGGACTGGCTGCGTACCTACGCAGACGAGGCGTTCGCCGAGGCCACGCGCAAGGCGATCGACATCACAGACGCCGCCGCGCAGGCCGCAACACCTGCGGAGCGTGCCGCCATGATGGAGGCGTTTGCCCAATCCTGCCGTTACGAAACGGCGTTCTTCGATGCTCCAAGGTTGCACGGCTGAACCCGGTTCCTGCCGGGGAAGGACAGGATGAAGCGCCCGTTCCGGCGGGCGCTGCAGCGTGTCGGACTGAGGATCCGAGCTTTTCCCGGCCGGCAGGGTAAGGTGGACGGGCACGGTACCGGGTGGCGCATAGCCAGTCTGTGGCAGTCATCACGTGGCAGCCCCCGGACCTGGCCTCATTTGCAGCCGAAGGCGAAACTAGCGTAATCTAGATCTTCGGTGCTTACGCCAACACTTGGGTTATGCCCCCAGAAACCGTTCATTTGGAACTGACCTTTCATTTGGAACTATTCGAGGGATGACTCATGGATTCCGTACCGGAGTCCACGGCGTTGAGGCACAGCGTGAACCAGGCCCGTTTTCGGATCGGGGTTCCGCACGCAAATTTAGTAATAAACGTCGAGAGAAGTGAGTGCCCAAGTGGTGTACGCGATTGTCCGCGCAGGCGGCCGCCAAGAAAAGGTTTCCGTTGGAGACTACGTAACCCTGAACCGCGTCCCCGGTGGAGCCGGCAGCACCCTTGAGCTGCCCGCACTGCTCCTGGTGGACGGTGACAAGGTCACCTCCGCTGCTGCGGATCTGGCCAAGGTCAAGGTTACGGCTGAGATCCTCGAAGACCTCCGTGGTCCGAAGATCGTCATCCAGAAGTTCAAGAACAAGACCGGCTACAAGAAGCGCCAGGGTCACCGTCAAGAACTGACCAAGATCAAGATCACCGGTATCAAGTAACCACTGGTTGCTGTTCAGGTTTTCAACAGATTCCCCAGAATTTTAAAGGCAGGCATTTCAAATGGCACATAAAAAAGGCGCGAGCTCCACTCGCAACGGTCGTGACTCCAACGCCCAGTACCTCGGCGTAAAGCGCTTCGGTGGCCAGGTCGTTTCCGCGGGCGAGATCATCGTCCGCCAGCGCGGCACCCACTTCCACCCGGGCGCCGGTGTCGGCCGCGGTGGCGACGACACCCTGTTCGCCCTGCAGGCAGGTGCGGTTGAGTTCGGTACTCGCCGCGGCCGTCGCGTAGTGAACATCGTTGCTGCTGCAGCTGCAGAGTAATAACACGTTCTGAACGGGTGGAGCGGGCCGTATGGCCCGCTCCATCTGTCTTTTTAACCGCACTAGAATTTACTAGGGCGGGCGGCGGCGCATCAGCCCGCAACACGCACTTCAAGCAGTAATTTCCACATAGAGGAGAAACACGTGGCGACCTTCGTAGACCGGGTAGTACTTCACGTATCCGGCGGAACAGGCGGCCACGGCTGTGTCTCTGTTAAGCGCGAGAAGTTCAAGCCCCTCGGCGGACCCGACGGCGGCAACGGCGGTAATGGCGGCGACGTCATCCTGCGCGTTGATGCCCAGACCACCACTTTGCTTGACTACCACCACGCACCGCACCGCCACGCAACCAACGGTGGCCCCGGCATGGGCGACTGGCGCGGCGGCAAGAACGGTGAAACCCTGGTGCTTCCCGTCCCGGACGGCACCGTGGTCAAGACCAAGGACGGCGTTGTCCTTGCTGACCTGGTAGGTGAAGGCACCGAGTTCATCGCCGCTGCAGGCGGCCTGGGCGGCCTTGGTAACTCTTCGTTGTCTTCGCAGAAGCGCAGGGCTCCCGGTTTCGCCCTCCTCGGCACTGAAGGCGACTCCAGCGACATCGTCCTGGAATTGAAGTCCATCGCGGACATCGCGCTGGTTGGCTTCCCCTCCGCAGGCAAGTCCAGCCTTGTCGCGGCGATGTCAGCGGCGCGGCCCAAGATCGCCGACTACCCGTTCACTACCCTGATCCCCAACCTTGGCGTGGTCCAGGCCGGTGAGGTCCGGTTCACCATTGCAGACGTTCCCGGGCTGATCGAGGGCGCGAGCGAGGGCAAGGGCCTCGGCCACAACTTCCTGCGCCACGTGGAGCGTTGTGCCGCGCTGGTGCACGTGCTGGACTGCGGAACCTTGGAAGCGGACAGGGATCCGCTCTCGGATCTTGCGATCATCGAGCAAGAGCTGGACAAGTACGCGGTGGACATGAGCTACGCCGGCGTTGACGGCGAAGTGGTCCCCCTGAACGAACGGCCCAAGCTTGTTGTCCTGAATAAGGTGGACCTGCCTGATGGTCGGGACATGGCCGAGTTCGTCCGTCCCGAACTGGAACAGCGCGGCTACCACGTCTTCGAAGTCTCCGCCACGAGCCATGAAGGCCTGCGCCAACTGAGCTTCGCCATGGGCGAGATCGTCATGGCCGCCCGCAAGGCCGTTGCTACTGCGCCTCCCAAGGTCGCAGCGCCCGTCCTCCGCCCTCGTGCGGTCAATGAGTCCGGCTTCAAGATCCGCCGCGAGGAAAAGAACCTTGAGCCGCTCTTCCGCGTGCTGGGGGAGAAGCCGGTCCGCTGGGTCAAGCAGACCGACTTCACCAACGAAGAAGCCATCGGCTACCTTGCCGATCGCCTGGCGAAGCTCGGCATCGAAAACGAGCTGTTCAAGATGGGTGCGATCCCGGGCGACACCGTCGTGATCGGCGAAGAGGACGGCGTCGTGTTCGACTGGGAGCCCACCATGATGGCGGGCGCCGAACTCCTGGCGACGCCTCGAGGAACCGACATCCGGGTTGCCGACATCGGCGACCGCCCCACGCGATCGCAGAAGCGCGATGAGCAGCTCGAGCGCCGCGAGGCAAAGGCTGCAGCGCGGGCCGAGCTTGAAGCCGAGCGCAAGGCGGGCATCTGGACTGAGTCCGTCAGCGGTCGTCGTCTACCCAAGCCCCTGAAGGAAAGCGGCCTGGAAGCCGAAAATGACGACTAGCACGGCCCGAATCGCTGACGTCACTGAAGGCGACGACGCCGCCGAACGCCAGGCACTGGCCGGCGCCAAGCGGATCGTCGTCAAGGTAGGTTCGTCCTCGCTGACCAGCATCAAAGGCGGCATCTCGGAGAAAGCGCTGACGGCACTCGTCCACGCCTTGGCCGAGAAGCGCAATTCCGGGACGGAGATCATCCTGGTCTCTTCCGGTGCCATCGCGGCGGGCCTGGCACCGCTCGGCCTCGCCAAGCGTCCCAAAGACCTCGCCACGCAGCAGGCTGCGGCCAGTGTGGGTCAAGGGCTTTTGATGGCGCGCTATTCGCAGGCTTTTTCTGCGCACGGGGTCACGGTCAGCCAAGTCCTGTTGACTGCGGATGACTTGATGCGGCGCACGCAGCACAGCAACGCATACCGGGCGCTGGACCGTTTGCTGAACCTCGGCGTCGTGCCCGTCGTGAACGAAAACGACACCGTGGCAACGCACGAAATCCGCTTCGGTGACAACGATCGTCTGGCCGCTTTGGTGGCGCACCTTGTGCGGGCGGATGCGCTGGTCCTGCTTTCCGACGTCGACGCCCTGTACGACGGTCCGCCGTCGTTGGGTGCCAAGCGCATTCCGCTCGTCACCGGTCCCGATGACCTCGTCGGGGTGACTATCGGCAAGGCCGGCAAGGCCGGCGTCGGAACCGGCGGCATGACCACCAAGGTGGAGGCGGCGTCCATCGCCGCAGGCTCCGGTATCCACGCCCTTGTGACGTCCACGGCCAATGCCGCCGCCGCGCTGGCAGGCGAGGACGTGGGAACGTGGTTCGCCATCAACGGCAACCGCAAACCCGTCCGGCTGCTGTGGCTGGCCCACCTCGCTTCGGTTCGGGGCCGTTTGGTGCTCGACGACGGCGCCGTCAAGGCCGTGCGCGACCGCCACACCTCGCTGTTGCCCGCCGGAATATCGTCGGTGCAGGGAGACTTCGAGCCGGGCGACCCCGTGGAGATGGTTTCCGCCGAGGGCACAGTGATTGCCAGGGGACTGGTGAACTACTCGGCGGAAGAGCTTCCCCGTATGCTTGGCCGTTCAACCAAGGAGCTCGCGAAGGACCTTGGCCGCGGATATGACCGCGTAGTTGTTCATGTTGACGACCTCGTACTGGTCCAGCAGGCCCGCTCCACTAAACTGGGAGAATGACTGAGGCCCTTACCCCTGATTCTCCTCTGATGACTGACGCCCTGGCTTCCGGCAATGCCGCCCAGGTGCCGGAAACTCCGGAGACGGGAAACGCGCCGCTCACCCCCGAGCAAGTAGAGGCGGCCGTGCATTCGATTGCGGACCGCTCACGGCATGCCGCCCGGCACATGGCCCAGGCGAACCGTGCCTGGAAGGACCGCGCCCTGCACGCGATCGGCGCAGCCCTCCGGGAACAGCAGGAGTCCATTCTCGCTGCCAACGCCAAGGATGTTGAGTCCGGCCGCAACAACGGAACCTCCGCAGCCATGCTGGACCGTCTCACCCTGACTTCCGCCCGCATCGACGGCCTTGTCGCGGCCCTTGAAAACCTGGCGGGCCTGCCCGATCCCGTGGGCAATGTCGTCCGAGGCCAGACCCTCCCCAACGGACTGCGCTTGCGCCAGGTCAATGTGCCCATGGGAGTAGTCGCGGCTATCTATGAGGCCCGCCCCAACGTCACGGTCGACATCGCCGGGCTCGCCTTGAAGAGCGGAAATGCGGTGATCCTGCGCGGCGGATCGGCTGCTGCCCACACCAACGCAGCCCTGGTGACCATCCTCCGCGATGCGTTGGAATCCGTGGGCCTTCCCGCCGACGCCGTTCAGAGCGTGGACCAATTCGGCCGCGAGGGCGCGAACGTCCTGATGCGTGCCCGCGGCCGGGTGGACGTGCTGATTCCCCGTGGTGGACGCGAGCTGATTCAGACTGTGGTGAACAACTCTTCCGTGCCCGTCATTGAGACCGGCGAAGGAAATGTGCATATCTTCATCGACGAGTCCGCCAGCGAAGAGATGGCCGTCGATATCCTGCTTAACGCCAAGACCCAGCGTCCCAGCGTTTGCAACACTGTGGAGACTCTCCTGGTGCACTCGAAATCCACCGTGCTGCCCGCTGTCGCCACCGCCTTGCGCTCTGCCGGGGTCACCCTGCATGTCGACTCCCGGATTCAAGCGGCGCTGTCCGGTTCCGTGGACACAGTCCCTGCCGACGACGTCGATTGGGCCACGGAATACATGGACCTTGACCTCGCCGTTGCCATGGTGGACAACCTCGACGAGGCAGTCGCGCACATCCGTAAATGGTCGACGGGCCACACGGAGGCCATCCTGACGAACAATCTGGCGAACGCCGAGAAGTTCATTGCGGACATCGACTCTGCGGCGGTCATTGTGAACGCTTCCACGCGTTTCACCGACGGAGGCGAGCTCGGCCTCGGTGCCGAGGTAGGAATCTCTACCCAGAAGCTGCACGCACGCGGTCCGATGGGCCTCACGGAGTTGACCACCACCAAGTGGATTGTCCAGGGTGAAGGCCAGGTCCGCGGCTAGCGACGCTGTAACATAGAACAGAAGTCCTGAACGGTGGGAGGATCCGCCGTCGAAATCCTTTGAACCGCTAGGGGAGAAAATGCAGTTTCAGCAGATCGCCATTTCAATTCTCACTCAAGGGGGCGAGAGCGAGGCGCCGGCGCCGTTGTGGGCTCCTCCTTTCGTCTTCGGCATCACCATCTTCTCCATCCTCCTGGTCCTGATGTTTGTGGCAGTCTCCTACACGAACCTTGGCAACCGTCACGACGCCGTTGACGAGCACTCGGATCCGCACCGCCAGCACCCGGCCAAGCACCCAGGGCTGGGTCACTAACATTTCCGCCGCAAAACCCTTCGAGGAAACGGGGCGCCGACTTCGCTTGGGCGTGATGGGTGGGACCTTCGATCCCATTCACCACGGCCACTTGGTTGCTGCCAGTGAGGTTGCTGCCAAGTTCCGCTTGGACGAGGTGGTCTTCGTGCCCACCGGACAGCCTTGGCAGAAATCGCACAAGCAGGTCAGCGAAGCCGAGCACCGGTACTTGATGACGGTCATTGCCACGGCTTCGAACCCCAATTTCACGGTGAGCCGCGTGGACGTGGACCGCCCCGGTCCCACGTTCACGATCGATACACTGCGGGATCTCCGGACCCAGCGGCCGGATGCGGACCTGTTCTTCATCACGGGCGCTGACGCCTTGGCGCAGATCCTGTCGTGGAAAGATGTCGATGAGCTTTGGTCCTTGGCGCATTTTGTCGGTGTCACCCGGCCCGGTCATGTTCTTGATGGCATGGGCAGGGAGGACGTCAGTCTGTTGGAAGTGCCCGCCATGGCGATTTCTTCGACGGATTGCCGTGCCCGCGTGGGTGCAGGCAATCCGGTCTGGTACCTCGTACCTGACGGAGTAGTGCAGTACATCGCCAAATACAGGCTGTACTCGGGCAAACCCGGCATGGGGGAGCCTCTGCATGCTATGACCGGACCAGAACACCAAGCCCGTACCGAGTGAGTTTTGAATGAGCCAGGAACAGCCCCCCATCCCTAGCCGGCGCGAGCTTCGACGAGCCCGGGACGCGCGCCTGGAAGAAACCGGCGCACGTCCCGCAGTAGCCGAGGCCGTTGCCTCCGACGATCCCAACCATGCGTCCGGTGGCGCTTCGGTCAATCGGGTGCGCCGGGTGGCCGATGCTCCTCTGGACGCCAAACCTGCCTCGGAACGTTCTTCCCAGGCGCGTGCACGCGACCGTGCCGCCCTCCGCGCCATCAAGGAACTCGCGGATAAGGAGCAGCAGCTTTCCCGCGGCGGCCCGCCCACGCGCCGTCAGTTGCGCCTCCAGGAATTGCAGGAAGAAGTTGCCCCGGGCACCTCGGCGATCCCCGTTGTCCCGGCACCAGGATCCGGGCCGAGGACATCGAGCGTCCCCGTCCAGACTTCCGGCAGGCAGCAGGCTGGCCCGGATCGCCCGGGCATATCGCCTGGCGGCGGTGTCCGCGTTACGGCGGGCCCTCCTCCCGGTGCGCCGGAAATGACCGTGGAGCAGGCCTTGATGGCCCGTGAGCTCCTTGCCGCCCAAGCGAACAATCAGTCCAACAAACTTGAGCACATCGCCGCAATGGAATCAGCGGTGCAGAAAGTCCCGGCCGCTGAATCCGGGGTTTCCGGTGCCGACGCTGAGCCGGCGGACCCAGAGGCTTTGGCCGAACAAATCGCCCAGGCTGAACGCGAGGCGATCCTCAACAAGAGGGCGATCGCCAAGCAGAAGCTAGCCGAGCAGAACAGCCGTCCTTCCGGTCCGGTCCGTGCCGAACCTTCCGTGGCCAGCAACCTGGCCATGGTGACGCCCCTTGAATTCGTGAAGGTTCCGGGACTCGAGCGTCCCGTCATGAAACCGCCCGGCACCACCTTTGTTCCTCTCGTGACCTCCCCTGCGCCGAAACTGAAGCCCGGGCAGTCGGCGTCGGGCAAGCCGCGCAGCCTGCGCGGCCGCGCAGGAGTGCTGGCGCGCGCGGAGGCCGCTGCGAAAGCGGCAGGTCGACGCCCGGCGTCGGACTCCGCACCAGATGGCGAAGCGTTCGCGGAAGCGGCCGAGCATCCGCCCATTTCGGCAAGTTCGGCTTACGGACTTGAACCGCTCGACGCCGCGACGGCGGGACTTGGGCGCGCCCAGCGTACCCGGCTTCTGGTCCTGGGACTCGTTGGCATCGGAGCCATCGCCCTGATTGCGGGCATCATCATGATCACCAGCGGACTTTCCCGCTGACCATAACGGCTTTTGCCACCAAACAGGCTTCGTTTATTCTCGAAGCCGCATACAAGGAGTCCCGTGACTGCACATGAACAATCCGTCCTCTTGGCCCGCCACGCCGCCCGCGCGGCAGCGGACAAGCTGGCCGAGGACATCATCGCCTTGGACGTCAGCGAACGTCTGGCCCTGACTGACGTCTTCCTGATCGCCTCGGCCCCGACCGAACGCCAGGTCAATGCCATCGTCGACGGCATTGAGGAAGAACTGCTCAAGCAGGATCTGCGCCCCGTCCGCCGCGAAGGGCGTTCCGAGGGGCGCTGGGTCCTATTGGACTACGCTGACATCGTGGTGCACGTCCAGCACTCCGAGGACAGGGTCTTCTACGCCTTGGAACGCCTGTGGAAAGACTGCCCGGTAGTGGATCTGGAGCTCGGTGACGACGCCTCGGCGAAGGCTCCCGCGGTCGAGGAATCCTAGGCTCCAGGCCGCAAACCAACTGAATATGCCCGATTTGGAATTTTCGGAAATGCTGTTCTAAGATATTTGAGTTGCTTCGGAGGAATCCGAAAACTGGACGGCATTTCAAGCCAGTTCACGGTTCGCGGAGCAGCGAAAATATGGGGCTGTGGCGCAGCTGGTAGCGCACCTGCATGGCATGCAGGGGGTCAGGGGTTCGAGTCCCCTCAGCTCCACCATGGAGGCCTTGCCTGGAACGTGAACTAGATTCATGTTCCGGGCAGGGCCTCAGTTTTGTGAAAGGGAATCACCTTAGCGGGTGGTTCCCTTTTTCGTGCCGTGGACGCGGAAGGCCCGGACCCGTCCTCGCTTGGCTGTTGAGTGTATGCAACAGTGGGCTCAGCACGCCTGCAACACTTTGCCAACCGATTACGGTTTACTATGAGGCATTACCGTCCGGCGGATCGCGGTCATTCGAGGGTCCATCGCCGAGCAGCCACCGACAATACAGGGGGATAGTCCTTGGTAACTATGGCCGATGTTGCGCGGGTAGCCCGCGTTTCCAGGAGCACCGTGTCCTACGCCCTCAGTGGTGTTCGGCCGATTGCACCCGAAACGCGCGAGCGCATCCTGAAGGCCATGGCCGACCTTGGCTATACGCCGAACCTGCTCGCCCAGGGTTTGGCCGGCAAGCGGACGGGCATCGTCTCCTTGATTTTCCCGGTCGGGGAGCAAGGCATGAACACCACGGAATTCGAATACGTTCAAGGTGCTGCCGAACAAGCGCGCGTCGACGGATACCATCTTCTTCTGTGGCCAATGGACCCCGACGACCTAGGCGAGATGCAGCGGATCGTTGCCCAGGGCCTGGTCGATGGAATCCTCCTTATGGAAGTCAGGTCATTCGACGAAAGAATTCCAGTCCTACTGGAAACGGGTGTTCCATTCGTCACGATCGGACGGCCAGCGGATGCCGCTGGCCTGACATTCGTCGACGCGGATTTTGAAGCCATGGGCGAGCTGGCAGTCTCGCACCTCGTCAGCCTGGGGCACACGGAAATCGGCCTCGTGACGCATTCGCGTGAGTCCCTGGACACCGGCTACGGCCCGATGGTCCGATCCTGGGATGCCGTGGCAGCTGCCGCGTCGCGGCACGGCATCACTGCTCGGCTGTTCCCAACCACGAGCTCACTCGCCGGTGGCCGCGAGGTGTTCGGACAAATTCTGGAAGTGTCCCCGGAGACCACCGGACTCGTGATGATCAACGAAGCGGCTACTGCTGGCCTTCTGGGTGCTGCGGCGGCCCACGGTTGGCGAGTCCCCGAGTTTCTCTCCCTTGTCGCGATCAACACCAGTGCCGGTTCCGCGGAGCGCTTCATGCCTGCCCTGACGACGGCGTCCGCCGAACCGAGGTTAATGGGGCGTGAGGCAGCACAATTCCTTTCCCGACGCCTGAAGAGTGAAGGCACGGATGCCCAGCAGTGGCTGGCAGAACCGGTGCTGACGTTGCGCGAAAGCACCGCCGTGGCACGCGCTACCCAGTCGTAGAATCACCTCGCCGGTTGGGGGTAATCCGCCAATTCGACGCAATCATTACGCGGTCCGATCACACGTGATTGTGACATTTGACACACCATTGCGCCGCCAACTACTGTCGAGCCATCGACCCGCGTCGACAAGGCGCGTCGACGAACGGCGATGAGATTCCTCCTGATACAACATGGCGGATGGTCACCGATCAGAGTTCCCGGAGACTAAGGAAGTAAGTCGTGCTTGGAATCATTCGGTACCAGTACTGCGTGTTGAAGATGCGGTCGATGTCACGCCCCGGAATAGTGCGAGGACAGGACCCGGAGACCGCCGCCTGCGTCTGAGTTTCAGGACCCTGCGCCCGAGAGGACAATGACGCCCGCTCGCAGTATGTAAGCGCTTGCCCTGTGCCGGTGGTAGCCGTAGAAGCCTCCTCACCCGGCGCCCTGGTGGCCTCACCCCTAGCCAACATCACCCTAATCATCACAACAACCTCTTGGAGGTACACCGCATGGAAACGTTGACCAAACCGGCCCTGTCCGCGTTCGAAGGTGGCCGGAAGTGAAAGCGATT
Source organism: Arthrobacter sp. GAS37 (assembly GCF_044908325.1). Taxonomy (NCBI): domain Bacteria; kingdom Bacillati; phylum Actinomycetota; class Actinomycetes; order Micrococcales; family Micrococcaceae; genus Arthrobacter; species Arthrobacter sp. GAS37. The sequence goes on from NZ_JBIYDB010000038.1 coordinate 41,076, forward strand.
CGACGGTTCACGGTCCGAACGGTTCTGCCGGAAGCAATCGCCCCATTGGCACGACTGGCGAAGAACTTGCGTTGGTCCTGGCATTTGCCGACGCGTGAACTGTTTTCCGCGCTGAATCCCGAGGCCTGGGAGCAAAGCAATCATGACCCCATGACCTTTCTGGGCCTGGTCAGCCGCGAAGAACTGCATGAACTCGCAGCGGATGGCGCAGTCATTGAGCGTGTCCAGCACGCGGCTGCGGACCTGGACCGGTACCTGAGCGAGCCGCGCTGGTACCAGGGACTGGGTCCGGATGCTCCGGCGTGCATCGCCTATTTCTCGCCGGAGTTCGGCATCACGGAGGTGCTCCCGCAGTATTCCGGCGGCCTCGGGATCCTGGCCGGGGACCACCTGAAAGCCGCCTCGGACCTGGGCGTGCCGTTGATCGGCGTCGGGCTGCTTTACCAGGCGGGCTACTTCAAGCAGTCCCTTTCCCGGGACGCCTGGCAGCAGGAAACCTACCCGGTCCTTGACCCGGACGGCCTGCCTCTGACAATGCTGCGTGAGGAAGACGGTTCGCCGGCGCTAGTCACACTTCCCCTGCCCGGTGACCGGACGCTGCGGGCGCACATCTGGCGGGCCGACGTCGGGCGCGTGCCGCTGCTGCTGCTCGACTCGAACGTTCCGGCCAACGACGACGCCGCGCGCGGGATCACGGACCGGCTCTACGGCGG
>NZ_JBIYDB010000039.1:0-40855 GCF_044908325.1 Arthrobacter sp. GAS37
CCTGCGACGGGTTGATGACATTCTGGTGATTCCTCATTCCGGTAATCCCCATCGTTTCATGGGGTACCGCTGTCCGAAATCTCCAGGGCAGCCCACTCATCGATGCGCATTTCCATGCCTACGCGCTCAGCTTGGCTGCCGCCAAGAACGAAACAGGGCCATTGAGCTACTCTGCGCTCGCAGGGGCCCGGCGACTTGAGGCGGCCTTGAACCGGGGCTTCACGAGCGTCCGTGACGTGGCCGGGGGAGACATAGGCCTTGCCAATGCCATCGACGAAGGCTTGTACGCAGGTCCGAGGTATTTCTTTACCGGACCGGCGCTGAGCCAGACAGGTGGCCACGGTGACATCCGGGCCGCGGACGACGGCGGTTGCTTCCATGGCGGGCACATGTGCGAAGTGGTGGACGGCGCGGATGAGCTGCTGCAGGCCGTGCGCCGCCGCTTCCGCACTGGGGCCACGGCCATCAAGCTCATGACATCCGGCGGGGTCATTTCGCCCGTCGACCCCATCAGGGTTCCGCAGTACAGCGCGGCTGAAATCCGCGCGGTAACGGAAGAGGCGTCCCGCCGGGGCAGCTATGCCACGGCCCACGCTTACTCGCCCGAGGCCATCCGTCATTCGGTACTCAACGGGGTTCGCTGTATTGAGCACGGCAATCTATTGGACGCCGAAACTGCCCGCTTGATGGCTGACAATGAGGTCTATCTGGTACCAACTTTGGCGACCTACGACGCGATGGCCCGGCGCGGCGAAGAAATCGGTCTCACGGAGGTAGGAGCGGCCAAGAACCGGGAAGTGCTGAATGCCGGCCGGAACGCCGTCGAGTTGGCCCGCGACGCGGGAGTCCGGATTGGATTTGGTACGGACCTCATGGGGGAGTTGGAGGATGAGCAACTGGCCGGGCTCCGCCTGCAATGCGAAGCGCTGGGTGTCTACGATGCCCTCCGCTCGGCAACATCGACCAACGCGGCTCTGTTGCGTCGCGATGACCTTGGGCGCATAGCCGAAGGAGCCTGTGGAGACCTGGTCATCCTGGACGGAAACCCCGTCGAAGAACCGTCGGTGCTCTGGGACGAAAGTCGCATGCGTACAGTCATCAAGGCTGGGCAGGTCATCGCCAATCAGTAGCCGCCCGCGCAGCGGGCTCGAGAGGCCGCCGCCCGCTGCCAAGCCGCCCCCACTAAGCTGTGGCCCATGGAAACAGTCGTCTGGTCCAAGCCGGAAAATGAGCGCGCTGGGACGCCGCTCCTCGTGATGATGCACGGGTACGGCACGGACGAGCAGCGAATGGTGAATCTCTTTCCCCAGATTCCCGGGGAATTCAGTTGCGCCGCGCTCCGCGGACCTATGCCGATCGGGGACCACTACGGTTGGTTCCTGCTTGACTACTTCCTCGCCAACGACTTTGCGGACGTTATCACCGCCACCAACAAGGTTTTCGCCTGGATTGACTCGGTCAAGCGCAACCACAGCAGCGTGAGCCTCCTGGGCTATTCCCAGGGCATGGCCATGGCCAGTACGCTTCTGCGGCTTCGTCCGGAAGGCTTCAAAGCCACCGTGGGCCTCTCCGGATTCGTGCTGGAAAACGACCTTCTGGCGCTCAGCGAATCCTTCGACTCACCGCCGCCGTTCTTCTGGGGGAGGGACAAGGCCGATCCCGTGATCTTCAGTGATGCCATTGAGCACACCGAGGAATGGCTCAACAAGAACATGGCTCTCACCGCGAGAACCTACCCGGGCATGGGCCACCGGATCGAGGCCCGGGAAATGATGGATGTCAACGCGTTTCTGCGGTTTTACGTCCTCCGCTGAGGTGAGGTCCGCGTCACATTCGAGGGTGCTGGAAAACAACTCTTGATTGCCAAAATTGTAAGCGCTTACACTCTTCTTCGGCGGTGCAAGGATGTGGCGCTAAATCCAGAAGATGAAAGGGTTGAGGCCGTGTTGAATGGTTAAGGCTCACCGCGTGACAATCCAGGACGTTGCCGTCCTCTCCGGCTTGTCCATCTGCACCGTTTCACGCGCTCTGCGGAACCTGCCGAACGTGTCCGAAAAAGCGCAAGCCAAAGTGGCCGACGCCGCCGCCAAGCTCGGTTACAAGGCATCCTCCGCGGCAGCCCGGCTGGCCGGCGGAAATACCGGTTCCATCGCCATCATTGCTCCCACCGCCACCGCCTGGTTCTTCGCCCAGGCCGTTGAAGCGGCCGAGGAAGTGTTCGGAGACAGCGGTTTCGACACCGTCCTGATAAGCCTGCGCGGCAAGTCGAGCGTCAAGCGGAAGATCTTCGGCGATCTCCTTGGACTCTCCCAACGCGTGGACGGCGTGCTGCTCCTCAACGTCGATTTGAGCGAATCCGAGGTTGCCCTCCTGGCCGCGTCCGGCCTTGCAGTTGCCAGCGTAGGGATGACTTCCGTACCGTGGGACAACGTAGGGATCGACGACGAACTCGCGGCTTGGCAGGCCACCTCACACCTGTTGGGGCTGGGTCATTGGGATCTGGCGGTGCTTTCCGGCCGCGAAACGCAAGAGAACTCGGTGCTGACGTCGAGCGACCGGCTCAAGGGATTCAGCCGGGCATTGAAAGACCATCACCTGACCGTTCATCCGGACTTGGTCATCAACTCGGATTCCACGATCGACGGCGGACGCAAAGCCATGAATGAACTCATTGCCCACCGAAGCCTTCCAACGGCAGTCTTTGCGGACTGCGACGAGGCGGCTTTCGGAGCCTTGATGGCCATGCGCGAGCATGGCTTGTCCGCGCCGAAGAGTGTCTCCGTCATTGGAATCGACGACCACCCCATGAGTTGGTTCCTTGGCCTGAGCACAGTGGCGCAGCCCGTGGCTGACCAGGGTGCCTTCGCCGCCAACCTGCTGGTGGACCGGCTCCAGAACACCGACGCCCCCAACGAACCCTCCAACCACTTCCTTGACACCAAGCTGATCGAACGCAAAACCACGCGCCGCCAGCGCTGAACGGACCACGCCACACCATGACTGATACCCGAGCCACCCAGAAGACTGCCTGGACGGGCGCTACCGCGCTCCTTTTCGACCTCGACGGCGTGCTCACGCCAACCGCCGTCGTGCATGAGCAGGCCTGGCAGGAGCTCTTCGACGGCTACCTGGCTGAAACAGGCCATCCGGACGGCTACCAGGAGAGCGACTACTTCGACCACATCGACGGCAAGCCGCGCTTCGATGGAGTGCGGGATTTCCTCACCTCCCGTGGAATCACGTTGCCGGAAGGACCCACCGACGACGATCCCGCCAACACCAGCGTGCAGGGCCTGGGCAACCGCAAGAACCGGATCTTCAACGAGATCGTGGATTCGCGTGGCGTCGAGCCGTACGCGGGCTCTGTCCGCTTCATCCACGCAGCCTTGGAGCTGGGACTCAAGCTCGCCGTCGTGTCCTCTTCGCGCAACGCGCCCGCCGTCCTGAAGGCGGCTGGACTGGAAGGCTACTTCCCGGTGGTGGTCGACGGCCAGGTGGCCGCCGCCGTCGGGCTTCCCGGCAAGCCGGATCCCGCCACCTTCCGCTACGCCGCCGAGCTGTTGGACGTTCCCGCCGAGGGCTGCGTCGTCGTCGAGGATGCAGTGTCCGGCGTGCAGGCCGGCAGCGCCGGGAACTTCCGCGCGGTGATCGGGGTGGACCGGGGCGCCGGCCACCAGACCCTGCTCGACGCCGGCGCAACGTTCGTGGTTGACGACCTCGATGATCTCCTCTAATCAAGCCGTTTCACCAGAAACAGAAGGAACCAACAGTCCATGGCACTCATCAGCTCCGACCGGCTGCGATTCCCCTGCGAACCGTGGAAGCTCGTGGAGAGCATCCACGTTCCCGGTGACGCCGGTCCGCTCGAAACCCTCTTCAGCCTCGGCAACGGCCACCTGGGCATCCGCGGCGCCCACTCGGCGGGGGCGGACGCCGAACTTCCCGGCACGTTCATCAACGGTTTCCACGAAACGTGGGACATCAAGCACGCCGAGAACGCCTACGGTTTTGCACGCATAGGACAAAGGATCGTTTACGTCCCGGATGCCAACAACTTCAACATTGTCATCGACGGCGAACAACTGGGCCTCGCCGAGTCAACGGTGCAGAACTACCGCCGCAGCATCGACTTTGCCACGGGCGTGTACGAGTGCGCTGTCACGTGGGAATGCCGTTCAGGCGCCACCGTCACCACGCTGGAGCGCCGCGCCGTGGGAATCGAATCCAGGGGTTCCCTCGGCATCGAGCTGAGCCTCACCGCAGACCGCCAGGTGACTGCGGACATCACGTCCTTGGTGATCAATCGGCAGGACCAGCCTGTGGAGGACCACTCGGCCCACGACCCCCGCCGCTCCGGCCGCCACGCCGGCCGGGTGCTGCTCCCGCTCCACCTCCAGGGTTCCGACGGATCCCTGCGCATGGCCTGGGAAACCGCCGAATCCAGGCAGCGCATCGGCATGGCCGTGGACCACTGGATTTCCGCGGAAGGCCAGCCCTTCGAAACCGTGGTGGGGGAGGACGAGTCCACGGTCCGCTACGTCATGGCCGTGAATGAGGGCGAGACGTTCCGCTTGGAGAAGAGCGTCAGCTACGTCGTGAACAGCGCCGACGGAAGCGCAGCAGAGGCCGGCGAGATCCTGGCGTCCGACGCCGAATTGGGACTCGTGCCGTTCGACGCGCTCCTGGCCGAAGGTGCGGCCCATTACCGCGATTATTGGTCCACAGCGGACATCACCATTGGCGGCCAGCCCGAACAGCAGCAGGCCGTGCGCTGGAGCCTGTTCCAGCTTGCCCAGGCCACCGCGCGTGCCGGAGTCGCGGGCATTCCGGCGAAGGGCGTCAGCGGCTCGGGCTATGAGGGCCACTACTTCTGGGACCAGGAGGTGTACCTGCTGCCGTACCTGACGTACACCAACCCGGCCGCCGCCCGCCAGGTGCTGGAATCGCGCCATGCCATGCTTCCCGACGCCCGGATCCGGGCCAAGGAACTGAGCGTGGATGGTGCCCTGTTCCCGTGGCGCACCATCAACGGGCACGAGGCCAGCGCGTACTACGCTGCCGGCACCGCGCAGTTCCACATTGCCGCCGCGATCTCCTTCGCCGCCAACCGCTACCAATGGGCAAGCGGCGACGCCAGCTTCCGCTCCGAAGTGGGCGCCGATCTGTTGATCGAGACGGCCCGCATGTGGGCTTCGCTGGGCTTCTTCGGCAAGGACGGCTTGTTCCACATCCACGGCGTCACCGGCCCGGATGAATACACGGCCGTGGTCAACGACAACCTCTACACGAACGTCATGGCCCGCTTTAACCTGCGAGCCGCTGCGGCACTGGAACACCCGGACGTCCCGGAAACCGAGCGGATGGTGTGGCAACAGGCCGCCGCGCGCATGTCCCTTCCCTACGATCCGGACATGGAGATCTACAGCCAGGACAACGACTTCATGACCCTGGAGCCGTGGGACTGGTCCACGCCGCGGTCCAAGTACCCGCTGTTGCTCAACTTCCACCCGCTGGTGATCTACCGGCACCAGGTCCTCAAGCAGGCGGACACGGTGCTCGCGATGTTCCTGCAGTGGCAGGACTTCACGGCCGAGGAAAAGCAGCGCGCGTTCGACTTCTACGATCCCATCACCACCGGCGACTCCACCTTGTCCGCGTGCGTCCAGGGCATCATGGCGGCCGAGGTGGGCTACTCCGACGTCGCGCTCAAGCATTTCACCGAGGCCTTGTTCATCGACCTGGACAACACGCACAACAACACGGTTGACGGCGTGCACATCGCGTCCACCGGCGGCATCTGGAGTTCCTTGGTGTGCGGCTTCGCGGGCATGCGGGATCAGGGCGAGGTCCCGCACTTCGATCCGCGGCTGCCGGCCGAGTGGGACAGCCTGTCCTTCCGGCTCAAGATCCGCGGGCGGCTGTTGTCCGTCGAGCTGCACCCGGGGTCCATCAGCCTTGCGCTGGTTCCGGATGCAGGTGCTCCCGGTTCAGCGCCCGACGCCGGTGTCGCACCTTTGGAGGTCAGCGTGCGCGGGCAGCGGGTCGTCGTCGGCATCGAGACGGTCAGTGTGCCCCTCGACGAAGTGCCGGTCCCGGCGCCGTCGGTCTTCCCGAGCCTCTTCCCGACGGCGGGACTTCCGGTGATCGGGAGCGCGCGGGTCTAGCCGGCCCATCGATTGCTGAGTAACTGTCGTTTTGAAACCCGAAAACGGCAGTTACTCAGCAGTGGATTCATCAGGGACGGCCGGTGGGGAGCTGCGGTTTCGGAGTTATTCGGGAACGGTTCATTCCTGATTCATGGGACGCCGATACGGTCTCCGGAGACCTCTCTGGAAAAGGACTCTACCCATGGATCGACGGACATTCGCCTCCGCTGCCTTGCTGACCGCGGCGGCACCGCTGCTCACCACTACTCCGGCCCTCGCGGACTCTTCCGAGCGGGGAAAGGATGCAAAGCTCACACGCACCATGTTGGACGCGTTGGAACGTGAACTTGACGACCATGCCACCGCCTCCGTCGTGGAACCCCACATTGAAGACATCGGATTCAACTGGCATCCGCCAACCAAGCCGGTCGAGAGCATTGATTTCATCATTGCCTATGGTTTCGGCAACCGACGACCGGCAGGAGGCGGAGATCCCAGCCGCGTGCTCTACGAGCCTGGCCCGGTCAACGAAGCCCTCGCCGACACGGTTGCGAAGCTGCGGGCGACGCGCAACGTTCCCGTCTACGCCCAGTGGGAAATCGCCAGGTTCCTCGAGTCCAAGTACCACATGAGCGGAGTGACCTCGATTGAACCGGTCATATCGGCGGACGGCACCATTGTGTATCTGAGCACGGACGGCGTTGCGGCCCAGGTCAAGGAGCTGCGCGGATCTCAGCCTTCGGGGATCGCCGGCATTGTTGGATTCCGGGACCACATCAAGCGCTGTGTCCAGACCACCCAAGACCGCGGGATGGACGCTTTCGCTCCCCAAGGTATCGACCTGCCCGGCACCTATGATCCGCAGTCGGGACAGCCGTGGACCCGGCGTCGTGATCTCTATTTGGTGCACGACATGTATGCCCAGATCGCCGTGCTCCGCGGGAAACTGATCGCACAGGCCTATCCCAACGGCTGATTCCCGGATGGCGCAGGGGACGCTTTACTTGAGCGAACTTCAGCGCGCCGGCACCGTCTCCGGCGCATCCCAGTCGATGTGGTGGCGATAGACCCAATCGAAGTTGTCGGCCGTCTTCCGGGCGAGTGAGCGGAAGACGGCCTTCACCACAAGGTCTTCGAAGACGCGCTTGAATTGGCCGCGGATCTTCGGGGCGGCGTTCCGGCGGCCCCATTCGACCACCGATTCCGCCCGGTTCCGGCGTTCCTTTTCGTAGCGGGACAGGGCGCCGGGGATGTCGGATGACGAGATGCCCCGGAGCGATCGGCCCAGCGTGATGGCGTCTTCGATGGCCATGGAGGCGCCTTGTCCGGACGACGGCGATGCAGCGTGGGCGGCGTCTCCCACCAGCACGAGCCTGCCGCGGTGCCAACTGGGAATGCTCGGAAAATCGGAGGTCGTGTACGGCCGGATGATGCCGCCGGTAGCGGCGATGATCTTGGCCATGGGCGTGCGGTCCCCGGCTACGAGATGCGTCAGCCAGGACTTGCGGGCCCGGTGATCCAGCGCGGCCGGATCCTCCGATGACCGTTGCAGCGGGTTGGCAAACCACCAGATCCTGCCCTCCGGATCCTGCATGTAGCAATAGAAGCAGCGCTTGCCGAAGACCATCTTCATGCGTCCCGGTTCGACGTCCAGCAGCCCGGGCGGGAGCAACCCGGACTCGACGATCCCGCCGGTGTTGAGCAGGGGGATATTGCGGGGTGCCGGCGATGAGGGGTCAATTAGGGGCCGAACGGCCGAGTGGAGCCCATCGGCGCCCACCAGCAGGTCTCCGTGCGCGGAGGTGCCGTCCGCGAAAACGGCCGTGACGCCGTCGGGCGCTTCCTTCACCGTAGCGAGCCGCTTTCCGTACTCGACGCGGATTCCGCGGGCGCCTGCCGCCTCGCGGAACATGCCATACAGCTCGGAACGCGTCATGGTGCGGGCGGTGGTGCCATCGGGGAGGGATCCGCCGTAGTCGAAGTCGATGAGGTGTTTTCCGGTGCTGCCCAGATACATGGACATCTTTGGGGTGCTGAAGCCCAGATTGCCAGCTGCATCCTTGAGTTCGAGGGTTTTCAGGGCATCGAAGCCATTGACGGCGACGGTGAGGAAGCCGCCCACGCCGTCCGAGGGCCCATTGTAGGCCTCGAACACGGTGGCGTGATGGCCGGCTTTCTGAAGTGAGATGGCCGTGGCGAGTCCGGCGATCCCGGATCCGATAACAAGGCAGTTCAACATGGCGGAGTCCTTTGCAAATTTATTTCGTTCGGTTGAAAGAAATATATGACTCGCACCGAGGGTCGTCAATCCTTTCGGTGAGACGAAGTAATTTGCTAGCCTCGGAGGATGGAGAACCAACCGGGCGTCAGTACGCAGCGCCAAGACTTGCTTGAGGCGGTCTTTGCCTCGGGACGGGAGCTTTCGACGGCCGCCGTCATGTTCCACACAAAGCTCTCCGAGCTGCGCGGACTGTCGGCGACGGAGGGCAAGGCGATCGACATCCTACTGCGCTTCGGACCCATGACGGCGGGGGAATTCGGCGAACATTCCGGGCTGGCTCCGGCCTCGGTCACCGGATTGATGCAACGGCTCGAGAACAAGGGTGTGGCACGCAGGGTCCGGCACGAAGGGGACAAACGGAAGGTCCTGATCGAGCTCGTGGGGGACCAGGTGACTGCCGCAATGCCCCATTTCGTCGACTTCATGGGCGGCCTCGCGAGCCTGTTGGAGGGCTACAGCGACGAAGAACTCCGCGTCATCGCGGACTACTCCTCCAAAGCCGCACGGATCCAGCAGGACGCAGCCGGGCGGTTGGGTGCCGCATCCGGCGGTGACGCGCACGACGACGGCGGCCCCGCGCCGTCGTCGAACCCCGCCTGAGTTGCTCCCTACTTCGGCGCGATGCCCCGCATGCTGTTGTTCCGCTTCTCATGGGTGAGTTCGGCGAGCCCAAGTGCTTCCATGAGCGGTGGCATGTACATACCGAAGCGACCGCGGTATCCCTTGCGCAGGCCGTACCAACCGCCCACCGGATTGCCTTCGTCGCGACCCCAGGCCTCAACCGTGCCTTCGGCGGCGGGCTTGTTCTCGTCGGCGGCCCCGAGCGGCACCCAATCGCCTTGCTGGAGTAGCCACGCATGCAGGTCCTCGATGGCGCTCAGATGGTATTTGAGGGTCGTGGAGCCCACCTGGCAAACGATCGCGGGCGGATCACCTGCTTCGTCCCGGTACATCGTGTAGTCGGAGGAGCCGGGCGGGGTGGTGAGCTTCCAGGGGTCTTCCTTGGATCCAGCGGCCATGTCACGGTGTCCTTCCTGGGGGCGTCGCGCGGGTGTTGGCTACACGCTACACAGGGCCTGGCCGAATGTCTGCGGGGCCAGCCCGGGCTTAGCCGCCCTCGGCTAGCCGAACCACCAATGCCCGGCTGTAGCTCGCGGGCTCGTTCCGCGTCACCGCCGAAACAACTAGTTGCCGCCGGCTGATGCGTTTGGCATAGAAGCCGGCGTAGGGGAGAACGATGATTTCTTCCAGGCCGCTCTCCCAGGCCGGAATCAAAGCCTGCAGGCTATCGCGTTCCGCAGTCGGCGGAACGGCAGGGACCAGGGAATTGTGCCAAGCATGGAAAGCCGCCTGGTCCACGCCCTCGTTGCCGTATTCAGAACTCCACAATGGTGGAATGAACGGATGGAGCGGTTGACCCGGGCGGGTGACCTGCCGGATCGCCTCGGGTGTGGGCCTGTTTTCCGCGGTCCGTTCCCTCATCTCGTACCAGTCCCAGGCACGCTTCCAGGCAGTCTGCCACCTTTCCTCCCACTCCGCGACGCTCGCCGAACCAGGGGTCCGTGAGGTCCCCGCATCTGGACGGGGTGAGAGTGCGGGAATGTCGGCGTCGGGGGCCAAGCCCCAAGCGTGCCGGATGAACAGAAGCTCGTTCAGCGGCAGCGAGCGGTCCTCGACGCTGATCACCATGTCGTGCGGCCATGGGTTGTTCCAGGGCGTACCGGCGGGAGCGTTCATCCAGCGCATGAGGCCCTCCCGTCGTGGTGTTGGCTACACGCTACAGAGCATCGGGCGGCACTGGAAGGCGGACGGCGAGGCCGCGCAGGAAGTCCTCGATGGCGTCGGCGGCTGCGGAGGCTCCGCCGGAACCGCGGACGCGCGCGCTCATTGCCTCGAGGTTGCCCCGGATCGCCTCGTCGCCGCTGACTTCAATGACAGTTTCCCGGATCAGCTCAGGGGAGAGCCGCTCCAAGGGGAGACGGCGCCCGAGTCCCAGGTCCTCCACCCGGCGTGCATTGGCTCCCTGTTCGGGCTGCAGCGGGAAAGCTACCAACGGAACCCCGAAATAAAGCGCCTCCATGGTCGAATTCATCCCGGTGTGGGAAAGGAAAGCGTTGGCGTGCGGTAGGACTTCCAGCTGTGGAAAGAAGGGCCGTACCTCAAAGTTTTCCGGGATCTCCCCCAGCTCGGACTCCTCGACGCGCTCTCCGATTGCCATGGCAACCTGCCAGTGGGTGCCCGCAAATCCTTCCAGGCACATCTTGAAGAAATCCGGCCGGTCATTCAACGGTGTGGTGCCAAGCGAGACGAACAACAGCGGCCTGTCCTTCGTCCGGGGCTGCCAGGCCTCCTCGTTGCCCCGCAGGCCGAGGCATGGGCCCACAAAGTGGAACCTGGCATCGAATGTCTCTCCCGAGGGCTGGAATTCCCTCGGGATGAAGGAGATGTTCAGCGATGCAGGAGGGCCTCCCATGAATTGCAGATGACCCACGCCATGCTCTGCCGCGAAATCATTGATCCGCTGGCTGGCCTGTTTCCAGGCCTCGACCATGCCTGGCGGCGGCGGGCCAGGCATGAGATCCCGCATCGAGAAATGTTCATTGGTGGCATAGCTCGGAAGCAACGCAATATCGGGCAAGGCCAACTTCGCGGCAGCCATCTTCCCCGAGAGCGTCATCGCGTCATAGCACACCCCGTCCGGCGGGTCCTCGGCTAGCCGGGCCAGCAGCGCCGGGAATTCCTCCCTTGCGCCCTTGAGAATCCGTTCAAGCAGTCCCGACATCATTCCGGACGCCATTCCGGCGAACATCCCCGCCATCGGTGACGGGCCGCCATCTGCCGGCGCCGGGGCGCCTTCAGCGGAATGTTCGCGCGGGGGAAGGAAGGCCGCCAGGTCCTCTCCACTGGGAAAGAATACGGCGCCGGCAGATTCGATCGCCTTCGAGTACTTCGCCGAGGTCGCATACGTGACCCGGTGGCCCCGGCGAACCAGCTCTGCGACCACTGGCAACGTCGGGTTCACATGGCCCGCTGCAGGCAAACAGATGAAGGCTATGTGCACGGCGCCACTCCCTTCCGGCTCCCAACCTTCGCAAGCTCAGGCCGGGGCCCTCGCCGGAGGGGGCCCACCTTCCGGCTCCCAACCTTCGCAAGCTCAGGCCGGGGCCCTCGCCGGAGGGGGCCCACCCTCCGGTCACAGAACAGTAGATGCTCAGTTCGAAAGGTCAGTGGCATGAACGCTGCGCCGGCGCGATTTCAGCCCGGTCTCCAACTTGGTCCGCACCTCGCGCTTCACGCGGGCGGCAAGCTCCGTCTCATGCATTTCAAGGAAGGTCCGGACCGCTCGCGGATCCCACGGCACCAAGGACCGCAACGCCCAGCTGACTGCCTTGACCACGCTGTCGTCGCGATCATTGATCAAGATGCCGACGACGCCGAGCGTCCGTTGCGTATCGCCGGTTCCCCATCGCGATCTCGTGTTGAGCACGGTAGTGGAGACAAGCGCTATGCGCCGCCACCAATGGTCCGGGTTCCGCGCCCAGCGGTCGACATCGGCGTCCGAGATGAGCCCTTCGCGCCACGCGGGTCCGACTAAGTCGGTCGCGAAGGCATCGGCCTGGCCCCAAGTAGCGATGCCTTCTCCTAAGTGTTCAAGCCGGGCTGGCGTCAGCTCAGCGAAAGCCGCCCGATGGGAATTGATGAATTCCCATCCCTCCCAGTCAAAGCCAGCTGCTACAAGCCCTTCGGCGAGACTGAAGACGACGGCGGCGTCCATCGTGGCGATTTCCGCGGAAACCCTGCGGCGGACGGTGCGGAAGCTCGCGGCGTCGTGCTTCTCCAAAGCGCGCAGTTCGTCGAGGACGCGCGCCAACAGTTGCCCCGGTTGAGTATCCCCCGGAGGGACGAGCACTCCGTGCGAAGCCACTTTCGGGCCCCCGATTTCGCAGGCTGAACGCTACTATGCGGGGGCGTCGTCGGTATCCGGCCCTTCGGCAGGTTCCTGGCTATGAAGGCCGGTATCGTGGGACACCCAGCCCTCGGTTTCCCCTTCAGCAGGGGCGTCACTGTGGTGCCGGACGTCGTTGGACTCTGCTGCTTTTTCCATTCCGGATACTTCCTGTCCTTCGTTGGACTGTTCCCGCGAACGCCTTAAAGTCTACGCCGGGGAGGGTGCGTGTGGCCTAGGCTAGGCCAAGGAACTACCGAACGAATCCAACGGCTGAATGCAGAGGTGAAAAATGGCAAAGCGACCCAACCAGGCAGTAAAGATTGCGCAGGAAACGGCGCACAACGCCATGTTCGACGCCAGCGGCAAAGCCAAGCCCGGTGTCCACAATGTGCTGCTTCGGGCCGTCGAGGTCCAACGTCCCCTCGTCTTGGCAAACCTGCGCCGCCTGCAGCGCAAACACCCGCAGGCCACGGCGGCGCAGCTGGCCGCCAAACTGGAGCGCGACTACCTCGCCGCAGTCACCGGCGGGGGTGCCGCCGTCGGGGCAACCGCCGTCGTGCCCGGTATCGGCACCGCAGCCTCGCTGGGCCTTTCCGCGCTTGCCACCATCGGATTCCTGGAAGGAACCGCGCTTTACGCCGCTTCCCTCGCCGAGCTCCACGGCATCCGCCTGACCGATCCGGACCGTGCTCGAACCATGGTCATGGCCATCATGCTCGGCGAGGAAGGCACCGCCCTGCTGGGTGCGCTGAGCGGACAATCGCTCGGCAAAGGCAAAGGCGTCACGCAGGCCTGGGGCAAGACCCTCACCAAAAAGCTGCCTGGCGGAGGATTCGGGGTCATTCGCGACGCCATCCAGCGCGCCTTCCTCAAGCGCCTCGTCAGGCGCCAAGGCGCCGCTTTCCTCGGCCGTGCCCTGCCTTTCGGCGTGGGGGCCGTGGTGGGCGGAATCGGGAACCGTGTCATGGGGCGTGCCGTAGCGGCCTCGGCGAGGGAAGCATTCGGTCCCATGCCGGACATCATTCCGGGCGAGCTGGTTCCAGCCGCCCGCCAGAACGCGCTGGAAGGCGGAAATAGTGGATCTCAACGCTGATTCGGGGGAGTCGTTCGGCTCCTGGACCATGGGGAACGACGCTTCAATGTTCCGGATTGTCAGCAGTGCCAACGTTGCCTGCGGCTTCCACGCCGGGGACCCGGTAACCATGCTGGACAGCTGCCGTGCCGCCTTCGAGCTCGACGTCCGGGTCGGCGCCCACGTGGGCTACCGGGACCTGCACGGCTTCGGGCGCCGAGCGATGGACATGTCCTTCGATGAGCTCTTCGGCGACGTCCTCTACCAGCTTGGCGCCCTGGACGGCATGGCGCACGCGGTGGGCGCTTCCGTGGACTACGTCAAGCCCCACGGTGCCCTGTACAACAGGATCGTCAACGACGTCGAGCAGGCCGAAGCCGTAGTGGCCGCGATTCACGCGTACGATCCCGGGCTACCTGTCCTTGGCCTGCCGGGCTCGGCGCTGCTGCGCCTCGCCGAGGAATCCGGGCACCCGGTGTTCCGGGAGGCTTTCGTGGACCGCGGCTACATGCCGGACGGAACGTTGGTGCCGCGCTCGCAGGAAGGCGCGGTGGTGCACGACGCCGCCGCGGTAGTTGAGCGGGCCGTGCGCTTTGCCGAGCGGGGCGAGGTGCTGGCCGTGGACGGCACGGTGGTCCGGGTGAAGCCCGATTCCTTGTGCATCCATGGCGACACCCCGGGTGCTGTTGAGCTGGCTGCGGCGGTGCGCGCTGGTCTTGAGGAAGCTGGTGTGGAGATTGAATCGTTCGCCTGACCGGACGCTTCTGCCCTGCGGCGACAGCGCCTTCTTGGTGGAACTGCCCGGACTCGCCGCCGTCGTCGCGTACTACCGCGGGCTGACCGGGGCCGGCACGTCGGCCGGCGTTTCTGCGCCGCCGGGGATCATCGACGTCGTGCCTGCCGCCCGAACCGTCCTCGTCACCTTCGATCCCGAGACGATCCGCCCCTCCGAAGTCCGCGACTGGCTGGAGTCCGCGGAACCGGCAGCGGGGGTCTCCGGCTCGGGCCGCGAAGTGACCATCGAGGTCTCCTACGGCGGCCCCGACCTTGCCGAGACGGCACAGCTCCTCGGCATGAGCGAGGCCGAAATGGTCAAGCTTCACACGAGCTCGGAGTGGACGGCCGCCTTCTCCGGCTTCGCGCCCGGCTTCGTGTACCTGGTCACCACGCATGAGCGGCTCCGCGTACCGCGTCGAAACACTCCGCGCACGGCCGTGCCGGCCGGCTCGGTTGGCCTCGCAGGCGAGTTCAGCGGCGTCTACCCGCGATCCTCTCCGGGCGGTTGGCAATTGATCGGAACCACGACGGCGGCACTTTGGGACGCGTCCAAAGCCGAGCCCGCGCTGATCCGGCCGGGTGACCTGGTCCGGTTCGTGGAGGCCTGATGGGGATCGTAGTGGTGAACCCCGGCCCACTCACCTTGGTGGAGGACCTTGGCCGGCACGGCTGGGCTTCGCTGGGACTGAGCCCTTCCGGCGCCCTCGACCGGCAATCACTCCGGCTTGCCAATCTGCTGGTGGGGAATCCTGCGGAAGCTGCCGGTCTGGAAATATTGCTGGGCGGGCTTCGCCTGAGGTTCGTCACGGCGTCGACGGTCGCCGTGGCAGGCGCGGAAGGAATCGTGATGCTCAACGGCGCCGAGATTCCGCTGAACCAAGTCGTGCGGGTGGCTCCGGGTGCGGTGCTGGATTTCGGTGCTCCGCTGTTCGGACTGCGGTATTACCTTGCAGTGCAGGGCGGCATCGATGTGCCCAAGCTCCTCGGTTCAAGAAGCACGGACATGCTCTCCGGTGAAGGCCCCGCGCCGTTGAAACCGGGCGGGCAGTTGGGAATCGGGCGTGTTTCCGCGGGCAACGGCCTGGTTTCCGGAACGGATTCCGTTCCCCGGCACGGGTCCGGACCTGGGTCCGGACCTGGGGCCGGCGCGGGCATTGGGACCATCAACAGTGCGCATGCTCTCCCTGCCATCCGCCGCGCTCCTGATCCCGGGCGGGCCATCACAGCCCGCGTGGACCGCGGCCCCCGGGCAGACTGGTTCGACGACGACTCCTGGCGCCGCCTTGTCAGTCAGGAATGGATCCTGTCGCCTGATTCCAACAGGATCGGTGCCCGGCTGGTGGGCCGTCCGCTCACCCAGACCCGCCTCGAGGAACTGCCCAGCGAAGGCATGGTGCTCGGCGCACTGCAGGTTCCGCCTTCGGGCCTTCCAACGGTATTCCTGGCAGATCATCCCGTTACGGGTGGCTACCCCGTGATTGCCGTGGTGCGTCGCGCGGATCTGGACTTGTTAGGCCAAGCCCGCCCCGGCCAGCGGATCCGTTTCCTGGGCTGAGGGTTCCCCCCACTGGACATGCGCCTCGCTGGTACGCACGCCGCGTTGGACATGCGCCTTCCTGGGTATGTGGAGTGGACATGATGGGAATATGTCCGTTGGTCAGGGGCAGGGCTGGGCATGTCCCGTGCTGCCTGCCGGGTACCCACATTGGACATGCGCCTTCGTGGGTACGTGGAGTGGACATATTGGGATTATGTCCAATGCTTGCTGCGAGCGGTGGGCATGTCCCCTTGTTGCTGGCGGGCTAAACCCGCGTCAGCCGAACACCAAGTGCGCCACCGTGAAGATCGCGAGCCCGGCCAGCGATCCCACCACGGTGCCGTTGATGCGGATGTACTGCAGGTCCTTGCCGACCTGGAGTTCGATCTTTTGCGAGGTTTCCTCAGCATCCCAGCGCGCGACGGTGTCCGTGATTACCCCCGCGATTTCGGAACGGTACGTTTTGACGAGGTACCCGGCAGCATCACCGATCCAGGCATTGACCTTGCCGGCCAGCTCGTCATCGCTGACCAGCCGCGAACCAAAGTCCCGGACGGCGCTCTTGAAACGCTGCGTCAGTTCGCTGTCGGGATCGTCGACGGCGGTGAGCAGCGCGTCCTTGATGGTGCCCCACGTGCGGGAAGCGAGTTCGCGGACCTCGGGATCACCAAGCACCTGGGTCTTGATCGCCTCGGCCCGCGCAATCATTGCAGGATCATGCTGAAGATCCTGGGCAAGATCGCCGAGGTATGTATCGATCGATTGGCGGACTTGATGATCGGGATCCTGCTGCACCGCCCGGATGAACTTGGCGATTTCGTTGTAGACCCGGTCGCCTACGATGTCGTCCACGAAGGACGGAACCCAGAGGGGCGAACGGTCGGACACAAGCCGGTTTACCGTGGAGTGGTTCGCTTCCACCCAGTCCGCCGCGCGGTCAACCAGCAGATCGACGAGCTTGTGGTGGTGGCCGTCGGCAAAGATCCGTTCGGCCATCCGGCCCACGGGCGGTCCCCACGGCGGAGTGAGCAGGTGCTTGCGGACCATGCCCTCGATCACTGCCTGGACGTCGTCGTCGTTCAGCACGGTGAACGCTCCGCGGATCAGTGCTGAACCTTCCTTTGCGATACGCTCCGGGCCGCCCGGGGAGGCAAGCCACTTGCCGGCTTTCCGGGCGATGTCCACGCTCGCGAGCTTCTCCTGGACCACTTGCTCGGACAGGAAGTTGGTCTCCACGAATTCCCCAAGCGAAGCGCCGATCTGATCCTTGCGTCGCGGAATGATGGCCGTGTGCGGGATTTTCAGGCCCATGGGGTATTTGAACAGGGCCGTGACGGCGAACCAGTCGGCCAACGCTCCCACCATGCCGCCCTCGGCAGCGGCCCGCACATATTCCATCCATGGATATTGCCTCTGCAAGGCGAAAGCAGCAGTGAAAACCACGGCCATCGCAATCAGGAGCGCCAGGGCCACCGACTTCATCCGACGCAGGGCAGCGGCCTTTTCGGCGTCACCGTTTCGTTGCCCGACGCCGGCCGCAACCGTGGAGCTGTTCATGGCACCTGGGCGCCGGGTGGCCTCCCCGGCCGGGTCACTATTGCTGTCCGTCACCGGGATTTGTTCAGAGTTCACCTGCATGTGCCCAGCGTAGCCCCGTCGCTGTCATGGGCGTGGGCTACCGTATCCCCATGATGAATGACGAGCCCGGTCGCCCAGACCAAAGCACGGAGCAAAACACGCGGCCCATGGTCTACGCCCACCGCGGAGCCAGTGCCGCATTTGCGGAGCACACGCGTGCCGCATACCTGAAGGCAATCGCCGAAGGCGCCGACGGCGTCGAGTGCGACGTTCACCTGACCAGGGACCAGCACGTGGTCCTGCTTCACGACGCAAACCTGGACCGTACCTCGGACGGCACCGGTCCTGTGGCCGAGAAGACGCTCGAAGAGTTGCGGCAGTTGGATTTCTCCTCCTGGAAGGGCGCCCGGATTCCGGACCAGTACGGCGCAAAGTCGGACCAGCTCCTGACGCTCCCGGAGTTGCTGGACATCCTGCGCGATGCCGGCAGGACCATCGGCCTGGCCATCGAGCTCAAGCACCCCAGCCCGTACCAGCTCAAGCTTGAAGACCGCGTGCTCGAGCTTCTGGGCAGCGAAGGATGGAACCCAGAGACCTCAATGCTGGACAACATCCAGGTTTCCTTCATGAGTTTCAGCCCGGATTCCGTCAAGCACCTGCTCCAGTTCGTTCCCGCGGAGCACATCTGCCAGCTGGTGGACGATGTCACGGTGGAGGAAATCCGCGATGAACTCGGCCTGGGCGTCATCACCGGGGGAGCGGTGGCCAACGTGATGAAGGCAGCCCAGCAGGAAGGCGAACGGATCCTGGACGACGGTGAGGTCGGACTGGCCGGCCCGGGCATCGACTACGTGCGCAAGCACGCCCGCACCGTCCAGCGCTGGCTTGAATCAGGCCGCCGCTTCCGGGTGTGGACCGTCGATTCGGAGAACGATGTAGCCCTCTGCCAAGGCCTGGGCATCCACGAGATCACCACGAACAAGCCAGCGCAGGTCCTGGCCCAGCTTTAGGGCCCAACTGGTCCCCACCGCCACCCTCGCCTTGCAAGCTCGGCCAGGGAACCCTGGCGGCGTGGGCCCAGCAGTTGTTGTCGTTATCGGGCGTGATAACGACAACAACTGCTGGTCAGATGACCGTGTTGCTGAGGGTTCCGATGCCGCCCAGCGTGATGTCCACCCGGTCGCCGGGCTGAACAGCCACGAAGGTGTTCGGAGCTCCCGTCATGACGATGTCTCCCGGCTCCAGGGTCAGCCATTCGGTGACGTAGACGAGGCAATCCGTGATGGAGGACGGCAGGTTGAAGGAGCCGGACCGGGCCTTGACCTCGCCATTGACTACAACCTCGGTGCTGACGTTGTCCGGGTTCTCGATCTCGGTCTCGATCCACGGTCCCAGTGGCGTGTAGTTGGTGCCGGACTTGCCTTGGAAGAGCTTTTCGTCGACCTGGTTTTGATCCACGTTGGTGACGTCGTTGACCACGGTGTAGCCCAGGAGGTGACTCAAGGCGTTTTCAGCCGTGAGCTTGTCCGCCCGCTTTCCGATGACGGCGGCCAACTCGCCTTCCACGTTTACCGTGCCCGCGTTGCGGGCGGCCACGATGTCGTCACCGGGGCCGGCGATGCTGTGGACCGACTTATGCCAGGCCTGGATGGGCAGCACGTGGTTGTTGTTGCCCAGGTTGTGCCCGATTCCGAGCACCACGGATGGCCGGACCGGGGCGAGGAACTCGGCTTCCTCCGCGGAACTGGATTCTCCGGTGAAAGAAAGAACTTCGGCAAAGGGATCCTCGATGTGGTCCCAGCTTCCATTGCGCAGGACGGCGTGCGTTGGGCCGGAAGGGGTCTGTAGTCGGGCGATGCGCATGGAACTCCTCGTTGAATTTCTTGTTGCGGGGGGACGATGGCTGTGGCGGTGCCAGGCACGGCCTAAAGAAAAAGATACATCATACTGAACTTAGTCCAGTATTTTGAACGGCAAGGAGTTGCCTACGCTCTGCCCAGCAGTACTCCGGTTACCGCGCCGGGCAGGGCTGTGGTTGCATGAATACATGCCTTTTTCATGGTCCGCCCGGACAACCCAGACAATCTCCGCGGCGGCCATGAGTGCACTGTTACTCGTGAGCGCCAGGAAGCACTTTCAGCAGCCGGAATTCTTCGCTCCGGTCGTCCCGGACTATCTGTGCCGCGAGGACTATGCGGTCGGAGACGCCGAACTCGACGTCCGCCAAGACAAGGCCAAGGCAGCCGCACCGCGGAACGGCGCCTTGGCGGTCATGTCCCGGGAGGAATGGATCGCGGTGAGCGGACTGCTTGAGGCGGCTGCCGCCGTCGGGCTCCTCATTCCTGCCACGCGCAAAGCCGCGGCCCGCGGCACCGCGCTGATGTTCACGGCATTCCTGGCCGGACACGTGGATGCGCTCCGCCGCGCATATTCTCCCGCCGGGACTGCATCCGCGCGGCGGATTCATACCGTGCGCCTACCTTTGCAGATCCCCTTGATCCTGTGGGCATGGAGCTTGGCTGGAGCGAAACGGGGCGTATGAAACTCCTCGAATCCCCGGCGGTGAAGGTGGGCCTCTCCATCAGCATCGCAACGGGCCTCTACGGCATCTCATTCGGGGCGTTGGCCTCCGCCTCCGGGTTCAGTTTCTGGCAGACCATGGCGTTCAGCCTGCTCATGTTCAGCGGCGGCTCGCAGTTCGCCTTCATCGGCGTCGTGGCCGGCGGCGGTTCCGGCATTGCGGCCATGACCGCGGCCGCGCTGTTGGGCTTGCGCAATGGCATCTACGGGATGCAGATGAATGCACTATTGCGCCCCAGCGGTTGGCTCAAGTACCCGCAAGCCCACATCACCATCGACGAATCGACGGCCACTGCCTCGGGACAAAGTGATCCCGACGAACAGCGCCGTGGCTTCTGGACCGCCGGACTCGGCATTTTCGTGCTGTGGAACATTTTCACAGCTGTCGGCGCCCTGGCCGGCGACGCCTTGGGCGATCCCAAGCAGTGGGGGCTCGACGGCGCCGCCGTGGCAGCGTTCCTGGGCCTGCTCTGGCCTCGGCTCAAGGGCCGTGAACCCTGGGCGATCGCCGCAGCAGCTGCTCTGGCAACCATCATTGCGGTCCCGTTCGTTCCAGCGGGCGTGCCCATCCTCGTGGCCGCCGTCGTGGCCGGGGCCATCGGCTGGTTCAGCCACGGACGCAGTGACGAAGGCATGGAGCCCGACGTCGATCCCTACCCGCACGGTCATTCAAACGCGGACCGTGCCAGCCGCGAAAGGAACGCCGAATGAACCTCTGGCTCTGGATCCTCATCGCCTGCGGACTGGCGTACCTCACCAAGCTTTCTGGATATTTCGTGCCGGCGAAACTGCTGCGGAGTCCCCGGATGATGCGCGTGGCCGGCACGATGACCATCGGCCTGCTGGCGTCCCTGACCGTCGTCAACGCGGTGGCATCCGGTCAGTCCCTGGCCTTCGACGCCCGGCTCGGTGCGCTGGCAGCGGGGGCCGTCGCGCTGTGGCTCCGAGCCCCGTTCCTTGTGGTGGTCATCGTCGGATCGGCGGCTGCCGCCTGCCTGCGGCTGCTCGGCTGGCGCTGAACCACCACGCGCGGTTCCAACCGTCGCCGCGGCGAGCAACGCCGTCGTGCGCTGGTTACTGGAAAGTCATCCCGGGGATGGGGGTCTGCTGTGGCAGCGGGCGCGACGGTCGTTCGGTGCGGATGGCGTCCTCAAGCAAGGCAACCGGCCGTTCCCAAGCGCGGGACCCCGGCTCCATGGTGTCCACGGCGCCGATCAGCATGGCAACAAGGCGCACCATGTCCTCAATGGAGATGTCCCGCCGCAGCGAACCCTGGCCCTGGCCGCGGGTGAGCAGTTCAGCCATGGAATCGATCAAGCCGCCTGTGATGCCCACCAGGAGTCCGCGGCGTCCGGCGACGGCGCCCAACAGGTTCGCGTCTTCGCTGGCAACCTGCACCACGGCGTCGATCACGTTGATGAGCCCGACGGCGGCATCCATCCCAGCGAGGGCATCTTCCACGACCGGGTCCACATGAAGCCTGAGTTGCCGCGACAGGGCGGCCAAAACGAGTTGTTCCTTGTCAGCGAAGTTCCGGAACAAGGTAGCCGGGCCAACACCTGCGGTGGTGGCGATTGTCTGCAGGGGAACCTCCGGGCCCAGCTCACGGAAGCACTGGCGGGCTGCCGTGATGATCTTGTCTACATTGCGCGCAGCATCAGCTCTAAGTGGCTTGCGTTCCAAGGGCCGGTCCATGCTGCTCACAGTAGCAACGGAGGGGCTCCAATCACTTTTGTGACATTCTTGCCCGTGAAAGACTGGATTCATGTTGCTTGCCTTTTCAGTTGCCCCGTCCGGCCAGCCCGCTGCTGGCGCCGTATCCGTTGATGGCTCGGTGCACGACGCCGTTGCCGAGGCCGTGAAGATCGTCCGCGATTCCGGGCTCCCCAACCAGACGGACTCGATGTTCACCACCATCGAGGGCGAGTGGGATGAGGTGTTCGACGTCGTCAAGCGCGCCACCGAGGCCGTGGGTAAGTACGGGAACCGCGTTTCCTTGGTGATCAAGGCGGATATCCGGCCGGGATACACAGGGGAACTCACAGGTAAAGTCGAGCGGCTGGAGCGTGCGATCGATGAGGCGGGCGAATAGTCCCTGACGTGCTTGGAGATCTGGACGCCACCGCAAACCAAACAGATGCGCGGTAGACATCGTCGCTAGCAAGGTGCAGTCCGTCACGGGTCCACGACGTTCTGCACGTCGGTCTCCGCGTTAGGAAATGTGCCGGGACCAGAAGGCGTCCTGCGCCCAGTTTTCGGGCACGCCCATCCCCGCGAGGTTCATCCGCGGGCGGGCGCTGACGAGACTGTGGAGGCGTCGCGCCCAGCTGCTGCGCGGTGATACCGCGTCGAGCACGGACTGCGGCGAGACGAGGACGGGATAGAGGCGCTTCCTCGACCGCTCCGGCAGGGCGTCCTCACCCCTCAGCCACGAGACTGCGGGCGAGGTCGGGATCGCGGGGTAGACACCGAGGCCGACGTTCCACAGCCGCCCGTGGTGCGCGCAGATGTTCCGGAGGCGGACATAGCTCTGCAGCCAAGACTCCAGCACCGGTGCAGTTAGGCCGATGCTCCTCGCGACTGCGGTCCGATCAGAGCGCAGACCCAGGTTGCGGTACACACTGGTCAGTTGGCCGATGGTCAGCGTCTCCACCATGAGCCAGGAGGGCGGCAGGTCGGGCGAGCCGTAGGTTGTCAGGTAGTGCTCGAGAGCCGAGCGATGGACAAGCGAGTCCTCGCCCGCATCCGGCGATCCGCGCAGCCGCTCCGCGCACGTGTCTCTGACGATCCGCAGCAGCCCCGCGTGCCTGTCGCGGTGCTGGAACCGCGCTGGGTCCACGTACCAGTGCGGATCCCCGTACGCTGTCGACATGTGGTCAGTGAGCGCCGCGCGCACGGCGACCTCGACGCGCTCCAGCGCATCCATGACCAGCAGCCGGAGCGCGCGGTCGAAGACGTAGAGGTCGAGCACGTCGTCGAACGCAGTCTCTTCGCGGAAGAGGTGATCGGGCCGCCCCTGCTGGAAGGGAATCGTGTATGGCGAGAGCCGGTAGTAGCCGATATGCCGCAGGTACCTGGCGGCCCTGCTGGCATCGGGGATCCGCAGCCCCCGCTCGGAGAGTCGGCCGACGAGCTCGTCGAGCGTCATCGGCGGCTTGTTGTAGCTGAACCGGCCGCGTGGACGCGGTGGTCGGGACATCGGCACTCCTCTTGGCCCGTGGCAAAGAAAATCCCCCAAGTGCGCATCGTGGAGAGGCGTGGGGGATGTAGTGCGGCAAGTGTAGCACGGTCACCGAGCCAACAAGATGTACCTCCGTATAACAAATGTTGTTATAGCCCCGGCGCGGAACCAGCGAGTAGCTCTCCCTGTGAGCTGGTCCTTCCCTCCGCCCCGCGCCCGGTGCCAGACTGGGGCCATGTTTGAACACAAGGCCCAGCCTGACTGGGTGGCCGTCGAGGAATACTTGTCCAGCGCCGTCGTCCGCCCGAACGCCGCTCTCAAACACGCGGTGCAGTCCGCCCTCGACGCCGGGATGCCGCCTATCGAAGTTGCACCCAACGCCGGCAAGCTGCTCAAGATGCTCGTGCAGCTGTCCGGTGCGCGGCGCGTGCTGGAAATCGGTACCTTGGCCGGCTTCAGCGCGATCTGGATGGCCCAGGGACTGCCCGACGACGGCCGGCTGGTCACCTGCGAATACCTCCCGAAACACGCTGAAATCGCCCGGGCGAACGTGGACATGGCCGGGATCGGCCACAAAGTAGACATCCGGATCGGCCCGGCATTGGAGACACTTGCGGCGCTGGCCGACGAGCCCATGCGGGACGGCCCGTTCGACTTCGTCTTCATTGACGCCGACAAGGAAAACGATTCCAACTACCTGGACTGGGCCATCCGGCTCGGGAGGCCGGGCACGGTGATCGTGATGGACAACGTCATCTGGGAGGGCGCCATCCTGGATCCTTCCATGGACGAGGTGAACGCTCCGGGCATCGTGGGGGCACTGGAGATGATGGGAAAGGATCCGCGCCTCGACGCGACGGCAATCCAGACAGTTGGATCCAAAGGATGGGACGGCTTCGCGATAGCCCGGGTGGTGTGACGCTAGGCTGTGCGCATGGAATTTACCCTCCGTCCCGCAACGGTGGACGACGTAGAGCCCCTGACACGCATGCACTTGGCTGCCTGGCGGGAAAGCTACGGACACCTCTTGCCCGAGGAGTTCTTCGCCTCCCGCGAGGCCACCATCAACACGCGGATCGAGAGGCAGCGGGAAGGGTTGGCGGGCTCGTACAGGCCGATGCTCGCCCATGATGCTGACGGTGCCTTGGTGGGCATCGCTTCTGCCGGTCAGGCCCGCGATGAGGACCGGCCATGCGAGCTGGAATTGCAGATGATCTACACCTTGCGGCGCGTGCACGGTTTGGGCGTGGGGCAAGCATTGGTCGACGCCGTTATCGGCAACGCTGCCGCCTGCCTGTGGGTGCTTGAAGACAATCCGCGGGCCCAGGCTTTCTATCGCAAGAACGGATTCCGGGCTGACGGTACACGCCAGCTATTGCCGCCGGACTGGTACGAACTGCCGGAGATCCGGATGGTGCGTGCCGCCGTCGGGGGCTGACCGCAAGGCAGCGGCGTCAACTAGGGTTGAAGCATGACCGGAAGAGGGCGGCTGTAGTGGCGAAGCGTGGCAAGGGCAGGGGCGCCGGGCAAGCTGCCGGGGTTATTGAGGTGCCCGCGGGCACGAAGCCGAACGGTCCCGTGGAGGGCGTCTACTACATCGATACCGGCGACTGCGAACTCGTTGCCGACCCGGACAACTCCAACGGCTGGCTCCTGAAGATCAACGGCGTCATGAGCTCGCACATCGATGTGGCAGAGCCGTTGTTCCTGGACTTCGAGTACATGCGCTGGATTGCGGCCCTGGTGGAATCCAAATGGCCGCCCGAGTCCAAGCCGAAGCTTCGTGCCTTGCACCTCGGCGGCGGAGCATGTTCCCTCGCCCGGTACTTCCACTCCGCCTACCCGGATGCACGCCAAGTGGTGGTGGAGCTCGACGGCAAGCTGGCCGAATACGTGCGCGGCTGGTTCGATCTCCCGAAGGCCCCGTTGCTTCGAATCCGTGTGGGAGAAGCCAGGGAAGTCACGGAAGGCCTCACTCCGGACACCCGCGACCTCATCATCCGGGACGTCTTTGCCGGCGCTTTCACTCCGAGGGCGCTCACAACCCGCGAATTCAACGATCACGCGCAAAGGGTGCTGGCTCCGGGCGGGATCTACGTCGTGAATTCCGGAGATGCTCCGGACCTCAAGAACGCCCGCGAAGACGCCGCCACCATCGCAGATACCTTCGCGCACACCATGATCATTGCCGACCCCGCGATGCTCAAGGGTCGGCGATACGGAAACATGATCATGGCCGGCAGCCACGAGCCCTTCGGCGACGATCCCCAACTGGCACGGAAGCTCCTCGGCGGGGCGGTGCCCGCGCATATCTGGAACGACGCCAAGGTCCGGGCATTCGCCGTCGGTGCCCAGATCCGGCACGACCCGCGGCCAGCCGCCTGACGCTCAGCGGCGCGCCAGCAGTAGCTCGCGGTGGGCGGCAGTCTCCTCCTGCAAGGCGTGCACGACGGCGGCAACAGCGGGGCGGCGCATCGAGTCCGGCCGCAGGACCATCCAGTAGGGGAGCAGCTCCGCGAAATCCGACGGCAGCAGCCGCACCAGGTCCGGGTGCCGGTCCGCCATGAAGCACGGCAGGAAGCCGATGCCGGCGCCGGCGCGCGTCGCTTCTACATGGACGAAGACGTTGGTGGAGCTCAAGCCGTCGCGCATGGAGGGGACCAACCGGCGAGGGGCATCGAGGTCGTCCACTTGCAGCATGGAGTCCACGAAATAGACCAACTGATGCCTTGTCAGCTCTTCCACGGTGCCGGGCACGCCGTGAAAAGCCAGGTACTCGCGCGAGGCATACATTCCCAGCATGTACTCGCCCAGCAGCACAGCCTCGGCCCGGTGCACCTGGGGTTCGCCCACCACCACCTCGACGTCCAGGCCGGAACGCTGCTGGAGCGCCCGCCGGGTCACGGTGATGATCTCCACGGTGAGGCCGGGATGCGATCGCCGCAAGCGCGCCACTGCCGGTGCCGCGATGTAAGCGCTGAAACCGTCAGTTGCGGTCATGCGCACGACGCCGGCAATCGGGTCCGGCGCGCGGTCTTCCGGTCCCAGCGCGCCCACCGCCGCTTCGATCCGTTCCGCCACTGCCACGGCCTCGGCTCCCAGCTCCGTGACTTCCCAGCCGCCTGCCGCCCGCGCGAGGACCCGGCCGCCGAGCGCCTTCTCGAGTGCGGCGATCCTGCGGGAAACGGTGGTGTGGTTCAGCCCCAAGGCTTGGGCCGCCGTCGTGAACTTACCTGAGCGTGACACCGCGAGGAGGACCAGGAGGTCATCGGGATTCGGATTCATATCTGCAATTCTGCACACACTTGGTGCCTTTTTGGTTATTGAAGCAGAAGTAATGTGCAGCAATACTCATTGGAGCATTTCGTGTTGTGGATCACAGCACGTGTCAGTGTGGACACTAAGGAGATGGACATGAGCGTAGGACAACGCTCCGCAGCAGGGGCCGCCGCGACCGGTAAAGGCACGGGACTCAAGAAAATCGTCGCAGCCTCGATGGTGGGCACCGTGGTGGAATGGTACGAATTCTTCCTCTACGCCACCGCCGCAACGCTGGTTTTCGGCAAGTACTTCTTCCCGCCCACCGGCAACGACCTTGACGGCATCATCCAGGCATTCCTGACCTACGCGGTAGGCTTTGTGGCCCGGCCCCTGGGCGGCATCGTCTTCGGCCAGATCGGTGACAGGCTCGGCCGTAAACCCACGCTGCAGCTCACCATCGTGATTGTCGGCGTATCCACCTTCCTCATGGGCTGCCTCCCCGGCTTCGCCGACCTCGGTTACTGGGCGCCGGCCATGCTCGTGGCGCTCCGCTTTGTCCAGGGCTTCGCGCTGGGTGGCGAATGGGGTGGCGCGGTGCTGCTGGTGGCGGAACACAGCCCCAAGGAGTCCCGCGGATTCTGGTCAAGCTGGCCGCAGGCGGCGGTTCCCGTCGGCAACCTCCTGGCCACGCTCGTCCTGTTCATCATGTCCACCACCCTCAGCAGCGCAGCATTCCTCGGCTGGGGATGGCGCGTGGCCTTCTGGCTCTCCGCAGTGATCGTCTTCGTGGGCTACTACATCCGCACCCACGTGACCGAGTCCCCGATCTTCCTCGAGGCGAAGGCCCAGGTGGAGAAGGAACAAACCATCAGCTACGGCGTCGGCGAGGTCATCCGCAAGTACCCCAAGGGCATCCTCCAGGCCATGGGACTGAGGTTGGCCGAGAACATCATGTACTACCTCGTGGTGAGCTTCTCCATCGTGTACCTCAAGAGCGTGGACAAGTACGACACCTCCTCCTTGCTGCTCGCCCTGCTGATCGCACACGTTGTCCACTTCATCGTCATACCGCAGATCGGCCGGCTGGCAGACACCTGGGGGCGCAAGCCGGTTTACCTGATCGGTGCCATCAGCGGTGCCACCTGGCCGTTCTTCGCCTTCCCCATGTTCGACACCAAGAACCCCGTGGTGATCGTCGCCGCCGTGACCATCGGCCTCTGCCTGCACGCCTTCATGTACGCAGGGCAGCCGGCCATCATGACCGAGCTCTTCCCCACCCGCATGCGCTACTCGGGCGTCTCCCTTGGCTCGCAGGTCACCTCAATCTTCGCCGGTTCGCTGGCCCCGCTGCTGGCGACCCAGTGGCTCAAGGACACCGGATCCTGGATGCCCACCGCCAACTACCTGGTGATCGCTTGCGCCATCACCGCCGTCGTCGTCCTGACGCTCAAGGAGACCCGCGGGGTGGCGCTGGAAGACGTTGACAACGCCGACGCCGTTCGCCACGGCCTCCCCATGGGTGCCCGCGCATGACCCTCGAGGGCCGCAAGGCCCTGGTCACCGGCGGGGCGAGCGGCATCGGGGCAGCATGTGCCACGGCCCTCGCCGCGCGGGGCGCGAAAGTTGTGGTGGCCGACGTCGATGCTGCCGGAGCTGCGGCACTCGCCGACAAGCTGGGCGGCACCGCCTGGGCCGTCGACCTGCTCGACACGGAGGCGCTCGCCGGACTCAGCCTGGATTGCGACATCCTCGTCAACAATGCCGGCATCCAGAAGGTTGCCCCCATCGAGGAGTTCGAACCGGCAGACTTCCGCCGCATCCTGACCCTCATGCTCGAGGGCCCTTTCCTGCTCATCCGGGCCGCACTCCCGCACATGTACGCCAACGGATTCGGCCGGATCATCAACATTTCCTCGGTCCACGGGCTGCGGGCGTCGGCATTCAAGAGCGCGTATGTCTCGGCCAAGCATGGGCTCGAGGGGCTCAGCAAAGTGACGGCCCTCGAGGGCGGCCAGCACGGGGTCACCTCCAACTGCATCAATCCGGGGTACGTGCGTACGCCCCTCGTCGAGAAGCAGATCGCGGACCAGGCACTGCTGCACGGCATCCCCGAATCGGAGGTCCTGGCGAAGGTCATGCTGACGGAGTCCGCGGTGAAACGCCTCGTGGAGCCGGAGGAAGTCGCGTCGCTGGCCGCGTGGATAGCGTCCGACGACGCCGGTATGGTCACCGGGGCCAGCTACACGATGGACGGGGGCTGGTCCGCCCGCTAATTACCCCCTCGATGTCGTAGGCTGGTGCGCACGAGGGGAGCGAATATGGGTCTCGATCCGGCCAGCTTGAAGATAGCTTTGGGCATCGTCGCGTTTACGCTCTGCCTGCTGTTTTTCGGATCGTTCCGCCGGACCCGCTCCGCGTACAGCGGGTGGTGGTGTCTCGCCCTCGTTTTCCTGCTCTCGGGGAACATGGCGTACCTGCTCACGGGGACTTCCCAGCAAGTCTGGGCGGGTCCCCTCGGCAACGCTTTGCTGGTGGCCGGGGCGTTCAGCGTGTGGGCGGGCTCGCGTTCTCTGCGCTTGCTTCCGACACCGCGATGGCAGCTCCTCGCCGGACCCGTCGCCACAGCTGTGGCCGCCTCGCTGGAGAGTCCGGCCACCAACGCATGGTCCGGTGGCCTGGTGTATTTGGCCATGATGTCCTTGGGCATGGGGTTGGCAACAGTTGAACTCTGGCGGTTGAAGCCCAGCGTTTCACAGGCCCACCGCTCCTTGGCGCTCGCCGCAGGAGTGCTGGCGTCGTTCTTCTTCTGCCGGGGGATCGCCTACGTCGTGGAGGGACCCGACGGTCCGGATTTCGGTACCTATCTCAGCTCGGCAACCACCAGTGTGGTCACTATCGTGCTTCTCGTCACCGTGTCCTTCAGCATGACTGCGCTGAGCAACGAGCAGCTCATCAACGGGCTCAACGAACGCGCCACCCGGGACGGTCTGACGGGGCTCCTCAACCGCACCGCCTTCATGGAGCTGGCCACCCAGGAAATGAGCAGGCTGCACTCTGCGGGATCGATCTGCACCTTGATCCTCGCCGACCTCGACCATTTCAAGGCCCTCAATGACAGTCATGGCCACGCCGCGGGCGACACGGCCATCCAGGCCTTCGCCGCCGCGTGTCAGGCCTCGGTCCGCCACACAGACCTCGTCGGGAGGTACGGCGGAGAGGAATTCACCATCCTGCTTCCAGGGGCCGACCTGGAGAGTGCAGAAATCATTGCCAACGAAATCAGCCGCCGTTTGGCCTCGGCAGAACCACCGGACGGCGTCACCTTCCCCACGGTGAGCTATGGCATCGCCCCCAGCACCCTCGCCAACGCCGAGGTGGCCCACATGATCGTGGCCGCCGACAAAGCCCTGTACCAGGCCAAGTCCCTTGGACGGAACCGCGCGGTCTGCGCAACTGCCTAGCTGCGTACCCAGTCGTCGTGCGTTAACTCCCGCACCGCTGAGCCGATTCCGCAGCGTTCGGATCAGTCCGTTAAAACAATCTGCTTAAACGCTTGATCAAAAGTGTGACCTCGGTTACGCTTGCAGTGATCAAACGCTTTAGCAGAAATGGACATCAACGCCGATGACTTACTCAGTCTTCTTCCAACCCGCCGATGGCTGGGTCGGAGACGTGATCCCGTTCCAGAAAGACGGGGAGTTTTGGCTTTTCTATCTGCACGAGGTGCGGAGCGACCCGAAGCCGGGAACGTCCTGGAACCTCGTGACCACCAAGGATCTCACCCGGTTCGAGGACCATGGAGTCTCGCTGCGTCATGGCGGGGAGGGCGAGGCGGACTTCAATGCATACACGGGAAGCGTTGTGCGCGACGCGTCCGGAATACACCACCTGTTCTACACGGGACAGAATCCTCGGCACCTCGGCTCCGACGGGACCCCGCTGCAACTCGTCATGCATGCCACGAGCACGGACGGAATGCTGAGCTGGGTGAAACATCCGGAGCTGACCTTCGGCGCCCCGGCCGGCTACGAATCCGGCGACTGGCGAGATCCGTTCGTCTTCAAGGACGAGGCAAGCGGTTTGTGGCGGATGCTGCTCGCAGCTCGGCACGCGGACGGTCCGGAGCGCCGGCGCGGAGTGATCGCCCAATGCGTCTCCCCGAACTTGATGGATTGGGAGCATGCCGAGCCGTTCTGGGATCCCCGCCGGTACATCACGCACGAATGCCCGGACGTTTTCGCCTGGGGTGACTGGTGGTACCTGGTCTATTCGGAATTCTCCGAGTCCTTCACCACCCGCTACCGCATGGCGAAAAGTCCCGATGGGCCATGGATCGTGCCGACTCGGGACACCGTTGACGGCCGCGCCTTCTATGCCTCGAAGACGGCCGAGCGGGATGGCCGCCGGTTCTTCTTCGGCTGGATCGCCAGCAAGGAGGACAACCGCGACGACGGCGCCTGGCAGTGGGCGGGTACGATGTCCGTCCTCGAGGCCCGCCAGAACGACGACGGCACCCTCGCGTTTTCCTTCGCCGACGAGCTTGTCGAGAGCTTCTGGGACGACATCCCGGTAACCTTCGGCAGCGCCCTTCCGGTGGCGCTGCATGCTCCCGACGGGTACACGGCCATGGTGTCCGATGAGGTCCTCCCGCGGCAGTTCTACGCCCGGGCGGTGCTGCAGATAGAACCCGATACCACCGAATGCGGCTTGCTGCTCCGCTCAAGCGCGGACGGAGACGATTCCTACATCATCCGCCTGGAACCGAAGCGCGGCCGCCTGGTGTTTGACCGATGGCCCCGCGAAATCAACGGCGACGCGCAATGGCACGTCTCAGGGGACGTCCCCTTCGAGATCGAACTGGAACGCCCCTGCGAGCTCGTCCCCGGAGAACACACCCTCGAACTTGTCGTGGACGGGGACCTCTGTGTCGCCGTCGTCGACCGGCAGGTCGCCTTGAGCACCCGGATCTACGGGCTACCGGACGGCCGGATCGGCGTTTTCGCCGGTGAAGGCACCATCGCTCTCACGGACCTTGAGATACGTAAGCGCACAGACAACTAAATACCCAGCGCCAGACCTCCGTTCAAATCAAAGGAGATTTTCCCCCATGAAGAAACTCATGCGAACAGCCGCCGTAGCAGCGGCCGTCACCCTCGCCCTCGCCGCATGTGGCAGCGGCGGCGGAAATCCCGCAGCCAACGTCAACCCCACCGGAGACATCAAACCGCGGCAAATCTCGTGGCTTCTGTCCCGGCCGGCTGACGGTGCAGTCATCAACGTCATGAAAAAGGTGGCCGACGAGTACGCCCAGACACATCCTGGCTTTTCCCTCAACCTGATTACGACACCTGACCGGCCCTCGTACATCCAGAAGTACGAAACCCTCGCCGCCGCGAACAAGCTTCCGGAGTTGTTCGACACGGACGCCACACCCTTCGCCCAACAACTCGCCAAGCAGGGCAAGATGGTCGATGCCGAGAAGCTGCTCAAAGACCTCGGTGTCTACGACACGTACCGGACGAACGCACTGAATTACCAACGCTTCGACGACGGATCCCTCTACATGATCCCGTTCCAGTTCGAGCTCGAGTACTTTTGGTACAACAAGGCTCTCTTCCAGCAGGCTGGAGTATCAGTGCCGAAGTCACTCGACGATATCCCCGCGATGTGCACGGCCCTCCGCAAGGCCGGCATTACGCCCCTCGCTCTTGACGGCCAGGACCAGTGGCCGCTTGAGCGCTACGTCTCGTACCAGCCCTTCCGCGACGCCGGACCCGACTTCGTGCAGAAGCTCAAGAAGGGTGACGCGAAGTTCAGCGACGCCACCGGCCAAAAGACAGTCAACTGGATAAGCCAGCTCGGAGGGGCCGGTTGCTTCCAGGACGGATTCTCGTCGCAGGGCTACTCTGACGCCCAGAACCTCTTCACCTCCGGCAAGGCCGCCATGTACAACATCGGCACCTGGGAACTGCCCAGCCTTGCGACCGACAAGCTGAATCCGGCGGTGCGTAACGACGTCGACTACTTCACGCTTCCGGCCACGCCAAGTTCCGCGACGGCCGCCAACGAGTACGTCGCAACCTCCGGGATCGGCATGGCGGTCAACTCAAAGACCTTTGACCCGCTCGTGAGCGACTTCCTGAAGTTCGCCCTCGCCAAGTACCCCTCGGAGTACGCGGCCACAGGCGCGCTCTCGCCGACGACGAACGTCCAGACGACGATTCCAGCCAACGCCACGCCACTGTACAAGAAGGCGATCGACCAGGCGAAGGATCTCGGATCGAAGCTCGCGATGCCGTGGGACACGCAGCTTGATCCGACCACCAACAGCAGGCTGCAACAAGAGCTCGTGCTTTTGGCCCAGGGCAATGTCAAGCCTGCCGAGTTCACCAGCACGATGGATAGCACCATCGCGCAGAACGCTCCCAAGTTCTTCAAATAACACGCAGCGGTGGGGGGCCCAGGCCCCCCACCCGAAAGGCACTCCCATGCTTCCCAATCGATCACGACTCTCGGTCTTGGTCTTCCTGCTCCCGCCGCTGCTTCTCTACGGCGTCGCGGTGCTGTTCCCGATATTGCAATCGCTGTTCCTCAGCTTCTTCTCTTGGAACGGCATCAGTGACATGGAGTTCGTGGGCTTCGCGAATTACGTGCACATGCTCACTGGTGACGGCGTGTTCTGGCGTTCCTTCTTCAACGCCCTCGGCTACCTCGCCATCTGCCTCGTCCTCCAATTGGGCGGCGCATTGTTCGTCGCCAGCCTCCTGACCTCGCTGCGAAGAGGCCGCGAGCTCGTCAAAACCCTGTATCTCCTGCCTGCGGTGATCTCGACGGTGGCCATCGCCTTCCTCTTCGTACGCATCTACTCGATCGATCCGGTGGGGCTCCTCAACCAAGTCCTCGGCTGGATCGGTCTAGGCAGCCTTGAGCGCCCCTGGCTTTCGGACGTCAATACTGTCCTCGCGGCAGTATCGGCACCCGAAGGTTGGCGGTTCACGGGGCTCTACATGCTCATCATCTACGCCGCGCTGCTTGCCGTACCGCAGGAACTTGAAGAGGCCGCACGCCTGGACGGCGCCAACCGATGGCAGCTGTTCACCAAGATCAGGTTCCCCCACATCCGGCCCGTGTGGATCACCACCACCATCATGGCCACAACCTACGGCCTGCGCGGATTCGATATCCCCTACCTCATGACGAACGGCGGCCCTGGCCAGTCCTCGGAGCTCCTGACGACCTACATGTACAAAACCGCGTTCACCAGCACCGACTTTGGCTACGCCAGCACCATCTCGGTGTTCATCGTGGTCGAGTGCCTCGTCGCCGTCGGATTCATCTTGCTCATGCTCAAGCGAAAGGCTGACGCATGACCGCGCAAACAGCCCCGGTTACCCGGCCGATCCCTGCCCCGCCAAGCAGCCCGGATCCCCGACGTCGGCGGCGCAAGCCAAACGTCTTCCGAAGCTTGTCCAGGGTGCTGATCGTCCTCATCGTCGTCGTGCAGGTCTACCCCCTGGCCTGGCTGTTCCTCACGAGCCTGCGCAACGAGCACGACTTCGCCACGGGTGATCCCTTCGCATTGCCGAGTTCCATCAGCTTCGACAACTACGCCCGCGCGTTCCAGACCGGCAACCTCGGCCAGAACATCTTGAACAGTTTCATCGTCACGATGGGTGCCAACCTCCTGATCGTCCTGCTGGGGATGATGGCGGCGTATGCGTTGCAGGTCCTCGGATTCCGGTTCAGCAAATTCGTCCGTGGCCTCTTCCTGATCGGCATCATCGTGCCGGTGCAGATCGCGCTTGTGCCGCTGTTCATCGACTACTCGTCCGTGAACCTGCTGGACACCTACCAATCGATGATCATCCCCTTGGCGGGGTTCGCCCTTCCCATGTCGATCTACCTCTTCTCGTCATTCTTTGAATACATTCCCCGCGAGACCTATGAGGCAGCTTCCCTGGACGGCGCCGGCCCGTACCGGATCTTCGGGCTGATCACCCTTCCGCTCTCGACCAATACGGTAGTGACAGTGGTCCTGGTGAACAGCATCTTCATCTGGAACGACTTCATCTTCGCGAACACGTTCGTACTTTCCGAAGGGCTCAAGACCATCCCCTTGGGGCTGCAGAACTATATCGGAGCAATGGGCAAGGTCGACTGGACTGCAACGTTCGCCGCTGTCTGCATCACCATCACTCCTTTGCTGCTCGTGTTCCTTGTCCTCAACAAGGCGATGATCCAAGGCCTCGAGAGCGGGGCCACGAAGGGATGAGGACGCGGCCACTGGATAGACTGTGGGGGGAGGGCCAATGACGTCTGAAAAAAGCTTGAGAGAACCCGAGGTTAACCCCTCGCATCCACCGGCGACTCCGAGGACGAGTCATCCGGTCACGATGCGGGAGGTGGCGGAAGGGGCTGGAGTCTCCGTTGCTACGGTTTCCCTCGTCGTCAACAACAAGAAAGACGCCAGGATCGGCGCCGGGACCCGCAAACGCGTCCTGGACACCATCCGCGAACTGGGGTACCGCCCGAACGCCCTCGCGAAGAACCTCGTGAGCGGCAGTTCACGGTTCATTGGCCTCGTCGCTGACGCGATCGCCACGACCCCCTTTGCGGGGCAAATCATCCACGGCGCCCAGGACGAAGCTTGGAAACACGGATTCGTGCTCCTGGTCGCCAACACCGAGGGCGACGCGCCCGTGGAAAAAGACGCTATCTCAATGATGCTCGAACACAAGGTTCGCGGCATCTTGTACTCCACCTGGTTCCACCGCCCAACTGAGATCCCCGCTGCCTTGCAAGAGACAGACTTCGTGCTGGTGAACTGCTTCTCTCCGGACTCCGACGCCTTGGCCGTGGTGCCGGATGAAGTCCACGGCGGACGGGAAGCCACCGAAATACTTTTGCGCAAGGGTCACCGGCGGATCGCCTTCATCAACGCAACGATTCCTGCCCCGGCGAAGGACGGACGCCTCCAGGGCTATCGGGAAGCGCTCGAATCTGCAGGAATCGCATTCGATCCGCACCTCGTGTTCGACGCATATCCTGACCAGGAAGGCGGCTACGGCGCAGTCGAGGAACTCCTCAAACGGGACGTCACGGCAGTCTTCTGCTACAACGACCGTATGGCCATGGGTCTCTACGACGGGCTGAAGCAACAGGGGCTGTCCATTCCCGATGACATGGCCGTGGTGGGTTTCGACAACCAGGAAGTCATCGCCGCCCACATGCGGCCGCCGCTGTCCACGGTCGCGCTGCCGCACTACGAGCTCGGCGCCGCGGGTGTGCGCTTGCTCCTCGGCGTCGACGAACCGGCGGGAAGTCCGGTGGTAAAGCTTGAATGCCCGCCGGTGGAACGCGACTCCGTTGGACCGAATACCCTCACTGGTTCCCGGCTGCCTTAGGGGGATTCTGCTCAGCCTCGTCCACGGCGGAATGCTCAATGTAGGACTCCACCGCCGACTCCGGAACGCGGTATGACCGCCCGAACCGCACCGCATGGATGGCGTGCGAGTTGACGAGGCGGTAGACGGTCATTCTGGATACCCGCAGGGCCTCGGCAACCTCGGCGATTGTCATGAAGCGGTTGGCTGGAATGCCGGCAGCGGACATATTCACCACGGCCTCCTCAATTGGCGGTAATCGTAGTAGACCACGTCGCCACCCTTTGGCACGACGGTCCGCAAGCCAATCGATGAGCCTTTGATGACCGTCACCACGCCTTCC
Source organism: Arthrobacter sp. GAS37 (assembly GCF_044908325.1). Taxonomy (NCBI): domain Bacteria; kingdom Bacillati; phylum Actinomycetota; class Actinomycetes; order Micrococcales; family Micrococcaceae; genus Arthrobacter; species Arthrobacter sp. GAS37. Next base: position 36,089 of record NZ_JBIYDB010000039.1, read on the forward strand.
TGGGACCCGTTGAAGGGATCGTCTCCAGCCACGTAGTCGCCCACTTTGAAAGGTGAAGCAGTCGTTGTGGCCTGCTTGGCTGCCCGCGAAAATACCTGGCAAAGTCGCGAAGCCAGCGCGTGGCGGCGCTGCTTGCGCATCCGAGCAGCGTGCCTCGAATAAGGATCGAACATCGGAATCACTCCTTTGCAGTCGCGATCTTCCAACGGTAGACGCCGACCTCACAAGACACATGAGTGACTTTTACCCGTTATGCCACATGGGCCACTCAAGTCCCATGGCCCACTACTCGGACAAAGACCTCAGGGCAAGCAAGTGGTCACCCGAGTAGTCCGCGCAAAAGACGGGTAGGGGCTACGCACGCCAGGCCGGGTTAACAGTCCCTACGCTCAAAGCAAATGTTCCGTCAGGTCTGGGAGGGGGGAACAATGCGACGAGCGGCAAAAGCAGGAATCGTCGTTGCGGGCGTGGTGGCGGTCGGACTGGCGGGGGCGATCACCCTCAACGCCACGCAGACATCATCAAACTCCATTGCCGGCGCCGCGCCTTCGGCCACCGTCAGCGCGGCGGCTTCGGCGCCTGGTGCCACCAAGACGCCGGGTGCCACCGCTTCAGCGCAAGCCGCCAGCGCTTCCGCCAGCGCTGCTTCTGCCAGCGCTGCGCCTTCAAATCAGGCCCCGGTCCCTGCCCCGGCGAGCACTGCCAAGCCCGATGCCCCGGTGTCGGCGCCAGCTGCGCCAGCTCCGGCCCCCGCGGCGCCTGCTCCTGAAGCACAGGGCCTCGACGCGGCCGGGATCCAACGCATCAAGGACAGCTGCACCGCCCGGCTGCAAAGCGATGCCGCCCACTCCTCAATTGTGACCGGAACGGTGGTGCCCCGGCCATTCACTGTGGTCTCCATCGCCTTCTCCGGGAACCCCGTGCAGTCAACGGCGGCGTCGCACGACATCCTCATGAAGATCACCACCAAGCTTGTTGATGGTCCTGCCCAGGACAGCGTGCGGGTTTGCCGGGTCTACGACTCGGACTCGCACGTGGATTGGCTTCCTGCCGGCTGAGTCCGCGGTTGCCTCCGGTTCTAAGGCGCTAAGACTTGGTGCCTGTAAGCGCCAGGGTCCCGCCGAGCCCGATCATCATGACCCCGCCCGTGGCGCCCAAGGTGGAGATCCGCCGCGGGGAGCGGGCAAACCAGTGGCGTGCCGTGCCCGCTGCGAGGGCCCAGATACTGTCCGAGATCAGGGCGATCACCAGGAAAACAGCTCCGAGTTCGGCGAGCTGCAACGGAATGCTGCCATTGGAGTATTCAACGAACTGGGGCAGCACAGCCACGAAGAACACGATCGACTTCGGGTTGCTCGCACCCACGATGAAGCCTTCGCGGATGAGCCGCCACATAGACCGCGACGGCGCCGGTCCGGCCGCCGTCGAACGCCCGCCGCGGTGACGGATCGCCTGCACCCCGAGGTAGACCAGATAAGCTGCGCCGCCGAACTTAATGATGGTGAACAGCACGATCGACTGCGCCAGGACCGCACCAAGCCCCAACGCCACTGCGGTGATCTGCGGAACCATCCCCAAGGCGTCTCCGAGCACGCTGAGGAGTCCGCCTTTGCGGCCGAGGGCGAGCGAACGTCCAATCACGAACAGGACGCTGGGACCGGGGACTGCGATGAGGACCAGCGCGGCCAGCGCAAACGCCAGGAGGTTGGTGAACGGAACCATGACTGATGATAGCGCTGGCCTGCGGTGACGGTCGATGGTTAGTGGCGGGCCGCCGTCGTCGGGGGTGTCCGCTAGTAGCGGTCGGCGACCACGGGGATCGAGGCTGTTTCGTCGACGAGCTCGGCGCGCACCCGGCCGCCACCTCGAACCCACAGCTTGTAGGCCAGCACCAGCAGTCCGAGCCACACGGCGCCTACGTACAAAGCCACGCGGGTGTCCTCGAAGACGCCAAGGATGACGATCACCAAGGCCATGAAGGCGATGGTCAACACGGACGCTGCCGGCCACCACGGCGACGCGAATTCCGACGCCGGGAGCCCCTTGCGCTTGATCTCGCGCTTCATGGCGACGTGCGAGGCGAGGATCATGACCCACACCCACACTGTCGCGAAGGTGGCGATGGAAGCGATCACGAGGAACACGTCCTCGGGGATTACCGCGTTGAGCACAACGCCCACAAGCAGGATGCCGCCCATGAGGACCACGGTCATCCAGGGAACACCGTGCCTTGAGATCTTGCCGAAGCTCTTCGGAGCATGTCCTTGCTGGGAAAGCCCGAAGAGGATGCGTCCGGCGCCGAAAATGTCGCTGTTGATGGCTGACAGTGCAGAGGTGATGACCACGGCGTTGAGGATGTGGGGCGCCGCGGGGATGCCGAGGCCGCTGAAGATCTGCACAAACGGGCTGCCGTTGTTCCCGATTTCATTCCAGGGGAACAAGCTCATAAGCACGCCGAGCGTCAGGACGTAGAACAGAAGTACGCGCACCGGGACAGTGTTGACGGCCTGGGGAATGACTTTCTTGGGGTCGGCGGCTTCGCCTGCAGTGATGCCGATCGTTTCGATCCCGCCGAAGGCGAACATGACGACGGCGAACGAGGCCAAGAGCCCGCCGAAACCGTTCGGGAACAGGCCGCCGTGGTCAACGAGGTTCCCCAGCCCCGGTGCCGCGCCGCCATTGCCGGAGTGGAAACCGAACACGATGATCGCAGCACCGCCCGCAATCATGGCGATGATCGCCACCACCTTGATGAGCGAGAACCAAAACTCAAGCTCCCCGAAGACCTTCACGCTGAGGAGGTTCATGGCGCCAAGGACGAGGATGATCGCCAGGACCCAGATCCATCGGTCCACCTGTGGGAACCAGAAGCCCATGTAGATACTGAACGCCGTCACGTCCGCGATCGCCACGATGGCCATTTCGAAGACGTAGGTCCACCCGGTGATGAACCCTGCCAGTGGTCCGAGGTAGCGGCTGGCGTACTGGCCGAACGAGCCGGAGACGGGGTGGCGGACGGCCATTTCGCCGAGGACGCGCATCACCATGAAGACGGCGGCGCCACCGATCATGTATGCGAAGAGAACCGACGGGCCGGCCTTTTGGATCGCAGACGCGGAACCGTAGAAGAGGCCTGTCCCGATGGCCGAACCGAGGGCCATGAAGCGGATGTGGCGGACATTGAGGCCACGGCTGAGAACGGTGGTTACCGCGCCTTCGACGACTTTGGCGGCTGGCGTCCTGACGGCTGTTGGGGCTTGCTGCATACGAATACCTTCTCGTCATTGGGAGGGGGGACTGTTAACCAGCAGACCATTCCGGAGCGGGCTGTGATGGGTCTCACGGCACATCGTTGTCTCGGTTCTCAGACGCTGTGCCACCAGGCGGTTGATCACTCGGCGTCTTATTCGCAAATGTCTGGTATTCCAGACAGCTTAATGTTCTGATTGGCTTTCCGATCCACTCCAGGGGGCGCACGCTTAAGTACGGGATCCCGGACACCGGCCCAGCCGCCTTTGTGGCAGAAGGGGCCAGCCGGGCATTATCGTGCACTCGAAGAGGAGCCATGACCATACAGCCGTCCACTCAAGGCCGGGCCGCTTCCAAGGTCCCGGCCGCCGAGAACACCCTACGCATCCTGAAGTTGCTTGCTTCCCGGCGTGGCCCGATGGCAGCGTCCAACATCGCCACGGCGCTGGGCCTGCCACGGTCCAGTGTCTATCACCTGCTTGGCGTCATGGAGGCCAACGGCTTCGTCCTGCACCTTCATGAGGAGCAGCGCTACGGGCTGGGCATCAGTGCCTTTGAACTCAGTTCGGCGTACTCGCGGCAAGAGCCTTTGTCGCGGCTCGGCCGCCCCATGCTTGCAGCCCTTGTGGACGCGATCGGCGAGAGCGCGCACTTGGCCGTCCTGCACGGCCGCGATGTTCTCTACATTGTGGAGGAGAGGGCCAAGAACCGCCCGTCCCTCGTGACCGACGTCGGGGTCCGGCTTCCCAGCCACCTCACCGCCAGCGGGCGCGCGATCCTTGCCGCACTGCCGAAATCGCAGGTCAGGGCCCTGTACCCGAATGCTGCCGCCTTTACGGCCCGGCACGAGATGGAATCGCCCATCATGAAGTACTCGGCCCTGTCCTCGCATTTGGACCAGGTCCGGCAACGCGGCTACGCCACCGAACACGGCGAAGTCACGCCAGGCTTCGGCTCGGTGGCCGCCGCCGTCACCGACCATTTGGGATGGCCGACGGCGGCAGTCGCCGTGACATTCCTCGAGGACAAGGTGCCGGTTGAGGAATGGCCCGCACTGGCCGCCCGAATCCAGAAAACAGCGGACGAATTGTCGATCCGCATCCACGGCCGCCCCTCCTAACCCGCTCCCGCCCAAGTAACTCGCAGTTGTTGTCGTTTTGGACGCTCATAACGACAATAACTGCGCGGGCCCACGCCGCCAGGGTTCCCTGGCCGAGGGGCCCCGCCGGCGAGGGTCCCTGCCTGAGCTTGCGAAGGCTGGGAGCCGGTGGGGACTTGCGAGGCGAGGGTGGCGGTGGGGATCAGTTGAGTCTGGTATTCCGGACAGCACCCTCCATAAAGCCATTCCAAGAGGGTTGCGGAGGGGCTCTACTGGATACAGAAGGACTTCCACCTAGCAACCTCCAGAGACGAAGGAGTCACCATGGCACCCGCCGATTTCACTACCGGAGCCCGTCCTGTCCGGGCCGCCCGCGGCACCGAGCTGACCGCCAAGAGCTGGCAGACCGAAGCGCCGTT
>NZ_JBIYDB010000040.1:0-38766 GCF_044908325.1 Arthrobacter sp. GAS37
ATCCAGGATTATGTGGCCGGAACCGGTTCCAGCGGCGCTCCCACCAGCGGAAACACCCAACCAGCCACATAACCCAGCCGTCCACGTAATGCCGCAGGACGTGCGCTGTGACGTTCTTGCGTGTCAGGCTCGGACAGGCGTCGGCCGCGGTGGCCGTGTGCAGTGCCAGTCGGGCGGCTACGGCGTCGTGGCTCATCCGCGTTCCCTCGCGGGCTGGGAAGACGAACGCGTCGGCGCTGGCACGGGCGGTGAGGTGCCGCAGGACTTGGACGGTCTGGCGGTCAAGTGGCGTGATGCGGTCTTTTCTGCCTTTCCCATGGCAGACGACGTGCGCGCCGGTGCCGAGGTGGACATCACCGACCGTCAGCGCGGTGAGTTCCGAGACGCGCATTCCGGTGGTGACCGCGACCTGGATCAGCGCGTGATCGCGGCGGCCGGCCGTGGTGGACCGGTCCGGTGCATGCAGGAGGGCGATGACCTCGGGCGGGGTGAGGTAGGTGATCTCGGTGCGCTGAGCTCGTTTCGCCGGGATCGCGAGGACACGGCTGATCGTGTCGGCGTGCTCGGGATGCTGATACGCGGCGTAGGAGAACAGCGAGTGCACTGCCGCCAGCCGCGCGTTGCGGGTGCTGACAGTGTTGCCTCGTTCGGTTTCTAGGTGCGCCAGGAACTCGGTGATCAGGTCGGTGTCCAGCTGCGAGAGGTCCAGGGCCGCCGGTGCGGTGCCGGTCGCGGTAGCGGCGTAACGCAACAGCAGCCGCCACGTGTCGCGGTAGGCGGCAATGGTGTGCTCGCTCGCGCCGTACTGGTCACACAGCCGCGTCGTGAAGAACCCTTGCAGGATCGGCGCGAGCCCGGTCATGACCGGCCCCGTCCGCCGGGCTGGGAGGGAGCGGCCGGGGAGCGAAGTCGCTCGGTCGCGGCGGCCATTAGTTCCGCGGTGCCGGTGAGATACCAGTATGTGTCACGAGGTTCGGTGTGTCCCAGCCAGGTTGCCAGGACCGGGAGCACGACGGCCGGGTTGGCGCCGGAACGGTAGGCGTCGAGCATGGTCGAGACCGCGAACGTGTGACGGAGATCGTGGAGCCGTGGACGACACGACGACGACGCCGGTCTGAGCCCGGCCTCGTTCGTCAGCCGCCGGAAGGCCGGATGAACACCGGACGGATGAAGTCGTGTGCCTTTGGTGGAGATCAGCAGCGCGGGACAAGCCGCCGCGGGCAGCAGCCGGTCCCGCCGGTGAAGGTAGTCGGTCAGCGCCGCGGCGACCGTCGGGTGCAGCGGGAGCATGCGTACCTTGCCGTACTTGCCGGTGACCGTGAGGGTGTGGCTGTGCGGGTCGAAGCTGGCGATATCCAACGCGATGGCCTCCCCGGTGCGGATCCCGGTCGCGGCCATCAGCCCGATCAGCGTCCGGTAGGTCGCTGCGCGCAGTTCGGGCTTCAGCGCGTCGGCGGCGTCCAGTAGCGCCTCGATCTCCCCGGCGCTATAGATGTAGGGGGCGACCCGGGTCGGCCGTGCCGGGAGAAGCCTGGCCGGCGGGACCTCGATGTCAGGGTTCTGACAGTGGGCCCAGCGGGTGAAGCACCGGACCGCCGACAGCCGCAGCGCCTGGGTGCGGGGCGTGCGTGCCGGGGGTGCCGTCGCGAACCCGACGGCGTCCCCGATGGTCACCGTGCGTGCGTCGCGGGCGTGCTGGTAGGCCACGAAGCGGTTCAGAATGTGCTCGGCGTCGTCGAGCTTGTATCCCAGCGCGCGGCGCACCAGCAAGTAGTCTCCGACCAGCCCCGGGAGGTCCGCCGACATCATGCTCATGACACACCGCCCCCGACCGGCCAGGGGCGTGCCAGCGCGGCCAGCCGAGTCTGATCAGTCTTCGCGTAGATCGCCGTGGTGGTCGGGCTCGCGTGCCGGAGCAGGTGCGAGACCTCCTCCAGGCTCGCTCCGGCATTGAGGACCCGACTCGCCGCGGTATGACGCAACCGGTGCGCGTGGATCGTGCCCAGCCCTGCGCGCTGCGCCGCCCGGGCGACGATGCAGCTCAGTCCCGAGTACGCCAGAGGCGTATGGGGCGCAACGGCCTTCACGAACAGGGTTCTGGCCGTGGTCTCCGGTCGCCCGCCGCGCAGGTACTCCACGATCGCTCTTCCGACGTCCACTGGCAACGGCATCCGGTCCGTCCGGTCGCCCTTGCCGTGAATGGTCAGGACGCCTGCCTGCCAGTCCACGTCATCCAGTCGCAGTCTCGACAGCTCCCCGCAACGCAGGCCCAGCCGGTGCAGTACGGTGATCACCGCGAAATCGCGTTGCCCCACTGCGGTAGACCGGTCACAGGCGTCCAGCAACGCGATGACCTGCGCCTGGTCCAACGGCTGAGGCAGACCGGACAGTCTGCGGTGCGCGACCGCCGGAACAGCGTCAGCGAGTGCAACTTGGAGGATCCGCTGATCGTGCAGGAAACGAAGGAATGACCGCAGCGCGCACGCGGTCATCTGCGCCGTCTTCCGCGTCATCGAGGGCAGATGCGTGGTCAGGAACTCGGTGACGTCAACGGCGGTCAAGCCTGCAAGTCCCGCCGCGGGCTCGGCGCCAGTGACGTCCTGGACGAACGGGGTGACCCAATGCGAGTACGCGTCAGCGACCGGGCCGCTCAACCCGCGATCGTCGACAAGATACAAGCGATACCGGGCCAACAGCGTCTCGACCGGTGATGACGGCATCGGCACCGGTTCCACCGGCACCAGCCCCTCACCGCGCAGATAGCCGAGCACCGGGTCCAGCGCCTGCAGCGAATAGTGGCTGGTGTAGGAGACGCGGCGGGCGGCCAGGAACCGCTCGATGACCCGGCCACTCACGTCGCCCAGCCCTATGTCCTGGGAGTCCAGCCACCGCGACAAATGCGCAGCGAGCTGCAGCACGGCCACCGCTGAAGTCGCCGTGTAACCGAGCCGCGCGAGTTCCTCCGCCAGTCCCGCCGCGAATCGCGCCAACGGGCCGCTGAACCGAACATGAGTCGGATCTGGAGTCGAATGCATGAGCCTGCTCCTTCCAATCAGGGAAGAACCAGCGTCCCGCACCACACGAGTTATGCCGAGGTATCCACCGCAGGAACCCCACGGCAGCAGCCCCCACCCACCGACATCGGCATAACCAGGACATCGGCATAAAACGCGTCGACCGAGACGGCGGTGCGCGGGAGCCACATCCGCAGGGCCTTGCGGAACGCCGCTGACGGGTCGATCGCGACGACCTGCACGCCCAGGCGCCATTGGAGCGGCCGGGCGAACAGCCAGTCTCCGACGCCCTCGCTGTCACGGCCGTCCACGATCCCGAGCACCTGTCCGGTGTCCAGATCGACGATGGTGCTCATCCAGGGTTCGTACCGTTTCCAGGCGTTCGTTTCGGGATCGCGGAAGAACCGCACGGACCGGTAGCGGTGTTCATCGATGCCGAGCATCCGCGGCGCCAGGGCATCAACGTCAGGCAGTGTCAGTGCCGCGGAGTCCAGGGCCCGCTGGACCAGCCACCATGAGACCCCGAACGAGGAGGCCGCTTCCGCGGCGGCCCGTCCGGATCCAATGACGGCGGCCACGAGGGCGTCGCGGAGCCGGCGGGTGGACCGGGCGCGGCGCGGGACCTGGGAGGTCTCCTCCGCGAACGTCCGCCGCGGGCACAGATACTCATCGCAGAAGAATCTCCGCTTGGCCCAGACCACTTCGACCGGGCCCGCGACGGGGATGTCGCGCAGGCGTTGGGGCCGGCGTGAATGCACGCGGGTGCTGATCACGCCACAGCACGGGCAGCCGGCCTCGGCGGTGGCTTCAACGCGGATCCGCCGCTGCCCGAAAGCGAGGATCTCAGTGTCGGTGACGCGGTAGTCGGGCAGGTTGAAAATGGCGGTGGCAGCATCGGGGCGCGGGGAAGTAGGCTCGATCAAGGCTCGTAGTTCCTGACTCTTGATGAATGCGTAGAGAACATCCATCACAGCAGGACTACGAGCCCTTCAGCTTTCAAGACACGGAATCCGTTTCACCACGAACCACGGAGAGCCGGGTACGAAGAGAGGCCCGCCCCGCCAAATGGCGGAACGGGCCTCTGCAGGGCGCTGTGCCCGAGAGCGTTTGTAGCGCTTGTGGATCCGTGCGCGTCACCGCGCTGCGGGCCCCGGACTGTGGTCGCGCCAGCGGCCGCAGTCCGGGAAAGCGTGTTTAGCGCTTGGAGTACTGCTGAGCCTTGCGTGCCTTCTTGAGACCAGCCTTCTTACGCTCGATGACGCGTGCGTCACGGCGGAGGAAGCCGGCCTTCTTCAGGGTGGCGCGGTTGTTCTCGGTGTCGATCTCGTTCAGTGAACGGGCGATGCCGAGACGCAGCGCGCCGGCCTGGCCGGAAATGCCGCCACCGTGGATGCGTGCGAAGACGTCGTAGGCGCCGTCAAGATCAAGGATCTTGAAGGGCTCGTTGACGTCCTGCTGGTGCAGCTTGTTCGGGAAGTAGTTGGCCAGCTCGCGGCCGTTGATGATCCACTTGCCGGTGCCGGGCACGATGCGAACTCGTGCAACGGCTTCTTTACGACGGCCAACTGCGGCGCCGGCAACGGTCAGTGCCGGGCGCTCCTTCTTCGGCGCTTCTGCTTCCGCAGGACCGCTTTCCGAGGTGTAGCTGGTCAGGTTTTCCTCAGCCACAACGGCCTCGGTGGTCAGTTCTTCGTTCTGAGCCACGATTCTCCTTGATTAAAAGTTGGTTGGTGGCCAGGACTACTGGGCGACCTGGGTGATTTCGAAAGTCTTGGGCTGCTGGGCTGCGTGGGGGTGCTCTGCACCACGGTAGACCTTGAGCTTGCCCAACTGCTGGGCAGCAAGGGAGTTCTTCGGGAGCATGCCCTTGATGGCCTTCTCCACGGCGCGGACCGGGTTGGATTCCAGCAGCTCCGCGTAGTTGACGGAGGTCAGGCCGCCCGGGTAGCCGGAGTGGCGGTATGCGCGCTTCTGCTCCAGCTTGGCGCCGGTCAGGGCGACCTTTTCAGCGTTGATGATGATGACGAAGTCGCCCATGTCCATGTGGGACGCAAAGGTCGGCTTGTGCTTTCCGCGCAGCAGTGTTGCGGTCTGGCTGGCAAGACGACCAAGGACAACGTCGGTGGCATCGATGACGTGCCACTGGCGGTTGATATCGCCGGGCTTCGGGGTGTACGTACGCACGGTTTTGCCTCGTTCTTGTTCTGGCGTTCATGTTTTAGGCGGCACGCTTGAAGCGTGTGCCTACTAGGTATGCGTTACCGGAGCAGAGGTGAGGGCTCTATGTACCAGTTATCCCGAAGTCCCGATATGCCTGTCGAGTTAACGATCCTGCAACTGGATCCCCAAGCGGGCATGTGTCATCGAGAAAGGACACGCACAACGACTATCAACAATAGCGGCAAGGAGCTTCAGGGTCAAAATAGGCTGGCTGGCAACAAGCATGAACAACTGAGACCGCTTCTAAGCTCCTAGGAGATACCGTGACAGCAACTGCCGCCCAGCCCTTGCTTGTGGCCGCCTTCGGGCTCCTGGGGCTGCTCACGAGCCCTCTGGCGGAGGTTCTGATAGCCCGATCCCTGCCGCGGCTTGGCGGCCTACCCTCCCCCCTAGTCCGGATCACGACGGCGGCGGCCACCGGAGCCGTGTTTGCTCTCCTTGCGCTCCGGTTCGGTTTCTCCCCGACGCTCCCGGCTTACCTGCTCTTGGCGGCGTTGGCAGTGCAGCTGTCCCGCTTGGACATGGCGCACCATTTGCTGCCAAATCCACTGGTGCTGCTGTTGCTTACAGCCGGCTTTGGTCTGTTAACTATGTCGGCCGCACTGACTCTGGACTGGTCTGGACTGCTGCGCGCGGCTGTCGGCGCCGTCTTTTTGTTCCTCGGGTACTTAATTCTCGGATTAATTTCTCCCGGCGGCCTCGGAATGGGCGACGTGAAGCTCGCAGCGCCACTCGGAATGTACTTGGGCTACTTGGGCTGGAACCAAGTGTTCTACGGGGGACTGCTGGGCTTTGTGGTGGGCGGGGTGATGACGGTGCTGCTGTTGCGCGTGAAACGCGGAATCAAGCCCGCTGAGGTGGCTCACGGACCGGCGATGTTCGCAGCAGCATTTGGGGTGGTCCTTCTCGCCGCGTGACGCCGAGCCTTCTCCCGCGGCTCGGTTCAGGCCCACGGGCTACTACTGCCTCGTCCCTTAAGTAGTACTTAGCCAGAAAAACTGAGTACTCGCACCCGCATCTTCGAGTAGTGCGCGTTGCCCCGGGATGGAAAGACGAGTACCACTACGCATTGTTAGTTAACCCTCCCAGGGGCAATTCTTGTCCTATCGAAATCCGAACGCCAAACGGGATATGAAGGCAACTGGAATTCGTAGACAAATTCACCTATCTGGGAAGGTATTTCCAATGTCAACTCTCATGATCCACACCCTCGCATTCATCGCCGGCGTCAAGAACCGCTTCTCCTCCGAAAAGGGCGCAACAGCAGTTGAATACGGGCTGCTCGTCGCACTGATCGCCGCTGTGATCGTGGCCGTCGTAGCAACTCTCGGCACGCAGATCAACACGGCGTTCACTACCATTTCGAACAAGCTCTAGCTGTGGGCGAAGAGCTCCCGATGTCAAGGGCAGCAATCGCAATCATCAGCTTCATCCGCGCAGCCGCGAACTCGACAAAGTCCGAAAAAGGTGCCACCGCGGTTGAATACGGCCTCCTGGTGGCACTGATAGCGGCGGTTATTGTGGCGATCGTGGTCACCCTGGGTGGTCAGATCAACACAGCGTTTACATCTGTTTCAACGGCCCTGTAATCCAGAGGCTGAAATTATGCCCGGGGGCGGTGCTGACGATCGGAGCCAAAGTTCCGCCAACGCAGTCACCGCTCCTGGGCATTTCTATTGTGTCGCCGCCAACGCCGGCCACGCCCCAAAGAAGCATTTCATTATTCTTGTTGGACATACAGGGGCAGTCACGATTCAACTTTCCAAATAAGATTTACGTGAGGGGAACAAGTGAAAACTCGCCTACTGGGAGGCATTGTTGCTCTTGTGCTGGCTGTTGTTGGCACACTGCTACTGGTCTCATACGTTCAAGGGGCCGAAGCCCGGGCCCAACGGGATCTCCAACCCGTCGATGTTTTGGTGGTGCAAAGCCAAATACCATCCGGCGCAACTGCGGATAGCATCAAAGCAGCTGTGAAACTCGTCTCGCTGCCGCAAGCTTCAGTTCCCAACGGGGCACTGAAGAGCCTCGACGGCCTGCAGGGCAAAGTGGCTGCAACAGACTTGCTCCCGGGTGAGGCACTGCTTGGAGCCCGTCTGGTAGATCCAAACACGCTGGCAGCCCCGGGATCGGTTCCCGTTCCACCTGGAATGCAGGAAATCTCCGTCCAGCTGGAGGCCCAGCGGGTCATCGGTGGCCGCATACAAGCCGGAGACACTGTCGGCGTCATTGTGCTGTTTGCGGACGGTGCCGCTGGGGAAACAGCCCAACAGGTCTTCCACAAAGTCTTGGTTACCAGCGTCCAGCGCGCAGATTCCAAACCTTCTACGACGACTCAAGACCCCAAAGCGCAGGCCAACACAGAGCTTCCTTCCGGGTCACTCCTGGTCACCCTTGCCCGCAACGACGTCGATTCAGCCAAATTAGCCTTGGCCGCACAATTCGGCACGATTTGGCTCACCAAAGAGCCAGCATCAACGACTGAAAGTGCGCCCGCAGTCGTCAAGAAGGCAGATGTGTTCCGATGAGCCGTTTCGTGCTAATCACGCCAGACCAAGACTTCGAACGCCGCGCCCGGCTAGCTACGAAGGGACTCCATGGCGCCATCCATGTGATCGTCGCCGATTACCTGCCACCGAGCCCTGACGATATCCTCCGAATACTGACAGGCGAACCCGTTGAAGTAATACTCCTGGGCCCTGGCCTCCCGATGGAGGACTCAATTCGGCTTGCCAGCCTCTTCGACCTCCAATACCCAGAAATTAGCATCGTTGTTGTCACGGAAAAGGAAGCGGATATCGCCCTGCCGGCCATGCGTGCCGGCGTCCGGGATCTTCTTGCACCCCACGCCCAGTCTGATGACATCCGGGCCATGCTGGAGCGCTCCAGCCTGGCAGCAGCAAGCCGGCGGCGCGGACTCGGCAATTCCGTTGAAAGCCACCCCGGCGCTGGCAGGATCATCTCCGTCATGTCGCCCAAGGGAGGAGTCGGCAAGACAACCGTCACCACCAACCTCGCGGTAGGACTTGGCAAAGTCGCCCCCATGGGAGTCGTGGTCCTGGATCTCGATCTGCAGTTTGGTGACGTCGCTTCAGGACTCATGCTGGAACCGGAACGGACTCTAGCCGATGCAGTACAAGGGGCTGCGGTCCAAGACAGCATGGTCCTCAAATCCTACCTCTCCGTACACCCGGCCGGGATCTATGCACTCTGCGCTCCTCTGAATCCGGTGGATTCTGACAAGATCTCCGGCGCCCAAGTGGCTCATCTGATCCAGCAACTCTCCACAGAGTTTCAATTTGTCGTGGTTGATACCGCTCCGGGCCTAGGGGAACACGTCCTCTCCACGCTCGAGGTCGCCACCGATTCCGTCTGGGTGTGCGGCATGGACATCCCCAGTATCCGCGGCCTCCGAACCGGCTTCGGCATACTCAACGAGCTTGGCTTATTGAGTGAACACCGTCACGTCATCCTCAATTTCGCAGACCGTCGCAGCGGGCTCACACTCAAAGACGTGGAGGCCACGATCGGCTGTCCCGTCGACGTCGTGCTTCCGCGGTCCCGGACGGTGCCGTACTCCACCAACAAAGGGGTGCCGCTACTTCAAGACGGAACCCGAGATCCAGCAGCTAAAGGCCTGGCGCAATTGGTTGAGCGATTCAAACCCGACTGGGAAGAACGGTCCCACAAGAAACTTCACAGAAGGGCAGTAGTCCAATGAGCCTCAGCAGACGACTCCAAGCCGCCCGAGGGATTGAAACCGCCGTCGCGGAACCTCCAAACACTAGCGAGTCCGCTCCCTGGGGCGCCCCCGTGATCACAGGCGCAGGCCAGTCTCCTAGCCATTCCAGTGCGAGGGAGGCATCAGATACCAATGAAGCGCTCAATGCGGTCAAAGAACGTGTCGGCACCGCACTGTACGAACGGATGGGGAGCCGAATCACCGACTCATCCATGGACGAGGCTGAGCTGCACCAGTACGTCAAGGACGAACTCCGAGTCATTATCGAACAGGACGAAATTCCGCTGACTCTCTCTGAACGCCAGCGTCTGGTCCAGGAAATCATCGACGACGTCCTCGGACTCGGCCCGCTCCAGAAATTCCTGGAAGAAGAAGCCGTCACAGAGATCATGGTCAACGGAGCAGAAAAAGTCTACGTCGAGCGGGGCGGAAGGCTGCATCTTACCGGTGCCAAATTCAACGACGAAGAGCACCTCCGGCGCATCATCGAACGCATCGTGACCAAAGTCGGCCGGCGCATCGACGAGTCCTCCCCCTTGGTGGACGCGCGGCTTTCCGACGGTTCCCGCGTCAACGCCATCATTGCCCCCCTTGCCATCAACGGTTCAGCACTCACTATCCGCAAATTTAGCCGCGTCCCACTCAGCGTGGAGAAGCTGATCTCCTTCGGCACAATGTCCCCCGAAATGGCCGAATTGCTTCATGCCTGTGTCCAGGCTCGGTTGAACATTGTTGTTTCCGGCGGTACGGGTACCGGCAAGACCACGTTGTTGAATGTCCTCTCCAGCTTCCTTCCGGCTGACGAAAGAATCGTCACCATCGAGGATGCAGTGGAGCTCCAGCTGCAGCAGGATCACGTTGTCCGCTTGGAAAGCCGCCCGCGCAATATCGAGGGAAAGGGCGAAATCAGCATCCGGGACCTTGTACGAAATTCCCTCCGTATGCGCCCCGACCGCATCGTCATCGGTGAAGTCCGCGGCGGGGAATCCCTGGACATGCTTCAAGCGATGAACACTGGCCACGATGGTTCCATCTCCACAGTGCACGCCAACTCCCCACGCGACGCGATTGCCCGCTTGGAAACCCTGGTGCTCATGGCAGGCATGGATTTGCCCCTCCGTGCTATCCGCGAACAAATCGCTTCCGCGATCAACCTGATTGTTCACATTTCAAGGCTTCGAGATGGAACCAGGCGAGTCACGCATGTGACGGAGGTTCAGGGCATGGAGGGGGATATCGTCACGCTCCAGGATGCATTTGTGTTCGATTACTCAGCAGGGGTCGATGCAAATGGACGCTTCCTGGGACGGCCGGTTCCGACGGGGGTACGTCCCCGGTTTGCGGATCACTTCGTCGATCTAGGAATCAACCTCTCTCCGTCGGTTTTTGCTCCGGTGCCGGTGGGGGGTGCGTTTAGATGACCAGCGCCAACCCAGCGTTCCTGGCAATCGGCGTAGGGCTGTGTTTTGTCGCGCTGAGCATCCTCTTGCTCGTTACTTTGGGATCTGGTCGCAGCCCAATTGCCTTGTCCCGCAGACGCCCCGGGGTCTCCGATAGCCGCTCTCTGCTCACCAAGGCCACTGATCAGGCAACCTCGTTCGTCGAACGCCGAGTCGGCCGCGGCGCCAGTTTCGGTAGCCGCGAGTCCTTAGATCAGGCCGGTCTTAAAATGGGCCAGGCAGACTTCATCCTGCTGGTGGGATGCGCTGCCGTCACTGCGGGGTTTGTCGGGTTCTTTATTAATGGAATAGCCTTTGGCGTCCTGTTCCTTTTGGCCACCCCGATGGCTGGCATCATTTTCCTGAAGTTCCTGACGGGGCGGCGGCGCGCAAAATTCGAAGACCAACTCGGCGATACCCTGCAAATGCTGGCCGGTGGCCTGCGGGCCGGCCACAGTCTTCTCCGCTCGGTGGATGCCGTCGCCAAGGAAACCGAGGCACCCACGTCCGAAGAGCTTGCAAGAATCGTCAATGAAACCAGGCTGGGCCGCGAGCTCCGGGAATCCATCCAGGATGCCGCACATCGCCTTCGCAGCGAGGACTTCGACTGGACGGGGCAAGCGATTGAAATCCACCGCGAAGTGGGTGGGGACTTGGCAGAAGTCCTGGACCATGTGGGCGAGACCATACGGGAACGATCCCAAATCAAGGGGCAAGTGAAGTCCCTGAGTGCGGAGGGTCGACTGTCGGCCTACATCCTCACAGGCTTGCCGATATTGGTGTTCCTTTGGCTGAGCGTTGCAAATCCCAGCTACGTAGGAACTCTATACACAACCTTCTTGGGCTGGATCATGCTGGTGGTCGGGACATTGCTACTCATGACCGGCGCCTTCTGGCTCAGTCGAGTCATAAAGATCAAGTTCTAGGAGAGATCATGACGACAATGGCATGGGTGATCGTGGCAATCATTATCGTTCCCACTACATACATTGTGTGGTCCGTAGTATCCGTGGATCGGCGGGGATACGCGGCAGTTCGTTCCAATTTGAATCGAGGCCGGAACCTCATTGCTGACACCGGGGCCGGGGCGCTTTCAACGAACGAAGCAAAGCAATCCGCGCCCCTAGGGGTTCGGATTACCCCCAAAGGCTACGCCGCGTGGCTCGACAAGCTTCTCGCGAAGGCCGGCCGGCCGGCCCGCTTTCGGCTTGACCGCCTCCTCATGGCCAAACCAGCCCTGGCACTCATCGTCGCGGTCCTGGCGATCCTCGTCCTGTTAAAGTCGCCCAGCGGAAGCGGCGTGCTCGTGGCAATTGTCCTCACAACGCTGGCTTATTTCGTGCCGGACATCTTGATCCACGGCCGCGGCGCCGAACGGCAAAAGGCCATCGAATTTGAACTTCCCAACACCTTGGATCAAATGCTTATCTCCGTCGAAGCCGGGCTCGGCTTCGAAACGGCCATTGCCCGGGCCGGTCAAAATGGCAAAGGACCACTTGCTGCAGAGCTAGCCCGGACGCTTCAGGACATGCAGGTGGGACGAACCCGCAAGGACGCCTACCTCTCCATGGCCGAACGCGCCGATGTGCCGGATCTTCGGAGTTTCGTCGCGGCTATCGTCCAGGCCGACATCTACGGCATTGCAATTGCCAATGTGCTCCGCTCCCAGGCCAAGCAGATGCGAATCAAACGCCGGCAGCGTGCGGAAGAAAAGGCCATGAAGCTGCCCGTGAAGGTCCTATTCCCGCTGATGTTCTGCATCCTCCCGGCGCTCTTCATCGTGATCATCGGGCCGGCAGTTATCAAAGTAATGGACAGCATGGCCGGAGCGTACTAGCTCCCCACGACCACACATTTTTCGGAAGTCTTCAGGTACCCACAACACCTTTTGAAGGAGCCACTGATGTCTAGATTCAGGGCACGAAGTGCAGCGAAACGGAATGTCCGGCAACGAGGTGCGGCGGCCGTTGAATTTGCCCTCGTCCTCCCCTTGCTTCTCTCCATGCTCCTTGGGGTCATCGACTTCGGCACGGCGTTGGGGCAAAGTATCAGCCTCCAGGGCGCCGCGCGCGAGAGTGCACGCCAAGGCGTCACGCAAGGCGACGTCATCGCGTCCGCGAACCAGGCGAATGGACTGATGGATACAACCAAACTCCAGGTGAAATTCGTCGTGGATACCTCGGGCGGCGCTCCCGGAGTCATGGTTGTCTGCTTGCGTTACCCCCAATCGTCCCTCTCGGGTTTCTACTCGTGGGCACTCAACGGCTTTTTCGAGGCCAAAGCGGTCATGAAAATGGAAGGCACAGCGGCTGTGACCTCAGGGTCACAGGCTTGGAGCGGAGGATCATGCACTCTCTAAACGATAGAGACGGTAATACCGAAGACGGTATCGGCGAAAGTGGGAGCCCGGTGCGTCACAGAATTGCTCACGGGGCTCGGCGTCCGGACCCGACGAGCCGGGAGCGGGGCGCGTCGATTCTCATCTTTGCGCTGCTGGTTCCCGTGCTCTTTGGCTCGGTAGCGTTGGCCATCGATTTCGGCCACTTGCTTTTCGAGCGCCAGCACCTGAGCAACGCCCTGGATGCCGCCGCCTTGGCGGGTGTGGCCTCCCTCCCGAACGATCCCGCCACGGCACAGAGTGCTGCGCTCTCGTACGCCAACTCGAACGATCCCGGCACAATCCCCACCGTCAAATTCTGGTGTGTGGTCGGCTCCACAGGGGCCTCCAAGACTGTGGCCAGCGGCCAAGTACCAAGCGTCTGCGACCCGGGAACCGTCGCCGGCGCCAAGTGCAACGAGACGATCTGCGCGATCCCCTGCGTAGCGGGAAGCGGCCACACCTGCAACTCGATAACTGTGACCGCCTCTACGAATGTCCCCTTCGCGTTCGCGCCAGTGATTGGCATAAACACCGGGAATACTGGGTCTTTGTCCTCGAACGCATGCCGCGGATCCTGCGGTGCGCAGAGTCCGAACCCCATGAATGTTGCCATTGTCGCGGACCGGACAGGCAGTATGAGCGACGCTGATCTGTCCTCACTTAAGTCGGGGATCCAGAGCACACTGCAGACCATGACAAACACCCAGCAATACGTGGCACTAGGCACCATCGGCCGCAGCAGCTCCACTCCCGGTTGCATCACCAACCCCTCCGGCTCACAAACAAGCGGCCCCTGGCTCCCGGTTCCCTTTTCCAACGACTACACGACCTCAGCGACACCACCGGCGCTCAACAGCAGCAGTAATCTGGTCAAGGGTCTGCAGTGCCTGGCCCACTCGGGCACAGGCACCAGCCTCGCATCGCCAATGAAGGCTGCAGCAAGATACCTTCTGGGCTTCGACCCCAACAACCTGGGGAGTCTGCCTGCGCGTTCGGGAACGCCTCGCAATGCCATCATTCTGGAGACGGATGGTGAGCCCAACGAACCTGATGTCGCCGGATCCACATCTGTGTCGACTCCCGGAGACATTGGAAGTTCCAATGGCATCACAGCGTGCAACAATCTCTTGGCAGTGGCCGCGGATGCCAAGGCGCGTGGAATCCTGATTATTACCGTCGGGTACAACTTAGGCACAGCACGGTGCGGGGGTAGTGGAGCGTATGTGCGCGATGTCCTCGCCGCTGCAGCATCGCCGGACTCCCAGGGCAATCCGAGTACGGCAAACGCCTGTTCCACACCCGCTCAGATCGCCGCCGAAAATTCTGATGGAGACTACTTCTACTGCGCCGGGAGCGGAACGGCACTTGGCCCGATCTTCCTCTCGGCGATCAACGCCATCAGCGGGAGCTCCCAGCTGATCCAAATCCCGAGCTGACTGCTCGTCCAAAGCGGCAGCGGTTCCCTGAAAGACCGGTCCTCCTCGACACCCAGAGTCGAGGAGGACCCCTTCGGACCACCGCGCTGCCTACTCCCGCCGCGCCCGTGTCAACTCGGCCCGCGCAAACAGTTCGTCGTCGGAGGGATAGGCCACTTCCTCAAGAACCAAGGGGTGCGGCGCCGCCAACACCGACTTGGCATCCCTGATTCCAGCGAGCAGGCGCTCGTGCAGCCACTCCGGACTTTCCAGGCCCTCCCCCACACGCAATGCGGATCCGACCAAGGCACGCACCATGTTGTGGCAAAATGCATCGGCCTGGACGTTGGCGACCAGTACGCCGTCGCTGCCGCGGACGAACTCAAGCCGTTGCAGTTCGCGGATGGTGGTGGCTCCCTCACGGGGCTTGCAGTACGCGCGGAAATCCTGCAGCCCCAGCAGCGCCGCGGCTCCCTCGTTCATAGCCCCCTCGTCCAAGTCGGCCTTATGCCACAGGGTGAGCCTTCGCAGGACGGGGTCCCACCGTTCCGGGCCATCGGCGATCCGGTAGCTGTAGCGGCGCCACAACGCTGAGAAGCGAGCGTCAAAACCGTCAGGCGACAGTCCGACGTCGTGCACTTCGATGGCGCCGGTTTCGTCCTGCAGGACCCGGCTCAAGGCTCCGCGAAGCCTCCGCAGCAGCGCGGCGGCGGGGTCGATCTCGTGGCCCCTCGGCAGTCCGCCCCACTCGGCCTCGGACAGGTCAATGTGCGCCACTTGTCCTCGGGCGTGGACACCGGCGTCGGTCCGCCCCGCCACGGTGACACGTACGGGACGCCGAACGATCAGCGCCAATGCCTCTTCCAACGATCCCTGCACGGTCCGGAGACCGGGCTGAAGCGCCCAACCGTTGAAAGGGCCGCCGTCGTACGAAAGATCCATCCGGACACGCAAAAACCCGCCGCCCCCCAAAACGGGGGCAGCGGGTTTTCGTTCGTTCATAGACTTAAGTCTACTGTGAAGAATTCAGTGAATTACTTCTTTTCCTCAGCGGCCGGAGCCTCTTCGGTTTCAGCAGCTTCAGCTTCGGGAGCCTCGGCTTCGGTCTCCGGGGCTTCAGCCACAGCTTCAGCCTCAACGACCTCTTCCTCGACAACCGGAGCGGTCTCTTCGGCAGCCGGAGCAGCTTTCTCAGCGTCGCGCTTGGCGGCAGCGGTTGCCTCGGCAACTACAGCCTGCTTCGGGGAAACCGGCTCAAGAACCAGCTCGATGACAGCCATGGGAGCGTTGTCGCCCTTGCGGTTGCCGATCTTGGTGATACGGGTGTAGCCACCATCGCGGTTGGCAACGGCGCCGGCGATGTCGGTGAACAGCTCGTGGACGATGCCCTTGTCGCTGATCAGGCCGAGCACGCGACGGCGGGAGGACAGGTCGCCGCGCTTGGCGAAGGTCACGAGGCGCTCTGCGTACGGCTTCAGGCGCTTGGCCTTGGTGACCGTCGTGGTGATGCGCTTGTGCTCGAACAAGGCTGCTGCCAGGTTCGCGAGCATCAGGCGCTCGTGAGCCGGACCGCCTCCGAGGCGCGGACCCTTAGTGGGGGTAGGCATAGTAATTTCTCCTGTAATGAAGGCCGTCCGGGTCCGAACGTGGACTCGGTGGCCAAGATCTGCTTGTTAGAGCTCGTCGTCGCTGAACGCGGCGTCGTCCTCTTCGATGGCTGCGGCGCGGGCTGCAAGATCGAAACCGGGAGGCGAGTCCTTGAGGGACAGACCCAGTTCAACCAGCTTTGCCTTGACCTCATCGATGGACTTCGCACCGAAGTTACGGATGTCCATCAGGTCAGCCTCGGAGCGGGCAACGAGTTCACCCACGGTGTGGATGCCCTCACGCTTGAGGCAGTTGTAGGAACGGACTGTGAGGTCCAGATCCTCGATCGGCAGTGCCATGTCAGCTGCCAAGGCAGCGTCCGTCGGCGACGGGCCAATCTCGATACCTTCAGCTGCGGTGTTCAGCTCACGTGCAAGACCGAACAGTTCCACCAGAGTGGTGCCGGCCGAGGCAACAGCGTCGCGCGGGGCGATAGCCTGCTTGGTCTCGACGTCGACAATCAGCTTGTCGAAGTCAGTGCGCTGCTCAACACGGGTAGCTTCCACGCGGAAGGTAACCTTCAAGACCGGCGAGTAGATCGAGTCGACCGGAATACGGCCGATCTCGGAGTCGCCGGACTTGTTCTGAGCTGCCGAAACGTAGCCGCGGCCGCGTTCGATGGTCAGTTCGAGTTCGAACTTGCCCTTCGAGTTCAGCGTGGCAATGTGCAGATCCGGGTTGTGGAATTCGACGCCGGCCGGCGGAGCGATGTCCGCGGCCGTGACGACTCCGGGGCCCTGCTTGCGCAGGTATGCAACAACCGGCTCGTCGTGCTCGGAGGACACGGAGAGGCTCTTGATGTTCAGGATGATCTCAGTGACATCTTCCTTGACACCCGGAACCGTGGTGAACTCGTGCAGCACGCCATCGATCCGGATGCTGGTTACAGCAGCACCGGGGATGGAAGAGAGCAGGGTACGGCGGAGGGAGTTTCCGAGGGTGTAACCGAAGCCCGGTTCCAGCGGTTCAATGATGAAACGCGAGCGGTTCTCGGAGACTACTTCTTCAGACAGAGTGGGGCGCTGTGCAATAAGCACTTAGGTTTCCTTTCGGCGAGCATCCGCTATATGACGCAACACAGGTGGTGGAAATCGGCTTGGTTCCGGCTTTGCCGGCCGGGCGCCACGGAGCAGTCAAGCTGTTCCGTGGCGGACCCGGCCGGCAAGGCCAAGAATCCAATTAGACGCGGCGGCGCTTCGGCGGGCGGCAACCGTTGTGGGCGGCGGGGGTGACGTCCTGAATGGAGCCAACCTCGAGGCCAGCGGCCTGCAGCGAACGGATTGCGGTTTCGCGTCCGGATCCCGGTCCCTTGACGAACACGTCAACCTTGCGCAGACCGTGCTCCTGGGCGCGCTTTGCAGCAGCCTCGGCAGCCATCTGGGCGGCGAACGGGGTGGACTTGCGGGAGCCCTTGAATCCAACCTCACCGGCGGAAGCCCAGGAGATTACAGCACCGTTCGGGTCCGTGATGGACACGATGGTGTTGTTAAAGGTGCTCTTGATGTGCGCCTGGCCAAGCGCGATATTCTTCTTGTCCTTCTTACGCGGCTTGCGAACCGCGCCACGAGTCTTCGGGGGCATTATTTCTCCTACAGAAAGTTATCGGGGGAAAACCGAGCTAATCCCAAGGGATTAACGTCCGGCCTTCTTCTTGCCGGCGACGGTACGCTTCGGGCCCTTGCGGGTACGAGCGTTGGTCTTCGTACGCTGACCGCGTACGGGCAGGCCCTTGCGGTGACGCAGGCCTTCGTAGCTGCCGATTTCAACCTTGCGGCGGATATCTGCTGCTACTTCGCGGCGAAGGTCACCCTCAACCTTGTAGTTGCCTTCAATGTAGTCACGCAGCTGAACCAGCTCGGCGTCAGTCAGGTCCTTGACGCGAACGTCGGCGCTGATGCCGGTGGCAGCCAGGGTTTCGTGTGCACGGGTCTTGCCCACGCCGTAGATGTAAGTAAGCGCAATTTCCAACCGCTTTTCGCGGGGAATGTCTACGCCAGCGAGACGAGCCATAGTGGCAGTGCTCCTTGAATAAACCGGAGGTCGTAGGCAGTACACCCACACTTTCAGTGCGGCCCCAGCCTCCGACCGGGGGTTAGCTGTCCGGGCCCATACGTCCCAATTCAGCTTGTGCTGCCTTTATTTACTTGCGTGGGTTAGCAACCCAGGTTGCCCTCGCGGGCGCTAGTTCCCTTGCGGGGAATTAGCCCTGGCGCTGCTTGTGGCGCGGGTTCTCGCAGATCACCATGACCCGGCCATTACGGCGGATCACTTTGCACTTGTCGCAGATCTGCTTAACGCTCGGCTTGACCTTCATGGCGTTCCTTTGCGTGTTGCAGTTGGTCAGCTGAAGCGGCTTTACCTAGGTTTTCGTTTTCCCGAGGTTGCCGCCCAGCAATTACTTGTAGCGGTAGACGATGCGACCACGTGTGAGGTCGTAAGGGCTTAGCTCCACCACTACGCGGTCCTCAGGGAGAATCCTGATGTAGTGCTGTCGCATCTTCCCCGAGATATGTGCAAGAACGATGTGCTTGTTGGTGAGCTCAACGCGAAACATCGCGTTGGGCAGTGCCTCAGTCACAACGCCCTCGATCTCAATGACCCCGTCCTTCTTGGCCATATCCTCCGCTAACTGTTGTTTGCCGCAGCCCTCCGGTTAGGCACCGGAAAATCTGCGGACGTTTTTTGTTTGTTTGGCCGTCCGGCTCTTGCCACTCCACGAAGCAGGACTCGCGACCTGTTAAATGGGCGTGGCTGTGGAGACAACCAACAAACAACTCTACGCCAAGACGGCGCGAAAGTTAAATCCGCCCATGCTAGCGCAGATACCGGCACGGTGTCACCCTTCCGCGGACCGCGGAACCCCTTGTATCCCGCTAAACCGCGCCGTAGGCAGCGAACGTGCCTGCCGCCGTCGTGATGGATTCCGCAGCCGCGACACCGTCGAGGACAGCCAGGCGGACGGCGTCTGCCGCCGCGCTTTGCAGGGTAATGAGCGAAACCTGCCTTGCTTGTTCCGAACTGCGGTCAAGCCCGACGGCGCCTGTCGCCAGCGCGAACACGGTGTCGCCGTCGGCGAGGGTATGGGAAGGATTCAGCGCCCGGGCGAGGCCGGCGTGTGCGGCACTCGCGGTGCGCTTGCATTCGGCGGGGTCGAGGAGCGCGTTGGTGGCGACGACGACAAGCGTGGTGTTCAGCGCCGGCGGCCCCACCAGTTCGGGGCTGCCCGATTCCGTCCGCCGGGACGATGTGCCGAAAGGCATCCCAAGCGCATTGACCACTGCGAGCGCGCCCACCACCACGCCGCTGTCCAAGGTGATGGACGAGGTGCCCACTCCCCCTTTGAACGCGCCACGCCCAATCACTGCACCGGTACCGGCACCGATGTTTCCACGCCCGACGTCGGCGTGCTCGCTGGAGGCCGCAGCCGCAACAGCCGCTTCGTATCCCATGGCTTCGTCGGGGCGGGCGGCGAAGTCACCGCCGCGACCCAAATCGAAGATCGCCGCGGCCGGAACGATCGGCACCAATCCCCCAGGCACGGCGAAACCGCGCCCTTGCTCCTCGCACCACCGCTGGGCACCGTGGGCCGTGACCAAACCGAAGGCACTCCCGCCGGTGAGCACTACCGCGTCGACGGTGGGCACCAGGGTGGTGGGGTCGAGCGCGTCCGTCTCGTGCGTGCCCGGTCCGCCGCCCCGGACGTCCACCGATCCCACCGTCCCCGGCGGCGGAAGGACAACGGTCACCCCGCTCAGCCAGCCATCGCCGATCCGCTGGACATGTCCCACCCGGATTCCTGACACATCAGTGATCTTGGAAGTCATGTGCCTATTCTGCTCCTCGCCCACAAACGGTAGTCGTGCCTCGAATGTGAACACGGGCCCATGCGCCACGAAACATCGAGTAAACGATCGCAAAAGGCTTGTCCAACAATCCCGCGAACGCCCCCTTTTTTGACTTGACAGGGGTTCCCGTGTGGTGAGGTAAAACTAGCCGCCCCCTTGACCCAACAGTTCGGGTCCGGCGCGCCCCGATATCTGCGAACCGTTAGAGACCTCCCATGACAAGACAACTGACAGGCAGCCCCGCGGCCACCGCGCAGGCTGTCCCGGCCCCTCAGCGCCGGGGACGCTGGTCCGGCCGAACCCGACGCGACTTCTTCGTGTTTCTGGCACTGGCCTTGCCGAACTTGGCGCTGATCGCGGTGTTCACGTATCTGCCGTTGATCAACAACATGTATTACTCGACCCTTGACTGGACCTTGGGCTCCACCTCGGCCACCGTTGTGGGCTTCGACAACTACGTCAATTTCTTCACCAGCTCCGACGCCCCGCAAGTACTTGGCACCACGCTCATCTTCACCGTGGTCACCGTCGGCGGTTCCATGGTGCTGGGCCTCTTGGTGGCCCTGGCCTTGAACGCGAAGGTCCGCGGCACCACATTTGCGCGCTCAGCCGTCTTCGCCCCCTACGTCCTCAGCGGCGTAGGCGTTGGCCTCGTATGGCTGTTCATCTTCGACCCCGGATACGGCGTGCTGTCATGGCTGCTCCGGGGCATCGGCCAGCAAAGCCCCCAGTGGATCAACGATCCGCAGCTCTCCCTCGTGATGGTCATCATCGTCTACATCTGGAAGAACCTGGGCTACTGCGCCGTCGTGTACCTTGCCGGGCTCCAGTCGCTCCCGAAGGACGTCATGGAGGCCGCTTCCCTGGACGGAGCCAACGGCTTCCGCCGCTTCATGAGCATTTCCGTTCCCCTGCTCTCGCCCACGACGTTCTTCCTGCTGATCACCACGATGATCAGCTCGCTGCAGGCTTTTGACCTGATCCGCATCATGACGCCGCTGGGCAACGGCACCAGCACGCTGATCTACGAGGCCTATCTGCAGGCATTCGGTGCCTACAACCGCGCCGGCTACTCCGCCGCCATCTCAGTGGTGCTCTTCGCCATCCTGCTCATCATCACCGTGCTCCAGTTGCGGTTCGTCGAACGGAAGGTGCACTACTCATGAGCACGCTCTCTCCCGTCAGCCCCAACCCCGCAAGCGGCGTCGGGACCCTGAAAGCTCCCGACGGCGGTCCGGAGCTCCCAGCGCGCCGCGACAAGCCGTTCTCCCGCACAAACCTCGTCCAGACACTGGCCGGAGGCTACATCCCGCTGATCGTGGCCACGCTCGTGGTGGTCCTGCCGCTGATGTGGATGTTGCTGAGTTCCTTCAAGCAGCCCGGCGAGATCGTCACCACGGATCTCAAGATCCTGCCGCAGGGCCTGAACCTGGAGAACTACCACACGGCCATGACCACAGTGCCGTTCGCGCGGTTCTTCCTGAACAGCCTGATCGTCACCGTGGTCGGTTCCACGGTGAAGGTGATCCTGGCCATCCTGACGGCGTACGCCCTGGTTTTTGTCCGTTTCCCGTTCAAGAACGTCATCTTCGTCGTGATCCTCGTGGCCCTGATGGTGCCGCCGCAAGTGTCGATCCTCCCCAACTACATCCTGATCGCGGGAATCGGCGGGAAGAACACCCTGTGGGGGATCATTCTTCCGGGACTCGGCACCGCCTTCGGAACCTTCCTCCTTCGCCAGCATTTCAAAACGCTTCCGGGGTCCATCCTCGAAGCCGCGGAAATCGACGGCGCGGGCCATTGGCGCAGGCTTTGGCAAGTAGTCGCCCCCGTGTCGCTCCCCTCCATCGCCACCGTCGCCCTCGTCACCGTGGTCAGCGAGTGGAACGACTACATCTGGCCCCTGATCATCACGGACCGGCCGGAAACCATGACCCTCCCCGTTGGCCTGACCCTCCTTCAGAACTCTGAAGGGAACGGCGCCGGCTGGGGGATCCTGATGGCCGGGGCCGTCCTGGTGATCATCCCCATCCTCCTGGTCTTCGCAGCGTTGCAACGCTACATCGTTGCCGGGCTCACCCAGGGCAGCGTCACCGGCTAGCAACACCGCACCTTCCACACAACCCCATCACCACCTTTGCATCCTTGAGAGGACCAACCATGGCAATGAATCTTGATCGTAGAAACTTCCTGGGGCTCGCCGGCCTTGGGGTCGGCGCTGCCGCCCTGGCAGCATGCGGCGGTCCGTCGACCAGCGGCAGCGCAGCGAGCAGCAGCCCTTCGGACATCGACTTCACGGGCGTCAAGCCGGCCGGCTCGTTCGACTTCTGGACCAGCCACCCCGGGCAGTCCCAGGCCGTCGAGCAATCCATTATCGACAAGTTCCAGGCGAAGTTCCCGGACATCAAGGTGAACCTCGTGACGGCAGGCGCCAACTACGAGGAAATCGCCCAGAAGTTCCAGACCTCGCAGGCCGCGAAGTCGGCCCTCCCCGGCCTCGTAGTGCTCTCCGACGTCTGGTGGTTCCGCTACTACACCAATGGCAACATCATTCCGTTGGACGGACTCATCAAGCAGCTGGACGTCAAAATTGACGACTTCCAGAAGTCCCTCGTAGCGGACTACCAATACGCCAACAAGCAGTGGGCGCTCCCCTACGGCCGCTCCACCCCGCTCTTCTACTACAACAAGGACCACTTCAAGGCCGCCGGCCTTCCGGACCGGGCACCCAAGACCTGGCAGGAGTTCGCCGAGTGGGCCCCCAAGCTCCAGGCCAGCTCGGGGGCAAAGTACGCCTACATCTACCCGGCCCTTGCCGGATACGCCGGCTGGACCCTGCAGAACAACCTGTGGGGCTGGGGCGGCAGCTGGTCCAACGACTGGACCTTCAACTGCGATTCCACGGAGTCCGTCACTGCCCTGCAGTGGGCCCAGGACTCCATCTACAAAGACAAGTGGGCCGGTGTCTCCTCCAAGAACGCCGCGGACGACTTCTCCGCAGGCATCACGTCCACGACGATCTCCTCCACCGGGGACCTGCTGGGCGTGCTGAAGTCCGCCAAGTTCAACGTGGGCGTCGGCTTCCTGCCGGGCGGCCCCAAGGCCGAGACCAACGTCTGCCCCACCGGCGGCGCCGGACTCGGGATTCCCAGCGGTGTGAGCAAGGAAGTCCAGCTCGCGGCTGCCACCTTCCTGAAATTCATGACCGAGCCGGAGAACACCGCGGCATTCTCGGCTGCGACCGGGTACATGCCCACGCGCGTCTCGGCGGACATGACGGCAGTCCTCGCCAAGACTCCCCAAATCAAGACGGCCATGGACCAGCTCGCCGTGACCAAGGTGCAGGACAACGCCCGCGTGTTCCTGCCCGGTGCAGATCAGGAGATGGCCAAGGCTGCCGCGAAGATCCTCACCCAGCAGGGCGACGTGAAGGCCACCATGACGGACCTCAAGACAACCCTCGATGGCATTTACACCAAGGACGTGAAGCCCAAGCTCAAGAGCTAGCCAAACTCCCCTGATACGCAGAATCCCTGGCGACACCCGAATTCCGGTGTCGTCAGGGATTTTCTGTATCGGTTGCCTGCGTGGGCGTCAGGGAATCGGAACGGGAACGACGCCGAGCGGCACCAGCTGCTCTGCACCGCCGTCGGGCGCGGAAAGCACCCAGATGCCCTTTTCGTGGACGGCCACCGAGTGCTCCCACTGGCACGAACGCTTGCCGTCGGTGGTCACCACGGTCCAGTCGTCGTCGAGGGTTGCTGTTTCGATGCCGCCGCGGACGAGCATGGGTTCGATCGCAAGGCACAGTCCCGGCCTGATCTTCGGGCCGCGGTGCGTGGTGCGGTAGTTCAACACATCAGGAGCCATGTGCATCTCCGAACCGATCCCGTGGCCTACGTAGTCTTCTAGGATGCCCAGAGGCTTTCCCGGGACGGAGGAGACGTAGTCATCCACGGCGTTGCCGATGTCGCCCACGAACTTGCCCTTGGCCAAAGCAGCAATTCCACGCCACATTGCGGCCTGGGTGACATCCGAGAGCCGCTGGTCTTCAGGATCGGCCGCCCCGACTATCACGGTGCGCGCGGAGTCGGAGTGCCAACCATCGACGATCGCTCCGCCATCAATCGAAATGATGTCCCCGTCCTGGAGGGCCCGGTCACCGGGGATGCCGTGGACCACTTCCTCGTTGACGGACGTGCAGATGGTTGCCGGGAAGCCGTGGTATCCGAGGAAATTCGACTTCGCTCCAGCGTCGATGAGGACCGCGGCGAACACGGCGTCGATCTCACGCGTGGTCACGCCCGGTTTCGCAGCCGCAACGGCCGCGTCGAGCGCTCTGCTGAGGACCAATCCGGCCTCGTGCATCTTGCGCATTTGCTCATTGGTCTTGTATTCGATGCGGGGCTGGCCGAACGCCATGGTCTCCTCTTGTCGTGTGCTGCTTGTGGTGGGCTGCGGAACCAGATCACCCTTTGGTCTCTTATTTTCCCGCATCGGCGGTCCTGCCCGAAACCGGAGCTGCGAACGCCCCGGAACGGTCCCTGGAACGGTCCCGGGTCCCGGGCCCACAGAAAGGGAACAGAAAAGGGTGTGTCCCGCGCGGGGAGCAGTTCACTCCGGCGCGGGACACACCCTTTTCAACAGTCGTGCGGCGACTAGACTGCCTTGGCCGCCTCGATGGCCAACAGGACGCGATCCGTGACCTCGTCGATGCCGCCAATGCCATCGACCTGGGTCAGGATGCCGCGTTCGGCATACTTGGCCACGACGGCCTCGGTCTGCTCGTGGTAGAGGTCCAGGCGGTGGCGGATGACACCTTCGTTGTCATCCGAGCGCCCGGTCTCCTTCGCACGGCCCAGCAAGCGTTTAACAAGTTCCTCGTCGTCGGCCGTCAGCTGAAGCACGACGTCGAGCTTCTCTTCCGTGTCGGCGAGGATCTGGTCCAGGTATTCCACCTGGGCGGTGGTGCGCGGGTATCCGTCGAGCAGGAAGCCGTTCTCGACGTCGCTCTCGCTCAGGCGGTCACGGACCATCTTGTTGGTGACGCTGTCCGGAACGAAATCGCCGGCGTCCATGTACTTCTTGGCTTCGATACCCAGCGGGGTTTCGCCCTTGACGTTTGCACGGAAGATGTCGCCCGTGGAAATAGGGACTACGCCCAAGCGCCCGGAAATCCGCTCAGCCTGGGTTCCCTTGCCCGAACCCGGGGGTCCAATGATCAGCATTCTCGTCATCGCAAAAGCCCTTCGTAGTGACGTTGTTGTAGCTGCGCATCAATCTGCTTGACGGTTTCCAGGCCCACACCCACCATGATCAGAATTGACGTACCACCGAACGGGAAGTTCTGGTTGGCGCCGATCAGGACGAGTGCGACCAGCGGAATCAACGCCACGAAGCCCAGGTAAAAGGCGCCGGGGAGGGTGATCCTGGAAAGCACGTACTGCAGGTAGTCCGCGGTCGGTTTACCCGCCCGGATGCCCGGAATGAACCCGCCGTACTTCTTCATGTTGTCCGAGACCTCTTCAGGGTTGAAGGTGATCGCGACGTAGAAGTAGGTGAAGAACACAATCATGACGAAGTACAACGCCATGTAGATGGGGTGGTCGCCCTTGGTGAGGTTGTTGTTGATCCACTCAACCCACGGGGCGATGGACTCTCCGGCCTTCGGCTGGTTGAACTGCGCAATCAGCCCGGGCAGGTAGAGCATGGAGGAAGCAAAGATGACGGGCACGACGCCGGCCATGTTCACCTTGATGGGGATGTAGGTGCTGGTGCCGCCCACGGTGCGCCGGCCGATCATACGCTTGGCATACTGGACCGGAATGCGCCGCTGGGACTGCTCCACGAAGACTACGAGTGCGACCGTCACGAGGCCGATCGCCAACACCGTGAAGAAGGTGCCCGGTCCCTTGGAGTTCCAGATGGCACCAAGCGAGGTCGGGAAGCCGGCAGCGATGGAGGTGAAGATGAGCAACGACATGCCGTTGCCCACGCCCTTCTCGGTAACCAGTTCGCCCATCCACATGATGAGGCCTGTACCGGCCGTCAAGGTGATGACCACAAGAATCGTGGCGATGATGCTCTTGTCGGGGATGATCGGCAGCTGGCAGTTGGGCAGCAGCTGGCCGGAGCGTGCCAGGGACACCAAAGTGGTGGCGTTCAGCAGGCCCAGCGCAATAGTCAGATAACGCGTGTACTGCGTCAGCTTCGACTGGCCCGAGGCACCTTCGTCATACAGCTCCTGGAACCGCGGAATGACCACGCGGAGCAGCTGCACGATGATGCTGGCCGTGATGTACGGCATGATCCCCAGGGCAAAGATCGAAACCTGCAGCAGTGCACCACCGCTGAACAGGTTGACGAGCTGGTAGAGGCCGCCCTGGTCCTGATTGCTTGACAAACATTGCTGAACATTTTGGTAGCTCACACCAGGCGAGGGGATAAAAGCTCCCAAGCGGAAGATTGTGATGATTCCCAGCGTGAACAACAACTTGCGTCGCAGATCAGGCGTACGAAATGCCCGGCCGAATGCGCTTAGCAAGCGTCCTCCTGAGTTAAAAGTCCAAGGGTGTCGAAAGGGGTCATTGAAACCCAACACCCGAGTCTAACGGTTTGATGCGCCATGCGAACAATCGAGGGGTGCGCGCCATAGGAAAAAACTCCCGGCGCGGTGGGCCGAAGCCCTCCGCACCGGGAGTCTTTTTACAGCGGGCGATAGCCCCAGAGCCCTTTAGAGGGCAGTGGTGGTTCCGCCTGCTGCTGCGATCTTCTCAGCTGCGCTGGAGGAGAAAGCGTGGGCGGTAACGTCAACCTTGACGGTGATGTCGCCGGTGCCCAGGACCTTGACGGGCTGGTTCTTGCGAACGGCACCCTTCTCAACCAGTGACTCGACGGTGACAGCGCCACCTTCCGGGAACAGCTCGTTGAGCTTGTCCAGGTTTACAACCTGGAACTCAACCCGGAACGGGTTCTTGAAGCCGCGAAGCTTCGGCAGGCGCATGTGCAGCGGCAGCTGGCCGCCGGCAAAGCCAGCCTTGACCTGGTAGCGGGCCTTCGTACCCTTGGTACCGCGACCGGCGGTCTTACCCTTGGAGCCTTCACCACGACCAACACGGGTCTTGGCAGTCTTGGCACCGGGGGCGGGACGCAGGTGGTGGACCTTCAGAGTGTTCTGCTTGTCGGCAGCCTCTGCGGCGGTTTTGTTCTCAGCCATTACTTCGCCTCCTCTACATTCACGAGGTGCGGAACCGTGTTGAGCATTCCAACGGTTACGGCATCAGCGGTACGGACAACAGTGTGTCCGATGCGCTTGAGGCCGAGGGACCGCAGGGTCTCACGCTGGTTCTGCTTGGCGCCGATGACGCCCTTGATCTGGGTGATCTCCAACTGAGCGTCGGAGGGAGTCAGGTTCTTAGCCATGACTAGACACCTGCCTTCTGGTTCTGGAGTGCGCGCACCAGAGCAGCAGGAGCAACCTCGTCCAGCGGCAGGCCACGGCGGGCTGCCACGGAAGCGGGCTCTTCCAGTCGCTTCAGGGCGTCAACAGTCGCGTGAACGATGTTGATGGCGTTCGAGGAACCGAGCGACTTGGAGAGAACGTCGTGGATACCGACGCATTCCAGTACCGCGCGGACCGGACCACCGGCGATAACACCGGTACCCGGGGAAGCCGGACGCAGCATGACAACGCCTGCTGCGGCCTCACCCTGCACGCGGTGCGGGATGGTGCTGCCGACGCGGGGAACGCGGAAGAAGGACTTCTTAGCCTCTTCAACGCCCTTTGCGATAGCTGCCGGAACTTCCTTGGCCTTGCCGTAGCCAACGCCAACCAGGCCGTTGCCGTCACCGACGACGACGAGGGCGGTGAAGCTGAAGCGACGACCACCCTTGACGACCTTGGCAACACGGTTGATGGTTACAACGCGCTCTACGAACTGGCTCTTCTCGGCCTCGCGACCGCCGTCGCGGCCACCACGGCCACCACGGTCGCCGCGGCCCTGGCCACGGTCACCACGCTCGCCACGACGGCCGCCGCGGCGGTCGTCGGTGGCAGCAGCAGTCTCAGTTGCCTCAGCAGCTGCAGCTTCAGTCACCTGAATGTCCTTTTCGTTATTCTCAACGGTCACAGTGCCAGCCCACCTTCACGTGCGCCGTCAGCGACGGCGGCGATCCGGCCGTGGTACTTGTTACCACCGCGGTCGAAGACAACAGCTTCGATGCCTGCAGCCTTGGCACGGCCGGCAACGAGCTCGCCGACGCGCTTGGCCTTGGCGGTCTTGTCGCCGTCGAATGCACGAAGGTCAGCTTCCAAAGTGGAAGCGTAAGCCACGGTTACACCCTTGCTGTCATCGACAACCTGGACGAAGATGTGGCGTGCGGAGCGGTTGACGACCAGACGAGGACGAGCAGCCGTGCCGGTGATGCGCTTGCGGATACGAAGCTGGCGACGGCTGCGTGCAGCAGACTTGCTCTTGTTCGACCGCTTCTTGTTAATTGCGATGGCCATGGTTTACTTACCAGCCTTTCCGACCTTGCGGCGGATAACTTCGCCGGCGTAACGGACACCCTTGCCCTTGTAGGGGTCGGGCTTGCGCAGCTTGCGAATGTTGGCAGCAACCTCGCCGACCTGCTGCTTGGAGATACCAGCGACGGAGAGCTTGGTCGGCCCCTCCACCGTGAAGGTGATGCCTTCGGGAGCGGAGACATTGACCGGGTGGCTGTAGCCGAGAGCGAACTCAAGGTCAGAACCCTTGGCCTGAACGCGGTAACCGGTACCAACGATTTCAAGCTTCTTTTCGTAGCCCTTGGTGACGCCCTCGATCATGTTGGCGATCAGGGTGCGGGTCAGGCCGTGCAGGGAACGCGAAGCGCGCTCGTCGTTCGGGCGGGTGACAGTCAAGGTGCTTTCGTCCAGGGTGACCTCGATCGGGCTGGCTACAGTGTGGCTCAGCTCGCCTTTGGTGCCCTTGACGTTGATGACAGAGCCATCAACCTTAACTTCAACGCCGGCAGGAACGGTGATGGGGAGACGTCCAATACGTGACATTATTCTCTTCCTTTCCCGTTACCAGACGTACGCGAGGACTTCGCCGCCCACGCCCTTCTTGCCGGCCTGCTTGTCAGTCAGGAGGCCGGAAGAGGTGGACAGGATTGCGATACCCAGGCCACCCAGCACGTGAGGCAGGTTGGTGGACTTCGCGTAAACGCGGAGACCAGGCTTGGAAATACGGCGGACACCAGCAATCGAACGCTCGCGGTTCGGACCGAACTTGAGGTCGATGGTCAGCTTCTTGCCGACTTCGGCTTCCTCTTCCTTCCAGGCAGCAATGTAGCCTTCTGCCTTCAGGATGTCGGCAACGCGTGCCTTGAGCTTGCTGTACGGCATGCTCACGGTGTCGTGGTATGCCGAGTTGGCGTTGCGCAGACGCGTAAGCATGTCTGCGACAGGATCTGTCATAGTCATTTTGGGCTCTTGCCCTTCCTCGTAATGGTTTCCGCGTTGGCTACAAAGCAGCCGCGGCCGGACCTACTACGTAGTTATTAGTCTTCGGATTTGAACGGGAAGCCAAGTGCCTTGAGCAGCGCACGGCCTTCGTCATCGGTCTTTGCAGTGGTGACAACCGTGATGTCCATGCCGCGAACGCGGTCGATGGAGTCCTGGTCGATTTCGTGGAACATAACCTGCTCGGTCAAACCGAAGGTGTAGTTGCCGTTGCCGTCGAACTGCTTGCCGTTGAGGCCGCGGAAGTCGCGGATACGGGGCAGGGCGAGGGACACGAGGCGGTCCACGAATTCCCACATACGGTCCCCACGCAGAGTTGCGTGTGCACCGATGGGCATGCCTTCGCGCAGCTTGAACTGGGCGATGGACTTGCGGGCCTTGGTTACCTGCGGCTTCTGGCCGGTGATCAGGGTGAGGTCGCGGACAGCGCCGTCGATCAGCTTGGAGTCCTTGGCGGCATCTCCAACACCCATGTTCACAACAACCTTCACCAGGCGGGGAACCTGGTTCACGTTCTCGTACTTGAATTCCTCAACCAGGGTCTGCTTGATGGAATCGGCGTACTTCGTCTTCAGACGCGGAACGATCTTCGCTGGAGTCTCGAGAGTCTCAGTCATTAGATGTCCTTCCCGGATGCCTTGGACACGCGGACACGGACGGTCTTGGAGACGCCGTCCTTATCAACGGTCTCGAGACGGAAACCGACGCGGGTCGGCTTCTTGGTCGAGGGGTCAACAAGAGCAACGTTGGAGACGTGGATCGGGGCCTCAACGACCTCGATGCCACCGGTCTTGGTGCCGCGCTGCGACTGACCGACCTTGGTGTGCTTGGTGACTCGGTTGATGCCTTCTACCAGAACGCGGTTGGCATCCGGGTAAACCCGCAAAACCTTACCCTGCTTGCCGCGGTCGCCGCCGCGCTCCTGCTTGGCTCCGGTGATGACCTGAACGAGGTCACCCTTCTTGATTTTAGCCATGGACTAAAGCACCTCCGGGGCCAGGGAGACGATCTTCATGAACTTCTTGTCACGGAGTTCACGACCAACCGGGCCGAAGATACGGGTACCGCGGGGGTCGCCGTCGTTCTTCAGAATCACAGCTGCGTTCTCGTCAAACTTGATGTAGGAACCATCCGCACGGCGGCGTTCCTTCTTGGTACGAACGATGACAGCCTTGACGACGTCACCCTTCTTTACGTTGCCGCCCGGGATAGCGTCCTTGACGGTTGCGACAATGACGTCGCCAATGCCTGCGTAGCGACGGCCGGATCCACCGAGAACGCGAATGGTAAGGATTTCCTTAGCACCCGTGTTGTCGGCGACCTTCAGTCGCGACTCCTGCTGAATCAATTTTTACTCCTTGCGTCGCGCCGGTTCTCAGACCGAAATGGAGCATACGGAATGAGCCTTGCGGAACGGTTGATCGGGGTGTCTCTTGACCTGCCTGGATTTTGCCAGAGCAGGCCTAAACTCCCGTGCCGCCAGCATCAGCTTCCCTTGCGGAAATAACTGCGCGGGGCAGTATGCCGCGGCACGATTGTTTACGAGGTGGTTGTTGACGCACAACTGGCGCCATACAAACTCAATATCCTAGCACGTTTTGCGCCTCGGACCGAAACGCGGAAAGGCCCGCATTCCTTCCGGAATGCGGGCCCTCCCACCAATCCATATCGCTGCCGGGCAAAGCCCGGCGCGGGATTACTTAGCCTTTTCGAGGATCTCAACCAGGCGCCACCGCTTTGTAGCGGACAGCGGGCGGGTCTCCGAGATCAGAACGAGGTCGCCGATGCCGGCGGTGTTCTGTTCGTCGTGAGCCTTGATCTTCGAGGTGCGGCGAATGACCTTGCCGTACAGAGCGTGCTTCACGCGGTCTTCAACCTGAACAACGATGGTCTTTTCCATCTTGTCAGAGACAACGTAGCCGCGACGCGTCTTACGGTAACCGCGCTGTTCAGCGCTGGCTGCTGCTTCCGTCACAGTTTCCTTCTGTTCGCTCACTTGGCGTCCTCTCCAGCCTCGGCTTCGGCCTTTTCAGCCTTGGCTTCTGCCTTCTTGGACTTCTTTTCTTCCTTGGCTTCCACAACCGGTGCGGCAACCTCGGCACGAATGCCCAGCTCGCGCTCACGGAGAACGGTGTAGATGCGTGCGATGTCCTTCTTTACCGCGCGCAGACGACCGTGGTTCTCCAGCTGACCGGTGGCGGACTGGAAACGCAGGTTGAACAGCTCTTCCTTGGCCTTGCGGAGTTCTTCAACGAGTCGCTCGTTGTCGAAACCGTCCAGCTGTGCGGATGCAAGTTCCTTGGATCCTACTGCCATTTCTATTCACCACCTTCGCGACGCAGAATGCGTGCCTTCAACGGGAGCTTGTGGATTGCCAGGCGCAGTGCCTCGCGAGCAACCGATTCTTCGACACCGGCGATCTCAAAGAGAACCCGGCCCGGCTTGACGTTTGCGACCCACCATTCCGGAGAACCCTTACCGGAACCCATGCGGGTTTCGGCCGGCTTCTTCGTCAGCGGACGGTCCGGATAAATGTTGATCCAGACCTTGCCGCCACGCTTGATGTGGCGGGTCATCGCGATACGGGCAGACTCGATCTGGCGGTTCGTGACGTAGGCCGGGCTCAGCGCCTGGATGCCGTACTCACCGAAAGTGACCTTGGTGCCGCCCGTTGCAGCGCCGGAACGACCCGGGTGGTGCTGCTTACGGTGCTTGACTCGACGTGGGATAAGCATTTAAGCCTGTCCTCCTTCTGCCGCGGGAGCAGCAGCTTCAGCTGCCGGAGCCTCTGCAGCAACAGGTGCTGCGTCGGCTGCCGGACGGTCGGTACGACGACGGCGGTCACCACGGTCGGCGCCACCCGGGCGGCCCGGGCGGTCGCTGGGACCGCGGCCGCGGGACGGAGCAGCAGCTGCCTGCTGAGCCAGTTCCTTGGCGGTGACGTCGCCCTTGTAGATCCAGACCTTCACGCCGATGCGGCCGAAGGTGGTCTTGGCCTCGTAGAAGCCGTAGTCGATGTTCGCACGCAGGGTGTGCAGGGGCACACGGCCTTCGCGGTAGAACTCCGAGCGGGACATTTCTGCGCCACCCAGTCGACCGGAGCAAGCAATACGGATACCCTTGGCACCCGCACGCTGTGCGGACTGCATGGCCTTCTTCATCGCACGGCGGAAAGCCACGCGGGAAGTCAGCTGCTCAGCAACGCCCTGGGCAACAAGCTGGGCTTCCATCTCGGGGTTCTTGACCTCGAGGATGTTCAGCTGGACCTGCTTGCCGGTGAGCTTTTCGAGCTCGCCGCGAATGCGGTCCGCTTCTGCGCCGCGGCGGCCGATGACGATACCCGGGCGAGCCGTGTGGATGTCCACGCGGACACGGTCACGGGTGCGCTCGATTTCGACCTTGGCGATACCAGCGCGCTCCATGCCCGTGGACATGAGCTGGCGGATGCGGATGTCTTCGCGAACGAAGTCCTTGTACCGCTGGCCAGCCTTGGTGCTGTCAGCAAACCAGTGCGATACGTGATCGGTGGTGATGCCGAGTCGGAACCCGTGCGGGTTTACTTTCTGTCCCACTTAGCGAGCCTCCTCTTTCTCCGGGGTAGCGACTACCACGGTGATGTGGCTCGTGCGCTTCTTGATCTGAAATGCGCGACCCTGAGCACGCGGCTGGAACCGCTTCATGGTCGGGCCTTCATCAACAAACGCTTCGCTGATGTAGAGGTCTCCCTCGTCAAAGGCAACACCGTCGCGGTCCGCGAGGACCCGTGCGTTTGCCATTGCCGACTGAACTACCTTGAATACCGGCTCCGAAGCTGCCTGTTCGGCGAACTTCAGAATTGCCAGAGCCTCATTCGCTTGCTTACCACGAACAAGGTTGACGACGCGCCGGGCCTTCATAGGCGTTACGCGGATGTGACGCGCAATAGCCTTGGCTTCCATTGCTTTCCTTCTCTCGTCTAAGCCGTAGAGCCAGCGCCTTAGCGGCGCTTGCCCTTACGGTCGTCCTTGACATGGCCGCGGAATGTCCGCGTGGGAGCGAATTCGCCGAGCTTGTGCCCGACCATCGACTCAGTGACAAACACCGGAATGTGCTTGCGTCCGTCGTGAACGGCAATCGTGTGACCCAGCATGTCCGGGACGATCATCGAACGGCGGGACCAGGTCTTGATGACGTTCTTGGTGCCCTTTTCGTTTTCCCTGGCGACCTTCACAAAGAGGTGCTGGTCTACGAAAGGACCTTTTTTCAGGCTGCGTGGCATGTGTCCAGGCTCCTATCGCTTGTTCTTGCCAGTACGGCGGCGACGAACAATAAGCTTGTCGCTCTCTTTGTTGGGGCGGCGGGTGCGACCTTCACGCTTACCGTTCGGGTTGACCGGGTGACGTCCACCGGAAGTCTTACCTTCACCACCACCGTGCGGGTGATCGACCGGGTTCATGGCGACACCACGGACGGTCGGGCGAACGCCCTTCCAGCGCATACGGCCGGCCTTGCCCCAGTTGATGTTCGACTGCTCGGCGTTGCCGACCTCGCCGACGGTTGCGCGGCAGCGCACGTCAACGTTGCGGATTTCACCGGAGGGCAGACGCAGCTGGGCGAAACGGCCTTCCTTGGCGACGAGCTGAACCGAAGCACCTGCGGAACGGGCCATCTTGGCGCCGCCACCCGGACGCAGTTCAACTGCGTGGATGGTGGTACCAACCGGGATGTTGCGCAGCGGCAAGTTGTTGCCCGGCTTGATGTCAGCGTCGGGGCCAGCCTCGACGAAGTCACCCTGGGACAGCTTGTTCGGGGCGATGATGTAACGCTTGGTGCCATCAACGTAGTGCAGGAGGGCGATGCGAGCCGTACGGTTCGGATCGTACTCGATTTCGGCAACGCGGGCGTTGACGCCGTCTTTGTCGTGGCGACGGAAGTCGATCAGACGGTACTGGCGCTTGTGGCCACCACCCTTGTGACGGGTAGTGATCTTACCGGTGTTGTTACGGCCGCCAGTCTTGTGCAGCGGACGCAGCAACGACTTTTCCGGAGTCGATCGCGTGATTTCGGAGAAGTCGGCTACGCTCGAGCCGCGACGGCCCGGGGTAGTCGGCTTGTATTTACGGATTCCCATAATTCATTTCCTCGTTAAAGTGGTCTCCGCTACGCGAGCGGACCGCCGAAGATGTCGATTGTGCCTTCTTTGAGGGTGACAATTGCACGCTTGGTGCTCTTGCGCTGTCCCCAGCCGAATTTGGTGCGCTTGCGCTTACCGGCACGGTTGATGGTGTTGATCGATTCGACCTTGACGGAGAAAATCTTCTCCACGGCCAGCTTGATCTCGGTCTTGTTCGAGCGGGGGTCCACCAGGAAGGTGTACTTGCCCTCATCGATCAGGCCGTAGCTCTTTTCCGAAACGACGGGTGCAATGACGACGTCGCGCGGGTCTTTGATGGTGGCTGCACTCACTTGGCATCCTCCTCGTTCTTTGCCTTGTCAGCGATGAAAGCCTCGAACGCAGCCTTGGTGAAGACAACGTCGTCGGAAACCAGCACGTCGTAGGTGTTCAACTGGTCTGCGTACAGAACGTGAACATCCGTGAGGTTGCGCACGGAAAGTGCAGCAACATCGTTGGCGCGCTCGATAACAACGAGCAGGTTCCTACGCTCGGAAACTGCACGCAACGCGGCCAGTGCTTCCTTGGAGGACGGCTTGGGGCCGGCGACCAGTTCAGCAACGACGTGGATGCGGCCGTTACGGGCGCGGTCGGACAGGGCGCCACGCAGTGCGGCAGCCTTCATCTTCTTGGGGGTCCGCTGGCTGTAGTCACGCGGTGTCGGGCCGTGGACAACGCCACCACCGGTCATGTGAGGAGCACGGATGGAACCCTGACGGGCGCGGCCGGTGCCCTTCTGCTTGAACGGCTTGCGGCCTGCACCGGAAACTTCGGCGCGGGTCTTGGTCTTGTGGGTACCCTGGCGAGCAGCAGCGAGCTGTGCGACGACGACCTGGTGCAGCAGCGGCACGTTGGTCTGGACGTCGAAGATCTCTGCGGGCAGGTCTACCTTGACAGTGCTAGTCATCTAACTAGGCTCCCTTCACGGCGGTGCGTACGAGGACGACCTGGCCGCGGGCGCCGGGGACGGCACCCTTGATAAGGAGCAGCGACTTCTCGGCGTCAACAGCGTGAACCGTGAGGTTCAGCGTGGTGTGACGTTCTGCGCCCATGCGACCGGCCATTTTCAGACCCTTGAAGACGCGGCTCGGGGTGGATGCGCCACCGATGGAACCGGGCTTGCGGTGGTTCTTGTGCGCACCGTGGGAGGCTCCAACACCGTGGAAGCCGTGACGCTTCATAACACCGGCGAAGCCCTTACCCTTGCTGGTGCCGACGACGTCGATCTTCTGACCGGCTTCGAAGAGCTCAACAGAAAGCTCCTGGCCCAGTTCGTAAGACGCGGCGTCTGCAGTGCGCAGTTCGACGACGTGGCGGCGAGGAGTTACGCCAGCCTTTTCAAAGTGACCAGCCAGCGGCTTGGTGACCTTGCGGGGATCGATCTGGCCGTAGCCGATCTGAACGGCGACATAGCCATCAGTTTCTGCATTGCGCAGCTGGGTGATGACGTTGGAGTCAGCCTGGACGACAGTTACCGGGATGAGCTTGTTGTTCTCGTCCCAGACCTGGGTCATGCCGAGCTTCGTGCCCAGCAGGCCCTTTACATTACGGGTTGCGGTCATAGTTTTCTCAGCACCTCCCTACAGCTTGATTTCGATGTTCACGTCGGCCGGCAGGTCGAGACGCATAAGCGAGTCAACAGCCTTCGGCGTGGGGTCGATGATGTCGATCAGACGCTTGTGAGTACGCATTTCAAAGTGCTCACGGCTGTCCTTGTACTTGTGGGGAGAGCGGATCACGCAGTAGATGTTCTTCTCCGTCGGCAGCGGCACGGGGCCTACTACCGTTGCGCCTGCGCGCGTGACCGTCTCAACGATCTTCCGCGCTGAAACATCAATGACCTCGTGGTCATATGACTTCAGCCGGATGCGGATTTTTTGTCCCGCCATGTCGCCTGACTCTCTTTCAGTCTGTGCGGCCCTCGAATAAAGGCTGCCCTGTTCACTTACGTGTTGTATGTGGCTGCCGAAGCATTTGAAGTAGTACTACCACCCGCCGCACAAGCTGAATCCGAAGGGATCCGGGTTCCTCAACTTGCCGGTGTAACCGACCCCCGCGGTCGGGCGTGTCGCGATTTCCACGCAAACGCGTCCGACTTCCTTTGGGGATCTGGGTTATGTTTGGGCTTCAGCTTGGACCCTGACACCCGGCATTATCCGGATCGGGACGCGAAGAAGCGCTTGAACAACTCACCTAGTATGCCGGAATTCCCCGGCATAAGCCAATCGGGCCTCGCAGACCATTGCCATCGGCTCCTGCGCTCGGGATGATGGGGTCATGACTGTCCAAGATTCTGCCACGGTGGGGGATCTTGCAGGCCGCATACGGCCGGACTTCACCTTGGGCGTCGCTGCGGCTGCCTTTCAGATCGAGGGCTCGCTCTCAGCGGACGGACGCGGACCATCAAGCTGGGATGCATTTGCCGAGAAACCAGGCGCGATCGTCGACGGGCACTCCCCCGCAGTCGCCTGCGACCACTACAACCGGACGGACGAGGACATTGCCCTCATGCAGGATCTGGGCGTGGATTCCTACCGGTTCTCCCTCTCCTGGCCGCGGATCCAACCCGGCGGCAAGGGACCCATCAACCAACAGGGCCTGGACTTCTACGACCGTTTGATAGACAAGCTCCTGAACGCCGGGGTCTCCCCCATGGTGACCCTGTTCCATTGGGACACTCCCCTGCCGTTGGAACACGACGGCGGCTGGCTGAACCGGGCGACGGCGGAACGGTTCGCCGAATACTCCGCTGCGGCCGCCCACCGCTTCGGTGACCGCGTGGCGCAATGGGTCACCCTGAACGAACCCGTTTCGGTCGCGTTGCAGGGATATGCGCTCGGCGTCCACGCTCCCGGCAGGCGGCTGCTTTTCGATGCCTTGCCGGCTGCCCACCACCAATTGTTGGGGCACGGCCTGGCCGTCCAGGCCCTGCGCGCTGCCGGCGTGGCGGGAACTGTCGGCGTAGCCAACGTGCATTCGCCAGTCCGGCCCGCAACTAAACGCTTGGCCGACGTTCTCATGGCCAAGGCCTTCGACCTCATCTTCAACCGGGTCTATGCCGATCCGATCCTCCTGGGGCGGTACCCGAAGCCGCCACTACAAGTGAAGCCTTGGTTCCGGGCCTTGGGCAAGGTCCGGGACGAGGATCTCAAGACCATTCACCAGCCGTTGGATTTCTACGGCTTGAACTACTACTACCCCATCAAGGTGGCTTCGGGCCGCGGCGACGGAAGCGCACACTGGAACACCCCGGACATGATGGCCAAGCTGCCGTTCCATCTGGCGGCCTTCCCCGAATACGAAACGACCGGATTTGGTTGGCCGGTGGCCCCCGAACACCTCGGAATCCTGCTGCGGGAGCTGAAAGACCGGTACGGAGCAGCGCTGCCTCCCCTCTTCATCACAGAGAGCGGCGCGAGCTTCCCGGAACCGGACCACACCCGGGGTCCGGTGCACGACGCCGACCGCATCAGCTACCTTGCTTCGCACCTTGGTCAGGCCTTGAGGGCCACGGCCCCTGGCGGGATCGCCCACGACGTCGAACTCCTGGGTTACTACGTCTGGACGCTGCTGGACAACTTCGAATGGGCCGCCGGATATTCACAGCGATTCGGGCTGGTGCACGTTGATTTTGACACGCTTGAAAGAACCCCCAAGGACTCGTACTACTGGTACCGGTCCTTGAGTAAGGCGCGCCGGAGCTGATTCGAAGTCCCTTTGGTGGACCGATCGTGCTAAATCAATCTTTCCTGTTCGACCGATTGATGCGCTTGGCGCGCTCGATCTCCCGGCGGAAGTATTTCCTTCCCCACATCACGCCAGCTACCACCACAACCACCACGACCAGAAAAATGAGCCATCCCATTCCGCATTCCTCCTTTGAGGCAACGCTATCAGGGCGCGGTCCTGTTGCGGGGGCCAGACGACAAGGTCGATCAATGCCGGCTTATAGGCCAAAACGTGTGTAAATCCGGGGCGCGTCATGTCCGTCCCGGGATC
The DNA here is from genome assembly GCF_044908325.1 of Arthrobacter sp. GAS37. Taxonomy (NCBI): domain Bacteria; kingdom Bacillati; phylum Actinomycetota; class Actinomycetes; order Micrococcales; family Micrococcaceae; genus Arthrobacter; species Arthrobacter sp. GAS37. Next base: position 38,359 of record NZ_JBIYDB010000040.1, read on the forward strand.
GTCTTCGCTCGGATGTCGGATTTTGCTCAATCACTCGAATGGACAAATTCCAGGGCCGCGGAATCACGGGACCGGCAACTTCGGCGAAGAGAATGATCCAGCAGAATCCGACGGTGTCCATAGATCCTCGAACGAGGAGAGCGAAGACTGATTGGAGGTGCCCATCAGCCGGCCAAGGAACGCCTCGAGCTCTGAGCGTCGGCTGACGTCCTGGCGTTCACCGGAGCGGCTGGCCCCGCAGCCCAGGCACCGGTAGCGCTGCTTACCCGCGCCCGTCTTTCCGTTCCGTCCCAGCGCCTGACCGCAGACCTATCCTCGATTTTTCATCGGTTGTCTGAACGGTCGTCTGGGTCCTGATTTTTGCTGGGTGGGTGCGTCCGGCTGATCGGGGGCGTGCTGGAGGGCCCG
>NZ_JBIYDB010000041.1:0-38520 GCF_044908325.1 Arthrobacter sp. GAS37
GGTCCGCGAACCCACCGTGAAGCCTTCCATCCTGGCCCGAAATGCCGTGAGTTCCCGCTCAGAACACTTCAGTCCGGCTGAACTCACGGGAAACCTGGTTCTCCTATAGGTGTCCTGAGCCGCCAAGTTGGACAGGTTCCTGACGCCGGCACGCACCCAAAGTGCTTAGCGCTAACGGCTGTTCAGTCCCTACTTCTGACGTGGGAACGGAACGGCATTCAACCATGACCGGAATTCTCATTGTCGGGTTCAGCCGTCAATGTCCAGCCCCCCCAGCCGCCCAGCGGGCTACTCGGACTGCCCAGCGCGTACTATCGGTATCCGTGACCTGCCCCGGGACTGGAAAGGCCTTTGTCCTCACTCTGAGCTGACAAGATCACCCTGACCTCAGCCGCCGCAGCTTCTCGATCAGACAGAAGCTGACAAGATCAGGACTCGGTCAGCTCTGCTGCAGCTTCAAGCGCTTCCCATGGGAGCATGGCACATCTCCGGCGGTTGGGAAAGAGTTGCACTGAGCCTAACGCCGCTTCGTAGGGTCTCCTGGTAAGGACTGGCGTGTTCTTTTCAGTCACGATCCGCCTCAACCGCCCGACGGATTCGCGCATCTCGATCAAACTCCCACCTGATACGTGCTCTGACATCATCGAGGCCGATGCAAGCATCACGCTGCACCCTTCACCATCCCAAGTGACTGACTCGATTCCGCAGCCGTCTGACCGTGTGGTTATCTCCACTGTGATCGAATCGCCACATGTGAGGGTTCTCCTGTTAGCCGTCGCGCCTGAGACGTTCGTCGTACCTCGGCCCGTCTGCTTGCGAGATTCCGATCTAATCGCCTCGCCATAGAGTTCGTTCATACTCGCGGTCGGCATTAGTCCCCTCAGTATTACCGTGTCGGCCATGGTGTCAGCAGGCCTTGCTAGGATCACATGGTGACGTCCATTATTCAGGCGATTCAGTATAACGACTCAGAAGGCCGCTTACTGACGTACGACGTACGTTCCCGACAGTCGTCAAGTCTAGGCTTAGAAAAAGCTCGCATCCGATTCCGCTTCTCACATCACCGTTTCTGCGTTGGACGCTACATCCTCACAAGTGAACTTGAGTTCGTGTTACAGCCATGCCCGTCGATCAGCAAGCAAAGCCGAGGTAAGCAGTGTGAGGCATGTGCCAACGTTGACGAGTCCAAGTACCTCCACGCGGCTCATTTGGGAGGGAAGGTGCCGCATCGGGTTGCCGAGTATATGGCGCAACCCCACTGGCTCTACGTTGCCGTGTTTGCCGACGGAGATGTAAAAGTCGGCACTGCAGCTCAATCGCGCAAGACTCGAAGATTGGCCGAGCAGGGCGCCGTTTGCGCCGATTTTGTGGGGGTTGTAGCCGACGGATATCTTGTGCGTGAACTTGAGGATCAAGTGAGCTCAAGTACACGTGTATCGCAGGGGTTTTCGTCAGTCCGTAAAGCACAAGCGTGGGTGAATCCTCGCCCGCTTATCGAACTCGAGTCGATCTGCGCGTCGACAGCCGAACGCGTCCGCGCATCAAGCGCTTTGATCTGGGGTCAGTCTATTAGTGAGAAGTGGCGCGCTCGCTCGAACGCCCTAATAAACCCACGACCGGGCCAATACCGACTTCCGTTTGGAGGCATCGAACCTGATTTCATCTACGATTGGGAAGTGCTTAGCGTTCAGGGACCGACCGCCCTTATCCATACGCATTTTGCTTCCGGAGCGGGGGATTACGTGGTGGATCTCTCTGCGTTGATTGGACGAGAAATCGACACCGACCTCGAGGATTCAGCCGAAGGCGGTGGGACGGGTCCGGCGATGCTCTTCTGACCCTACCAATGAAGGCTGAGCCTGCTTTCGTACTACGCGGAGTCCAGCTTCGCGAAGAATAATCGCTAGGTGACTCAGCTGGCCAGAATCAATCGCCACAGTTCGAACACCTCTTTCTTGGAGCTCCGCGGCAATCATGCGGAGCTTCGTAGCGTCTTCACGAGCTACGGATACGTCAAGAAGAATCGCAGTGTCATCGGATATCTCGTCGAGGTTTCCTTTGTGGATTCGCTTCCACTCTCCCGACTGCGACCCTGCATCAGGTTCCCCATTTGCGCCGACACGCTCGGCGAGCCGAAGGTTCTGAGGGCTAATTCCGTAGGAAATGGTGCAGTGCAGTTTCAACCCCACGGCTGCGAAGGCCAGTTTCGATCTTATAGATTGAATAGCAGCAACATGCGACGTTAGCCAGCTCGAGTATCGTGCAATAGTCACACTGTCAGGACTTGCTCGACGCACATCCGAAAGCCCTCCTGGGAGAGCAAAACGCGCGAGGGAGGCTTGCTTACCGTGCTCTATCACCCAGCTTGCCGGAGAGAGAAGGGCACCAAATATTCGAGCCGGCTGGCTCCGATTGTCCAGCTCCCAGATGCCTGGGATGATCTCGAGTTGGAAGTTGATGCTGTCGACAACGAGTTCGGCAGATGACAGGACTGGATCGAAGGGTTGAACAATTACGCCCAGACCTTGCGCATGCCGCGTTAGCCACTCCGCGGCTTCCTGAGGCGAAACTCCAACGAGACGAGGCAGATTTAGCCGCATGGTCAAAGCCGCAAATGTCCTCACGACAACTCGATCATGCGTACACGCCGACAGCAAATGCGCTCTCGCTGCCTCGACCCTGCTAAAGACTTTCGCCGGGTGAGTCTCGAGCCCATGATGCTCGAATAACTGGACTGCAACAGACTTGTCTAGATCCACAATCGCCTTGTGACTGGCCGAACTTGAACGAGGTATAGAGCGCCGTCGGACCAGACCCACTCAATATCGAGATCGCGGTCGAGACCCAGCGCGTCATCGAGTCTCGAGAGTGAGTACTCGAGCGCATTACAGACGTCGGTAGTAGGAAATTCAACCGCGGATGCACCTTGGCACCGTGTGGATTCCCCCGACACGTCCCCACGTACTTCGACTGTCCGACCATCTGTAACTGCTCGAGGGGCACGAGCCGCTTCGAACGTGAATCTGTTGCCAACGCCCATCGCGACACCGGACCACTGACCTGAAACCTGAGCCTGAACCATGACGCTTGCTAGTGCCTTGGAGGTCATTCTGTACACCGTGTCCACGAGAAATACAGCGTCAGGAGCGCAATCAGTGATCGTAATGCTGAGGCCCGCCCGCGAGTCGTCGAGCGAGTCTTCACCATGCTCCGATGATCGAACTATCACCGTCTGGGGTCGATACAACTTGAGCCACGAGTCGATCGATTCCTTAAGCTGTTTCCTGCCTGCTGGCCGAATTGAGTCAGGAAGAATGCACCACGCAGGCGGCACCGCGATTCCCGGCAATGCACTCGCAATGCCAAGGAGTGAGGATTTGTTGCCCCAAACCCCAGGATCTAGATCCATGGATCCAAGGGCACATGACCACATTGATTACGTGCCTTGAGCTGAGAGTCTGGTATTGATCATATTGGCAAGCCGCTCGACATTTGGGTAAGCCAACCAGTCCCATCCGTCTGCGTCCGTTCCGAGCCATTCACACAGAGAACGTCGGAAAAATTGAGACGGCGCTCCCGTCGCGGGAGCAAGATAAGAACCGCCCGCTGTTTCGATTGCAAGGTAAGAACTCCGCTTTTGCTGAACAGCGTTGGCGGCAGCATTCAGCCAATCCTCTACGGGTGTCAAACGGACATGGCGTTCGACGATTTCGATGAGTTCAGCGACATCCTGGTTTGTAGCGACAAGGTGAATATGAGCGTGATCTTGACACGAGCCACCCTTGTTGCGGAAGTCATAACTTCCGTGTTCGAAAACAACGACCTCGGAACCACTTGTTGACTTGAGGAGTCTGGAAACTTCTCGGATGGTCTTACGCAAATCGTCTCGCTCTAGATCCGACATCCATCCTGACGAGAGAGTGTGGCGTCGGGCCACGACCAGTACATACCAGTCAGTGAGAGGACCGAGACACGGAACCGCAACAAAGTTCTCATTCTCGTAAAGTATGTAATCTTTCGGGCCATTGGCGAGACCTAGGTCAATCAAGGGCGATTGTGCCCCGGAGAGTTCATTGCAGAACGTGCAGATATCCGAATAGTTGCCGGAGTCCGGTTCGGCAAAACGGCTTGTTTCCATCGTAGTCACCCTCTACGAGATCCGATAATATTTTTGACTTGGCTGTTTTCCAGAATCATTGTGACAATTTCCTCGGTGCCGAGCAATGATGTGTCGAACTGAAGCCATTTGCGCGCGCCGGCAAACAGCCGAAGTTGCGCAGAGACCTGACTCTGAAAACCAACAAAATCAGACGGCTTATCGCCGTTTCGTCCGCTTTCAACAGGTGTAAACCCCCCCTTACGTTCAAGCGCGATTTCGGGAGGGACATCGAGGAGGACTGTAAGTGTTGGTTCGGAAAGCTTTTCGAAGCTCCCGAGCACAATATTCTCGGGAAGAGAAGCGGCGACGAGGTACCGAGCGACAACCTTGTGGTAAGAGTTGTCTAAGATAACAACGTCACCGCGCTGGAGAGCCGGCTGCACGATAAGATCATCGACGAGCCTATGCCAAGAGGCCAGCGCATGGAACCAATACTCATCGCTCAGGTTCGAAGCAACTGAACGAGGACGCCCAAATATCAACGAGTTCAGTGTCTCAACATGCTTGGCAAGGTCCTCATTCAAGCCGACCTGGGCAAACCATTTATCAACCCGAATGCAACTGACTTTCATTTCCTTGAGACGGCCCTCGAGAGCTCGTGCAGTTGTCGACTTCCCGGCTCCGTCTGTCCCCTCGAAGGAGATGAGCAACCCTCCAGCCCGAATTTCGGCCGCCGCCCGTTCAGGGGGCGCGGCGATCGAGCGTGGAGATGATAGTGTCTCTGATTTGGTCAAGGAGAACCTTCCGTTTGTCCACGATTGCGGCGCGACGTTCGTTTGAAAGATCCTCGTCGCGTTCCCGCGCGAGGTTATTGGAAATTACATGCAGATAACCGTACTCGATGTTTGCGCGGGCGGCAGCGCGGCCCATATGGCCAATTTCGGGGTCTACGAAGTCGCCGCGATCAAGTCCATTAAGCCAGGGCTTCGTCTCTAACAAGATGGAGGGGGAAGACACGTGCAGGCCACTGATGGTGTTCGACGAGTGGGGAACACCTGCAAAGAAGTCATCCCATTCCAACGTCTCACCTTCGAGCACTGTCGTCGAGCCAGTTGCGAGATGCTTGTTGGGTTCCACGGCAGGATCCAGCGATCCGACTTTTCCGACATAGACCACACGTTTCGCCCCGCACTCAGCGAGGCGCGTGACCGCGCTTCCTGCCACATCTCCCCATATCGAATGCAAGAACCCAACGAATAGCACCCGGTGCTTACCCAGCATGTCCTTCTTCCACATGAACCCATTGCCGGACGACCAACCGTTGGGTCCTGTAAACGCAGGCAGACCCCAACCGACAACTGTGAGGTCGACATCCCCTGCCTCGAAGTCGATGGCACGCAGCGCTTCAGCCGCAGCATCGCTGCGGGGAATCATCATCGAAACGTGTTCGTCATTCCGTCCAGTCATGGCTAGGTAGGTTGCTACGATCAGTCCGTAGTGGAGGACGTAGTCCTTTCCAGGGAAACACTTGAGGACAAGTTCATGACTTGTGGAGATCGCGGTTGGTCGTTGCCAATTGAACATCTTGTCCGACTTTTCAGTCGTGGAGATGAGCGCCGCGCGCTCGTACCCGCCTTCAACCCGAATGTGCTTCCAGCTAGACGCCAGCAGAGCGCTGTGTATCTTCATTTCCAGGTATCGCGAGAGTCGTTGAGGAGGCATCGTGTGTGTGCCCGGGTCAATCGCGGCTACATAACTATGCTGGGTAACTGAAGTCGATCGCAGTACCACGTGAGGCCTCTCAGTAGTTTTGACGCAGCCGTCAATTCCATGTAAGGCGCTTTACGACCTCTACAAACAATTATAAAGCGTCTTGGCATACTCTAGAGACTGATCACAAATGGCGTGTTTGGCTATTGTTGTGTGGCAAATAGTTCATCCTGCCTCTCCACCACTTCTGTTACCTGTCTAGGAGACACATGTCCGTCGACGCGATTCTGGTCAGTGACCTGTTACGAACGTTCGGTACCGGAGGGTCACGTCGCACCGCCCTGGATGGCGTGAGCTTTTCGGTTGCCGAGGGGGAAGCAGTTGCTATCCTTGGGGCAAATGGAGCAGGTAAGACCACCTTGACCAAGATCCTCTCGACGTTATTGCTTCCCTCAGGCGGGAGAGCCCAAATTTTTGGTCATGACGTGCAGTCGGATTCACTCGCCGTTAGACGCCTTTCAAGCACGATTCTCGGTGGCGACCGGGGACTTTACAATCGCCTTACCGGGCGTCAGAACTTGCGCTTCTTCGGTGCCATCGATGGCCTACCCACCGCAGCGGCAAAGTCCGCGATCCCGGCAATGTTGGACACCGTTGGTCTTACCGAACACGCCGATAGAAGGGTCGAGACATATTCAAAAGGCATGCGACAGCGTCTCCATATTGCTATCGGCTTATTGAAGAGTCCCCGGCTTCTGCTGCTCGATGAGCCCACAGTTGGGCTGGATCCGACTGAAGCGCGTAGACTCCGCGAATCAATCAGAGCAATGAATGAATCCGGCGTTACGGTTCTCCTGACAAGCCATCATCTACTGGATGTAGAGAGCTTGGCGACGCGGGTGATCATGCTTGAGGCCGGCCGGATCGTCGCTGATCTTCCGACCAAGCACTTCGCTTCGCTGGCTGGTTACGAGGCCATAGTTGAACTCGCCCTTAAGCGTCCATTGGATCGAGCCAATTCGCTTCGCCATGTTCAGGTTCATCCTCGAAATCCTCTGCGTGCGAATGTAACTGTTAGTTCTTGGAACGCTTCTACATTCGAGGATCTTGCCTATGAGCTGAATCTGATTGACCCAGAGCGAGTGACTGTGCGGTCTTCTACCCTGGATGACGCCTTCGCTGCACTGGAAAGGCGGGAGAACAAGTGATATCCCCGGTGCAAGTGCGTTCAGGGCTCTCGCTGTTGGCAGCTGGTGCGACGATTCAGATTGCGGAGAGTAGAAGTGGTGGTGCAATGCTGGTGACAGGGATGGTTCAGCCAATTACGCTGCTGCTCGTATTGATGTCACAGCGAGGAGTTGATCCGACTCACTCAACAAATTTGGTGCTCGGCGTCGTCTTGACATCATTCTGGTCATCCACGGTATGGGGAGCATCGGGAATTTTACGGCGCGACCGTCGCCAGGGAACCCTGATCCGTACCTTGCTGGGCACCCGCGATCCTTTGCTGATGCTGGTGGGTCGAACCCTAGGCGCATCGGTATTCAGCATCGCCACTGTGACCGTCGCAACCTGCGGAACTCTGATCCTCATGCATGTGACGATCACGGTGAACGACTGGGTCGGGGTCGTTGTAGGGTTTTTTTTGACCGTCATAGGTGGCATTGGAATGGGCCTTTTACTCTGCCCTCTATTCGTTGTGTCCAGATACGCGCTCCATATTTCGTCGGCACTGATGTATCCGATCATCATTTTTGGAGGGCTCCTCGTTCCAATCGATGCTCTGCCGAACTTCCTCCGCTGGATCCCCTTACTTATCAACCTTCACTGGATCAAGCAGTTCCTTGCGAGTTCCGTTTCGAGTTCGAACGGGACCGACTGGGCCAGTGCCGGCATCGCCATGGCGTTGACCGTTGGCTGCGGACTGCTTGGGGCGCTGGTCTTCAGGACCAAACTCGTGGGAGCGACTCAGCGAGGTGACCTAGATCTTGCTTAGTGGGGGTATCTTCCTTGAAGTTGTGCTGAATGGCTTTTCTGCCTATCTGCGCGCAAACCCGCTAGTTATCACGCTGACCACGACTCTGCCCAGGGCCACTATGCAAGTCGTGTTCTTCACCTTGCTAGGGTCGGTGACGTTGCAATCAGCAGATTCCGAGTATTCGTTTGTAGGAAGCGTGGCTATCGCAATTTTGCTATCAACGGTGATCCAGATTTCGGATGTGCCTGCGGATGAGAAGTGGCAAGGAACCTTCTATCGCCTCCGAACCTCCGCTGTTTCTCCCGTCGCACTTATATACCTAAGAGCAATCCCGTACGTTGTCGAAGGGCTGTTCGTGGGTTGTATAAGTTGGGTTGTCGCCGGCGCAGTCACGGGCAACGCGGAGCTTATACCGAAGTTGCTTCCGCTCTTTCCGATTCTCTTGCTGGTTTCCATCACATCAGGACTCGCTGGGCTGGCCCTCGCGTCTCCAGTGCTTGGCAAACGAGCAGATGTAGTGGTCTCGAACGGGGCTGTCTACCTCATCATCGTTGCAGGAGGTCTTATTGTTCCGAACACTGACCTTCCGATGCTCTCCGTAATAGGTAAAGTGCTTCCAGCGACGAACGGGCTTCAGGCCGCGAGAGGGATCCTGGCCGGGGAACCCGGGTGGTCAGGATCCCTCTGGCTGGAATTGATCGTAGGCCTCGGATGGGGTCTCGTCGGTGCTGCTCTCTACTGGAACCAAGTGCGAAAGGCCCACAAGAACGGAACTGATGACTTTGCCTAGCTCAGCGCCAGAACTCGTCCAGGTTGACAAGCAAACCACGTCTTAAGAACTGCTCCTCGACCGATTCAGGCAGACGCGTTCGGCCGTCCGCCTGAAGCCAAGCGTTCGCTGTGCCAATGTTGGTTCTGTACGCCTTGTCAAGACCGGTCAATGACATGGCGTCGCTGAGCCGCAAGATGTGAACGAATGGGCTTCGCTGTACGCCGTCACCCATCACAGTGCTCAGGTCGACGTCTACGCGCTCAGCTTCGACCTCCCAAGCATCAAGGACCAATTTGCTTGCCAGGAACGATGCCGTGCTGCAGCGTGCGACAATTGATCGGATAAGTTGCGAACTCTCACTCATGTTAGTGCTCGTTATTCGAGTCATGGCGTATAACTCATGACCCAAATGGCTTAAAGCCGGATGCGTGAAGACCCTGCGCCAAAGAAGACTTTCACCATAATGGAGCTCTCCAACGCCAGCCAAGACGACAGATAATCCTTCTGCAAGAGCGATGTCCGCTGCTCGGTCTGCGATCAAAAGATCGGAACTTCTGAGTCCTCCCAGAGCGTCCTCCAGCATCCGTCCCATCTGGATCGAGCTGCAGGTCATCACAAGGTGACGGTAGGCGTCCCTGCTTATCTGGTTGAACTCAGAAGCACCCCGGTCCGTCGAATGGACTTTGACGCCGGTGACAAAACGGGAGCCAAGTTTTTGCCACCTCAGGTGATCATGTATCTGAGATTTATCAATGGTGCTTATGCGGAACGAACGGTATGTCTCGATGATTTGGTCGAAACTATCCCGAGAGATCACATTCAACTGGACGACTATCCCGGAGATCTGGTGCAACGAGCTCTCGACGGTATTCCCCGCCTTCGGGACAGCATAGAGATCCAGATCCGAATAGGCATGCCTCAGCCCGGACAGCGTGCCCCCTGATACGACAACCAATTCGAAGCCGTCAAAGGAAACGCGACCTTCTAGCTCTCTGACGAGTCCCTCAAGACGAATCGAGTCCATTGGCTCAATAACCCTGCCAAGAGCCGCCGGGTGTGTGGCCGCCGTCACTGATTCACAACCGGAACAGCGGCGATGAGGAGCTCGGGTGAGGAGGAGAGGGTTCGCAACTTCTGTTCTTTCTTAAAGCAGTATTCAGGAGCCGAGGACGCAGAACTCGACCCGACTGTAACTATATGGCACAAGAGCTCAAGCGCGGAGGACCGAACTCTGCCTCCTGAAAATTGGGTCGCTCTGTCACCATCAACAAGGATGGACTCGCCCAACTCAAGTAAAAATGTCCCCGTGCGCGGGAGGAACATCGCCGACAGGATCTCCTTTATTCGAAGGACAGGCTGTTTGTGCATGCCCAAATCCAGATCTGTCGTGAGGCTTGAAGTGAGTTTGATGCTGCGCATTCGAGGCATAGCCTTCTGGTCGGCATGCTCACGGCGGTGGTTCGCCTGACTATCCGATGCGCCGAGGAAGTTGTGCACTTCACCGCCGCAAATTAGCTCCGTGGACCTCGTCTGGTTGCCTAGGTCGTCATACGCGGCCCGAACCCACGGATCTTGGTCCTGCCCATCGTCTCGGATGTTGATGAACCCGGGGGCGATCTTTGAGCCAGTCTCAAGGTGATCCTGGGCAATTCTGATGTTGTCGGCTTCGAGGAGATGGCCGAAGACTTCGTGGGTCAAAGTTGCAGCAGCAGAGGAGTCAAAGCGACACATGTACAAACCGGGGGGTACTTTAGGCCGAGACGCCAGCGCACCGACGCGCTCTTCGAGCTTCCTTCCCATCTCAATGAGCTGAGCCGCAGGGAATGGAGTCTTCCCGTCCGTGACGTCGACGACTGAGGTCCGGGCGAATTGTCTTCCGGACGCTTTATCAATGGCAACCACCGAAGCGCGCCGGTAGGAGTGGTCGGTTTCATGAACCGAATCAAAGACCGTCTGCAAAGTAGTTCCAAGGTTGTGCTCGACGATGATCCGTACATCTGCGCGCATCTTTTGAGCTTCTTGGGCGAGAACGATTTCGTTCATCTGATGAAGGTGAGCTTCTTCAGGAACTGTCGGAACCTGATGAGGACTCAACCGATGGTGGCCTGCGGGCAAAGTCGCGAGGTATCTGGAAGCGATGCCAACTAGTTCCCCGACGCCACCGACAGGTTGAAGGCCGAACGCGACCTCACGTACCGTGCTTCCAAGGATCCTTGCTGCCGCGCCCAGCCGGCTTTCTGCCCAGATAGTTCCCGCTCGTTTGGGTCCGATAACTACTTTTGATTGAAAAGAAGATTCCGCATACAGGCCCAGCCCGGCAGTGACTATTTGCTCGCCATAAGACTTAATTTCGTCGAGTTCCATGAATGGACGGCTCCGTCTAAAAATGATTAGGCCCCGCCGCTGATGAAATCAACCCGCGACGGGGCCTAATTTGGGTAGTCATTACATCACTTCGGCGCCGCATGCGGCGTCGTCCTCGAGAAGAATCTCCTCAATGACTGACTTCTGATCTTCGGTCATGCTCACTGCCCTCCCTCCATGCATCAATGAATACGCGATCACGCATTTTCGGACCGCGGGTCACCCGTGGCCTCGGATGCTCGACTCCTCGAAAGTTGAGAAGCCCACCTGAATGCTAACCGATGCATAGAAGAGGTCGAAGAATATACAGGGAAATGTTCCGCTCCTACTTCCTCGACGTTCTCGAAATTTCTCGATCCCGCGCGCTGCGGGGAAGGAAACTTGGTCGCCATCGGCGACAGCTCGCCAGGGTCTGGCTCAAACACCCCGCTCAACTCTGTGTATCCATTCAGAATTGGGTCAAACGACGTGCTTCTGCACAGCCGTGCCGTTCCCGTATCATCTCAAGATGGGAAAGTTAGTCCGAGACCGGATACCAGAAGTCGTTGCCCGAGACGGAGGACAGATTCCGACACGCGTCCTCGATGACTCGGAATTTGGACGCGCGTTGCGGGACAAGGTGAGGGAAGAGGCTCTCGAAGTCGCTCAGGCCGCTTCCCGCGAAGCGCTCATCGAAGAACTGGCCGACCTTCGAGAGGTCGCGGGGGCGCTTGCCCGGCATGAGGGGATCGACGAGGACGTTGTCCGAGCGCGAGCGGATGAAAAGCGGATCACGCACGGCGCTTTCGACGCAAGGCTCCTGTCGACCTCATGCTGTGCCTCCCCGGAGGCCAGTCCGGCAGCACATTGAACGAAGGACTGAGCTACCGCCTCCTAATTAACATTAGGGCGACAGCGCGGTCAGCTCCATGGTTGAGGCTACCGGTTCGCCCGCAGAGTCGACATTGTAGGGTTACTGCTACTTGCGGGGAGAGCGGCAAATGTTGCCCCCCGCGCAGCCATTGGCGTGGTTTTCGTTCGCCTTGGGTGAAGCCCATGCTTGCGTACCATCGGGATACGGTTGCTACTGTTTCGTCGGGCTCTCCGGGGTCTGGTTCGAGCATCCCTTCGATGGGCAGGCCGTGGAGGTCCGCGTACATGCACAGCTCGATCAGGGCCGCAGTCCCCAGTCTTTTGCCTCGGAGCTCCCTGGCCACGACGATGTCGTGCAGCTCGATCGTTGGTGTTCTGGCGTAGGAGTATGGCTGGTCCGGGCCTCTGCGGCTGACAAACAAACAGTATTACCGGGGGCTGCCCGCGTTCCAGGGAGTCCAGAGACTCCGGGATTGGCCGCAGATTCGCGGGGAGGTGCTCGAGGAGTCGGCGCCTGTGCCGGGGCTCCTCATCGGGCGTCTTCCATGCTCAGGTACCGGTAGACGGTGGCGCGGCTGGCTTCGATGATCTTTCCGATGTCGGCGGGCTTGAGGCCTTGGGCCTTTAGCTCGTGGGCGCGTTTGACCTTGCCGTGGTCGGCGGTGATCTCGCGTCGTCCTGCTTTGCGGCCGTTAACGGCGGCTGCCGCCATGCCTGCCCGGGTCCGCTCGGAGAGCTGGTCGCGCTCGAGCTGGGCGAAGGCGGAGATGATGGTGACCATGGCCTGGGCCATGGCTGCGCCGAGCTCGGTATCCGGGTCCGTGGCGATACCATCGCGCAGCGAACGGAACTTGACTCCGCGGGCCTTGAAATCGTCCAACAACTCAAGCAGATGGCGGGTGTTGCGTCCGAGCCTGTCCAGCTTCCACACCACAACCTCGTCCCCCCGGCTGAGACGATCGAGCATCCTGTCCAATTCCGGGCGGCTATCCCGGGTGCCGCTGATTCCCTGGTCCCGGTAGATGCGTTCGCACCCTGCGGCCTCCAAGTCCCGGATCTGCAAGGCCGTGTCCTGCCCGGCCGAACTCACGCGGGCATATCCGAGGAGCGTCATGCGGGTCTCCCTCCCGTCCTGTCTCGCCAAAGGATACTTTTCATTGTTTATGAGAATATCAGCGTGAGACACATTGCTGAGACAGGAGGGCTTTCGAAAATCCCGGGTTCGACAGGGACTTTCTGAGAAACGGCAGGATCGAGGCACACTGGGGTCAATGTCCGAGCAAAGGATCGTTTGATGAGATTCCCGGTTAGGCACCGCTGAGCACCTGGGTGTTGCTGGAGCCGGCGAAGTCAAGGTGGGTGCTCATGTCGAGGGTAAAGCGTCCGTAGGGGTTGATATGGGTCCAGAACAACGGAGTAAGGCCTCGGCGGTCTTCGGGGGTTAGCATGTCGTGGAATTCCGGATCTTCGAGGATGGTTTGGAGCATCAGCGTGTTGATCAGGACCAGGGACGACTGTAGAAGGTGCAGGGCGAGCATGGACACTTCCGTTGTTTCACGGTCCTCCGGTCTGACTTTCGGGCTATGCCGCGTACTTCGTGGGCGGCCTGTCGGGCGGCATCAAGGTGTTCTTCCAGCTCCGGTGTCCCCGGAACGATTATCGCGCTCACTATTCCCCTATCGGTCTTCGGTGGTTGTCCGCAGGTGCAGGTACCTGTCGCTTCTGGCTGCCAGCGTCTGACGATCGCGTATTTGTTTCCACGTCCGGGGCTTTCGGGCCGCATCATGTAGATACGGGGGCTCGGCCACGGCAGATGACTATTCCGGATCCGCCTGGGGGAAGAATGAACCGCTTTTCGTGGAACGGATATGTCCTTCGCCGACGATGCGTTCGGCGATCATCCAGCGGTGCGGGCTTCGGTAGTTCAGGGGTGCGTCGTCCGGCGGGAGCAGGCTATCCAGCTCATGGCTGGCGCTCTCCTTGTCGTGGTGGAGTGAGGTGTGGACAACACCGATCCTTTGTTCGGTGAGGATCAACACCCAGATCAACATCGAAGCTTTGTCCCGTGCAATCCGTGCATTCGCTTCGAGGCGTCCTCCTGGGAGGCAACCAAGGCGCTCCACGACTTCGATCGTGTTGCTGGCGGATCCGGTTCTTACCATCCAATCGGCTATGTGGTCCTCGCGGACGCAGAGCGTTCGGGTCAGCTCGTGCATGGTTTGGTCACCGGATTCCCATGCGGTTCGCAAAATGTCCTCGGCGCCTGGCACCCACCAAGGACGGCCCGTGCTGCGATGGAAGTCCCGGGCTTTTTCCTCCCAAGGAAATCCAGGGTCCTCTTCAAGGATGCCCCGAAAAGATTCGAGAGCCTTTGCCCGGAACGGTGGTCTCTGGTGCTCGGAAACGTGCCGGATCAAGTCTCGGAGCCGCCTCGCAACCGCTGACTTTTTGCGGCCGACGTGGTCGGCTATGTCGTCGTCAGAGAGGCCCTGCCGAAGAGCTTCGAATGTCCGGTCGTAGTCCTCGTGGATCCACGGACGGTTATGTCTGGGCGGCAGGACTTCGGTCACCCTTCGTTCTCCCGATGAGCTGGCCGCTGGATGCTATTGGGCAACACGCAGCTGCTTGCGCGAAGCTGCGAAGAGCCGCGACCACTGAAGGATCAAGGCAACGGCGACAAAAACAAGGGACCCAGACAAGACGGTGTTCAAGCCGCTTTCGGTCAGTAGCTGACCTCCTCGGATCCCGGCACTGTAGTCCAGTGCCCAGGCCATAATCAGCCACATAACGCCCAAAAACGTGCCAATGAACATCCAAAGGAACGCGACGGCCTCGATCGCCATGTACTTCTTGGTACCGAATTCCCGCCGGTCCAACTGGAGGCCAGGCTGAATGATGCCGAGCACCATGAAAACAGCTCCGGCAATGAACGCAATGACCCAAGTGGACGAATCGATGACCATGAAATCTCCCCAAAAACGAAATGACAAACGATAGCCGGATACTAGATCTCCAAGCTGGGTGTTTCCTGTGCGCGTCGTATCGAGGAACACCGAAGAACCTCAGCCCTTCGTTACGATCCCGGCCACGAGGGAACCGGCCGCCTGGGCTTCCATGAGCTGTACGGGGACGGGTTTCCCGTTCTCGGGTACAAGGTCATCACCGATGTAGACAAGGATCCGTCCCGTCAGGGTTGCTTGATGGTGCCATGCCCGGTCGAAGGCTGTTTGAAGGTCGAAAGCCGCGACCAGACGGGCCTTGGCGTCCAGCAGACCGAATTTCGTGCCAGCCTTCTTCGTCCAGGACCAGCCGGTTGCTTCGGGCGGGGCCAGCAGGGATTGTTCCTTGGTGATGCGGTGCAGGCCACGGACCTCGAAGTGCGCGCAGACCGTCGCACCTGAGAACAGCGAACCGGTCCGAACTGCGGGTGGCGTGCCCTCCGGGCGGATGAGCAGGAACGGTGTCCGTTCGGGCCCCTGATAGCCGTTCTGGAACCGCATGCCCTGGATAGGCTGTGCCTGCCTGCTTTGTGCCAGGTTCATCGGGCACCCCAGGTTGCCGGGTGCTGAACGGGCAGCGGCGACGTGGCCGGGGCATGATCTTTGTGGATGTCGCGGTCCTTGTATCCGGGCCAGGGGATGACCGGGGCCTCCGTGCGGGTGCTCAGTGCTACGCGCAGTGCGGGGTAGCCGGAGTCGGTGGATGAGCTGTGGACGGGGCGCGGGTGTTTGTGGGCGGGGGTGCAGTCCTTCATTCCCCAGGGCTCGGAGTGGATGCGTTTGATGGTCGGCCACAGGTAGGCGGAGTGCCAGTACGTGGGGGCAGTGTCGGGTTTGTTGTGCCCGTAGTACGCGGCCCGCCAGGCGACCCAGAGCGCGGTGATTTCCTCGACCACGGGTGGGTGCATGTACCAGCAGGGGCGGATACGGATGATTTCGGCTGTCCCGTAGCGGCCGTTGTACCAGTCCACCCACTCCCGGACCTTGTCCAGCAGTTCCCCGGTAGCCTCCCCGGCCAGGTGTTTGGTGTTCCATTCATCCGGTTCGGAGGCTTTGGGCCGTTCGTTGAGCTTCTGGACCGCTTCGGTGATGTCGCCGATGGCCTTCCCGAACAGGCCGAACTGTTCAGCGCTTTCCTTCCTGGCATCGTCCACCAGGTTCCCCAGGTCCACAAGCTGGTTTTCGTGCTCGAGGACGAGCTCCTCCAGGGAAGGATGAAGGCTCCCCTGCTGGGCGGGGCTGTTCTCTTCCGGTCGGTCTTGCGGTTCGTGGGCGTGTGCTGGTTCCGTGGCTGGCTCCTGGACATCGACGGCGTTCTCGTGGTGCTGGTTGTCGCTCATGTTGCGGATTCCTCTTCGGTGGTTTGGGCGTACTGCGGGATGTTCTGTTCGGCGACGTTGCCGCTGAGCAGGTATTCCTCCAGGACCTTCTTGCGTGCTTTGATTTCTTCCCCGTCAGGACGTTCCCAGTAAGGGATGAGGTCAACGATGGTCGGTGGAAGGTTGGTGTGGTGCATGAACGCTTCTCCTCTCTTCATCTGCTGGATTTCGGAGCCGCGGATCACCGGTACTTCCTCCTCCCGGTAGGTGATGGTCTCTTTCCCGTCCGTGACCGAACGTGACTTTCGTTCCACCATGCGCACCCCGGCGGCTGCGGCGACCCGGTCCAGTTCCCTGTGTTCTTCCAACCCGGGGAGAATCATGCGTACCGAAGAAGTGCCTCGGATCATTTCGGCCGGGGTCTCTCCCCACCGGCCCCTGTTCTGTGCGAAGGACTGGGAGAAACCGATGATGCGAATCCCGCGGCCTCCGGAGTCCGAGAGGGCCGACGCCATGTTGGGGAACGCGGCCGTGTTCGGTGCTTCGTCCAGGACCATGGTCAAAGGCGGCCAGAGCCGGCCGCCGGGCCGGGACTGGGAGATCTTCTGGGCCTTACGGAACAAATGGTCCGCGAACATGGTCACGATGGGTGCGACCGGTGACTCTTCGCCGTCGGTCAGCAGATACAGGGTGCCCCGGGCGTCCAGGAACTCTTCGACGTCGAAGCCGGCCCCGGGACCGGGGGTGAGGGTTTCCATGGCCTTGGGCGAGTAAAGGGGTTCAAGTAGCCCGAGCAGGGTTTCCTGCACGGAGTCGATGGTTTCCCCGGCCCGGGAGTCGATGAGTTTAGCCAGGCGCTTGGCGAATCCGGGCGAGTGTCGTTGCAGGATTTCCAGCGGCTCGGTGTCGGTGAAGTCGTTGGCCCAGTCCAGGACCTCGTTCATCGTTTTGCCCTCGAGCGCGGCTGCGTGCAGGTAGCGGGCCAGGACCGCGGAGGCTTTGGAGTTGAACCAGTCCCCGTTCTTCACGTCCCCCATCGGTTGGGCGCCGGCCCATGCTTTGCCGCGGGCCATTGCCTCGTCAGGGTCCTTGCACCCGGCGATCGGGTCCCACCGGAGTTCTTTGGGCCAGCCGGAGATGCCTTGGAGGTCAAAGACCAGCACGGGCCGCGGAGCCTCCAGCGTCCCGGAGCGCATCAGTGCGGTCAGGAGGAACAGGTCGATTTTGGTGCTGGTGGCGATCACCGCGCCGGGGGCGTCGATGAGGATCCCGACCGCGAGCCAGAGCGTCTTGCCCGAGCGTTGGGGCGCGAACACCCACATGGAGTCCTCGTGCTGGAAGTAGACCGGTTCCCCGTCCAGGGTGCACAGGGTGGTCACGACGTCGTCTTCTTCCACGTTCTCGGGCAGGGTCAGGGACTGGCGGGCTGTCGCGACCGCGGCTTCCTTGCCGACGCGGGGGGCCAGGTCATCGTGGCCGGCCAGGCCTTCCCGTGCCTTGGGTTCCTCCGGGGCGTCCTTGTCTTCGACCGGGGGCAACACCCAGAACAGGGCCCCGGCCCCGGCACTGACTGCCACAGCGAATACCACGGCGAAGATCGTGGCCGGCAACCCCCAGGCCAGGGATCCGGCCAGGAGACCTCCGGCCAGGGCGAATGGATTCCACTCGGCCTTTCCGCCTGCGATGGCTTGGCCGATGTTCCAGCCCGTGAGGACCCCGACGATAGCCCCTGCTACCCAGACCCAGATGAGGCTT
This sequence comes from Arthrobacter sp. GAS37, assembly GCF_044908325.1. NCBI lineage: Bacteria > Bacillati > Actinomycetota > Actinomycetes > Micrococcales > Micrococcaceae > Arthrobacter > Arthrobacter sp. GAS37. Next base: position 17,849 of record NZ_JBIYDB010000041.1, read on the forward strand.
TTCCATGCCAGGGCCAGTGCCCCGTTCGTGATGGCTTTCTTCATGCCGCTTCCTCCTTAAAGGTGATCGTGGTGTCCGACCCGTCCTCAAAGCTGACGGTGGTGTCTGTCCCGTCCATAGCGATGGTCGCGGCCGACGTCATGGCCCCGTCGGTGTTGGTCAGTTCGATTTCGAGGTTGGAACGGATGTGCGTGACCATCAGGGGAGGCTGGGTTCCGATCTTGAGCAGGCAGACACCCTGGCCAAGTTTCTTGATGATCTTGTGTGTGCCCTTGGGCAGGCTGAAAATCCTTGCAGTGTCCCGGGCATCATCGTCGTCCTGCTGCCCGTACAGGAACACGGTCCCGCATTCCTTCATGATGGCCCGCGCCGGGGACTTGGCGGGAAGGTCCGAGGGGTGATGGAAAGCGAACTTGCACGAGAGCGACAGGCCGCGGCTTACTTTCATGTTGCGCAGGTTCACCTTCGCGAAGGAGCCTTCGACCAGGTGCCAGGCTTCCTCGACGTTGAAGTGCGTCGGGACGAGGTTCTTCTGGGACATCAGGGTGTTGGTCAGCCAGGTGCTGATGATCATCATCACGATGCCCAGGGCGGGCCCGTCTTCGGGCAGGGCCGAGACGTCGAAGATGGTCAGTCCTGAGTTCAGGGAGATGTTCTCCGAGGTGGGTCCGTCGATGAGCCCGGCGAGGTCGTCCTCGATGAGGCGTTCCAGTTCCGCGGCAGGGTCAATGCCCCACTTGCGGGCTTCCTTGACCGTCAACCCTGCCACGGCGGTGACGGACTCTTCGGGGAACCAGAGGAAGTGCACGATGTCCCCGATGACCGCCACACGGCCCTCTGCCTTTGCCCGGTTCAGGGCGGACTCGTGCGCCATCCGCAGGGCCTTGCCCTCCTTGGGCTTGATGGGCCGGCCCAGAGCCTCACCCAGAATGGCGCGCAGCAGCTGGGACTGTCCCGGCGGTTTGCCGGCCTCGATGTTTCCTTCGATGCGCACGGCGATGGCCGGGTCCAGGATGTTGATCCTCGTCCCGGTCCCGTCCAGGGCGAACCGGACAATCGAGGCGCCAAGCTTGTTTCCGAGCTCGGTGTACTCTCCCCGGATGCTCCCGTCGGCCTGCAGCTGTGGTTTCTTGTCGATCTGGACCACCCGGTGTCCCAGGACCAGGGCACGCAACACACCCCAGCACTTCATCATCGAGGACTTGCCCTTGCCCAGGTCCCCGATGAAACACACGTTCGGGGACTGGGTGATGCCCAGCTTGTAGCCGGTGAAAGGGTCATGGGCGACCATCCAGCCCGTATCGGCGTCGACCCCGACGAGCAGGCCCTTATACGAGGTCGGCGCGGACGCGACAGCCAGGTAGGTGGCCTCCCCTTGCCGGGTCGAGGACGGGATCGGTTCGGTCGCCGGGTCGTAGAAGCCCAGCTTGTTCGCAGTAGCCTGCCGTGGACCGCCATACCAGGACGTTGCCCGGTGCGCGGCCCAGTCAATTCCGGCTGCCGGCTGTTCGGCGGGCTTCCGTTGTGTTCCGGTCCGGTTCGTGGGGCCGGAGCCGGCTTTACGGCGTTCCCTGCGCGGCGGGGTATACGGCTCCTCCTCAGCGGTGTCTGTCGTTTGGGGGGCGTTCGGGGTCGTGTTCATGGGTGTTGGGTTTTCCTTTGTCTTTTAGCGGCGCAGGCCGCGGGCCAGGGGCAGGCAGGTGATGAACGCCAGATCGTGGCGGCCGTCGAGCCAGGTGATGTGTTCGATGCCGCTGTCCGAGCACGCGGCGTCGACGACGTCGGACGCGGCCATGAGCTCGGCGGGGCTGTCGGCGGTGATGGAGAGGTACATGCCGTAGCCCAGGCCGTGGAAACCTGTCCCGGGGCGCAGGTCCTGCAACCGTTGCCTGGATGCCCCCAGCAGAACTTCCTCGCTGCCGTCGGTGACGACCCCGGCGCTCTTATCGGCCCCGGCCGTATCCGTGGTGACATCCGCCCTGGCCCGGGCACGGGCCTGTTTCGCGGGCATGAGCTCGTCGATGATCGTTACTGTCCTGATGACCGAGGGGTTGACGTCCTTGATCAGCGGCTGGAACATCTGCACCGGCAGGGCTGTTGCCTCGAAGTCTTCCTTCGCGATGAACCCGAACCGGCTCACGGGTCCTGCGTTGATACGGAGGTACTCCTGTGATTCGGTCCCGTCGAAGGTTTGCCAGCACGTCTTCAGGTCCGCCCCGTCCAGGTCATCGATGTCAAAGCGCGGGTCCTGCAATGACCTGAACAGCGCGGCCGCGTGGACAGCGCCCAGGCCCCGGATCCCGAAAGTGGAGCTGGCCCTGCCGGCGAACCTGGCCAGCTCGTCCAACACTGCCTGGCCCATCCCCTCATCCCCTGGACCGTACCGGTCCGCTTTGCGTTCCAGCGCAGGGGTGTCCGGGATCAGCAACGCGTAGTAGGAGCGGTGCTGGTCCGCTTGGGCCTGCACCGATTCGGTGAGCTCGGCATAGGACTCCACCAGAACCTCCGGCACACCCGGACCGATCTGGCCAGCCATCCAGGACAGGTGATCGGTCGCGTCCATGGGCAGGGCCCGGGTCAGGGGCTGGATGTGGGTGATCAGGGACGTCATGCCGGCCAGGAAGGACAACAACGCACCAAAGGCCAGATAAGGTGCGTCGTAGCCGTCCTCATCGGTGATACCGGACCCGGTCCCGGTGGTTTCGACGATGACGATGTAGGCGCCCTGGGCGCGCGTGGAGTCCTTGAACGCCACCACCGAGGACCGCGGCCCGGTGGGCACTTCGAACCACCGCATGGTGCCCACGGCCAGAGGCGCGTCGGCCGGCCGGTACGCGTCCCCCTTCTTCGCGGCCTTCCGCTCTTCCTTCTCCATGCGCTTGAGCGTCGGCCCCGGAACCCAGTCAGGGTCCCCGGTCACCGGGTTCAAAAACGAGCTCGTCCCTCTGCGCTGGCGCCGGCGCGTGTGCCAGGTCTGCAGACGCAGCGCAGCCCAGGTCCGCTCACCGAACCGGGCGAAAGGTGTGAACGCGGCGAAACCGGTCAAGAGCAGCACAGACCCGGCGAGCAGCATGTACCACTCTGCCCTGCCGATAGCAGCGGTCAGGACAGCGGCCAGGACGAACACGCCGATCCCGGCCCATTCAAGCCTGGACCGGGAACCGCCGAACAAACCACGGTTCCCGCGTTCCCCGCCAAGGACAGCCATTCGTGCCATAAGAAGTGTTCTCCAGTTTTCTTTGTCAGTTCTTAGTCGAAGGACGGGGCATGGTCTTGGGCCTGGGAACGGGCCGAACTTGCGGCCGTGTTCGCTGCAGCCAGCGCGGCCTTCAACGCGACGCCGGCAGCGACTTTCGAGGTCCCGGCCACAGCCGTGCCTGCCTTGCCTGCGACCTGCCGCGCAGCACTTTGCCCGCGCTTTTCCTGACCCTGGCTTTGGCTCTGCCCCTTGCCGGTGTTCCCTGCACCACGAGTCGAAGCACCGCCGGACTTGCCGGTACCCCCGCCTGCGGCGTTCTGCACACCGGTGGTTGTGCCGCCCGCTGTGCCGGTGCCGGTACTCCCGCCGGACCGGCCCGAACCTGTCCCGCCTGAACTTCCGGCACCTTGCCGGCCGCCGGCGGTGCGGGAAGAGTTCCTGAACATCCTGGAGCTCATAAGGGCCCCGGCCGCGCCGCCCACGGCTGCCCTGCCCATGCCGGAACCGTGGCGTTGGATTGAATCACCACCGCCTGGCAGCAACGGCATGTATTTGAACAGGGTGGCCGGGGCGAAACCGACTGTGAGCATGACGAGCCCGACCGTGAGGACTTTCAGTGCGTTGGTCAGCGGGTCCTTGTCGCCGCCTACTACCGCGGCCTGGCCTCCGATCATGGCCATCACGAATCCCAGGATCAGGAACAGCAACGGCTTGGACAGGGCAATGCCGAGATAGGTGGTGCCCATTTTGACGGCGCGTTTGCGCCACAAGGGATGGACCACGAACCCGAGCCCGATGGCCAGGGCTGCGCCGATCATGCCCAACGCGATGCTTTGGAGCACGAACAGCACCAGGATCGACCAGGCACCGAGCAGCATCAGCCCCCACAGGATGATCCCGGCCACGGGGCCGAATACCCCGCCGGAGGCGAAGCCGTTGAAGTCCGTCGCGTCCGCGAAGCTCAGGAACGACCCGGAGGTGAACTTGATGACTCCCACATCCAAAGCGGCGATCTGGGTGTTCAGGAAGTGACCCAGGGCCGGGCCGAACAACACCAGCAACAACCCCAACGGCCCGAAACCGACGATCGCGTGGGTGGTTTCCTCGGCCGTGATCTTCCCGTCGCCGTAGTCCCGGACCGTGCGCATCGTCATGAACGCGAGCACGATGATGCCGATCCCGCCGAATGCCGCCCACTGGGTGCGGAACCAGTCCGCGTTCGGATCGAAATCAGTGGCCCGGGACGCGTTATCGATCACCGCAGCCAGCGCCGAGTTCGAGTCCGTCTTCAATTCGTTGGCCAGCTTTTCGGTGCTGTCTTTGGGGTTGGCGACGAAGTCCACCACCCCAAGGCCGCCGTCACCGATGATCTTGGACCAGAACCCGCGCCAGGCCTGATCGTTCTTAGTCAGGTCCTTGTTCGTGCCTGCCGTGTTACACCATGCGGAGTCGTAGCCGGTGTCCGGCTGGTTCGTCTCGTCCAGGAGTTGGCCGGCCATGCAGGCGGTGTCATACGCTTTCACCGTGGTGTAGGGGTAGATGGCATCGAAGCCGGTGGGCAGGATCGACAACAGCTTCTCGTGACAGGTGCGGTACTTGTCACTGTTGGGATCCACTTTGGCGTCCTGGCTCAGGGCACCGCCCTCGGTTCCGCAATAGTCGCTCGCGACCTGCTCACGGATGGCCGCGGCGATCGCCGGCTTCTTCACCTCAGGGATCGTGGCAGGATTCGGCGCGACCGGTTTGCTGTCATCAGCGAACGAGAGCCCGGCAGAACCGGCAAGGATCCCCGCCGCAACCACCACCGCGGCCAGGACCCGCAGAAACCCCCGCAACGGTCCCCGGAACGGTCTACGGAACGGTCTCCGGAACAACCGGGCAACGGAGGGCCGGCCCCCGGGGCGGGCAGAGCCGGTTGTCTCAGCGGTGCGCATTGGCGAAGTCCACCCACCCCAGGATCGGGCCGGCGCTGTCCGGGGCCGTGATGTCCGCCCATTGCGCTGCAGTGATTCCCGGGGAACGGACATCGTAGAACCGTCGCGGGTAGCCCGTCAGAGTCAGCGGTATACCGGCATCGGTGCTCACGGAGTACACATCAATCAGGGAAACGATCTTCCAGTCCCCCCGTGCCCATCCCAGCTGGATCCGGTACGTGGAACAAGCCGGGATGCCGCTGACCTTCCGGGCGTAAAAGTCCTCCCGGTATGTGACCTCGCAGGAATATACCTGGATGATCGCGGACGTCCCCGGATTGCAGCTCTCCACTTTGAACGCCCCTCCCTCATCCACGAAGTTGTCCCTGCGGTGTCCCGGGGTGGTCCCGGAAGCGGTGGCGTTACGGGCGGAGACCTGCCCGAAATTCTGCGCCTGCCCCGGGTCAAGGAACACCTCGGTCAGGGTCGCCGTGTAAGCCTTGTCCGTGGCCGGCCTATACACATCAACGGTGGTCTCGTAATTCGCGGCTGCCTGCACCGCACCCGTGCACGTGGCCTCGTACCCGATTCTTGTCACACCATCCGCGGACACGGTCTTCCCACCGGAACCGGCCTCTAGGAGACCAACACGTGACGCGTCCGCCGACGGCGTGGCACTGGCCGCAACCCGCGACGAAGACCCGGCCGCCGGGACAAGGGCACCGGGAGTGTTCGCCCCCGGGCCAAGCACCATGCCGGTGACCACGGACGCGGCGACGGCGGCGACAAGGGCAGCACTTGCCGGGATCAGCCACCGGCGATGCCGGTGCGCCCAGGACGGTCCCGGTGCCGTCGCCCGTGTTCCGCCGTCGTCCGGTGTTGTTGTTTCAGTCATTGTTGACACTCCTTTAAACAGGGCTCAGGGTGCTGGGGCCGGCGTGTAGTTGGCGATGGTGTTGCCGAACACGATATAGCCGCCCAGGATGATCGCGGCCCCCAGCAGCAGGCCCAGACCGGTCAGCGCGGTCCGGAACCGGGTCGTGGCCTTGATCAAGCCATCGGCGTCCCCCGCGTCCCCGGCTTTCCTTGACGCGGCGAGGGCGGCGAAGAGGCGGAACGTGGACAGGATGATCAGCCCACCCCAGACGGCCCCCAGCAGCGCAGCGACCGGCACGGAGAAATCCGTGCCGAAAATATCGATCCTCGGGACCGTCGGCCGGTACGGGTCAAGTTGCGGATCCGCAGGCACCCGCAACCAGGCCAAGGAGAACTGGCCCGGCATGCCTATGCTCCGCTGTTGACGCGGTTGACGAAGATGATGATGCCGCCGATGATGATCGGCAAGGCGAAACTCAGGGCGAGGACGAGGCCGCCGGTTTTGGCCTGGGTCAGACCTGCGGTGACCTTCTCCGGTTCGTTGCTGCGTTTCTGCGCGTGCCTGGCAGCGCCCAGACCGGAGAAGATCATGAAGATCGCCGCCACGGAACAGAGTGCCCAGGCGAAGCCCAGCAGCAGCGTGATCCCGAGATTGATCTTCCCGCCGAAAATGGTCAGGTCCGGGCTCACGTTACCGAGAGGGTTCGTGATCTCCGCGGGCAGCACGGAGTTCAAGGCCAGGTGCGCGCGGGTCCCGGCCGCGGTCGCGAGGTCAATGGTCATGCGGGTCAGGTGGTTCATTTCAGGTTTCCTTCGTAGTTGGTGAACTGATCGGTCATGGATTGGTCGGTAAGGGCCTGCGCTTCGGCCGGCGGTGGTACCGCCGTGTGCAGCTCTTTCCCCGGTGGTTCGGTGGCCGGTGGCTGGTGTCCGCGGTTGGTCAGGCCTTCGGCGATGAGCGCCGCGGCTTCCAGGAACGCGTTTCGCGTCGGTTCGGCGAGGAGCCGGTAGTCGATGGTCGAGCGGGCGGCGATGTGCCCGTCATACGGGACCTCGACGATGGTCCGGGCCCAGGTGCCCAACCAGTCCAAGGCTTTCTGCCGGCTCGCACTTGTCGCGTCCGCGGGGTTGGCGTCGGTGAGGATCACGATGGCGGTGTTGACCAGATCGGCCCGGCCCATCGCTTCAAGCTGATCGATCAGCATCGACACCGCCCACAGCGAGTCCGGACCTGCCGTGGTGGGGATGACCAGCTGGTCACAGACTTCGACCGCGGCGAGGAAGTTGGGGCGGCGGGTGTTGTTCCCGGTATCGATGATGACCAGGTCCCGGAAACGGGTGAGGAGCTGGTGGATCCGCCGGAACTCCGGTGCTCCGAGCTCCAACGGCCGGGCAGCGTCCTGATCCGAGACCAGGACGTCGAAGAACGCCCCCGGCTGCGCACGCCAATACGCCCCAAGGTCTCCTGCCCGGGCATCGATCCGGTCAAAGTTCCCGGCATCGGCCAGCAGATCAATGACGGTACGGGACCCGCCGTTGGTCATGGTCCGCACCCCCAGACCGCCGAACGACTCGTGGGTGTCCCAGGCCAGCACGGACCCGCCGCGCAGGGTCCCGAACGTCCCGGAAATCCCGAGCACACACGCCGTGACCCCTGAACCGCCGCAAGGGTTGGCCACGAGAACGTTCATCGGGCGGGAGAACTGGCGTTGCGCGGCCGCGGTACGCTCACGAAGAAGCTGTTCCGCCGCAGGGTCCGGGGCCCTGCGGAACAGGCCCAAACCGGCCTTCTGCCGGAAACCGGACAGCCCGGCCTTCCTTTCCACCGGTGCCGCTGGTGCGGTGATGAGGTCCAGGTGCGGGCTTCTGCGTTCCCGCACGTACGTCCCGGCAGGCGCGAGCCATTCCTCCACCCGGCACAGGGGGTCCTCAGCTTGGTGCTGTTCCGTTTCTTCCTGCGTGACCGCCACAGACGGGTCCTCCCGGGGCATAGGAGGCACCCGCAGGCGCCGGGAGAAATCAGTCGGTGCCGATGTTCCCTGCCGTTCCAGTCCTTGCCAGTTACTCAATGTGTCCTCGTTCTCTGTGATGATCGGATGCACACCGTGACAGTCGGTGCTCTCCGGTGGTGGTTTCTCCGTGGTGGCCTGTGGTTCATGGGTGGCCGGGCTACTGGAGGCTGCGCAGGGTCGGGGGGATCACGTACCGCACCAGCCACGGCGCGGTAGCGCCGTTGCGGTGCAGCTGCACGATGAACACTCCCCCGTCGGTGGTCACCGGGACCTGGACGGTGTAAAGGTTTCCCGGGTCCATCACCCAGTCCCCTGCCCCGCGCACGCTGGAGGCGCCGACGAACCGGGGGTTCACCGAGGCGTTTTCCTTGATGAACCCGGCCGTGGCCACCGGCCGCAGCTCATCAAGCCACCGCCCGGGGTCAAGATAGGGGCGGGCGTAAAGGATCATGACCTGCACCGCGGCCGCCTTCGCCGCATCCTTCGCGGCCGCGTCCGTCGCGGGCGCAGGAACGGAGGACTCAGCCGGGGCCTGCGGGCTCTTTTCATTGATCGAACCACCAGGCCGGGAAGCCGTCGCCGAGGCAGTCGCGGACACGGCCGGGGACGACGCTGCCATGGACGACGCTGTCTGGGTTGGTGGGGAGGGTGGGGTGGCGGCGCATCCGGCGAGTGCTGCCAGAACCAGCAAGGCCGCCGGGGCGAGGGCAAAAAGTCTCACAGCGGGTGTGCGTCCTCCCACGACCGGAGCCGCCGTCGCTGTCACTGTCTTCAAAATCGTGTGCTTCATGCTGCGAGCCCCATATCTGCTTTCGTCGGGATGTACAGGAACCACGTCGGGGTGGCGTCGTTCACGGTGCGGGTGTAATAGGAGTGGTTCGGGCCCGAACCCAGGTCGATGTTGTAGCCCTCTTCCAGGAATGACCCGTCCGGGTTGACCGCCTTGACCAGGGCCACGTGCCCGTAGGCGTTGTCCTTGGTGGCCCCGTAGTAGGCGACCGCCCCTATCTGCGGCGTGTGTCCCGAGGGCCAGCCCTTGACGTCCCAACCGTCCTTCCACTGCGCCGCGAACCCCAGCCGCTGCCCGTCACCACGGAAATTGGAGTTCGTGATCCTGAACGGGGCACCCGCGGAACCCGCTGCCTGGTTGACCCTCCACAACGCGAAATCCACGCACTCGCGCGTGTACATCCCCAACGGGCCCGCCGCGTCTATCGCACCCGTGGCCCAGGGCAGGTCATCCCCGGACCCGGCAACCGTCCCGGACCCGCCGCAACCAACCACCGCCGATGTGGTGGCAGTGCTGGCCGGCGCTGCAACAGTCCCGTCGACGGACGCGTACCGGGCGGCATTGGCCCTGATCCGGGCCACATACGCCTGCGTCTCCGAATAGGGCGGGACACCGTTGAACATCCGCACCGCGCCCGGGCCCGCGTTGTACCCGGCAAGAACCAAATCCGTCAGATCCGACTTGCTGGAAGCGGCGACAGGTGCCAGTTGGGAGCGGAGGGCGGCAAGGTACCGGCCCTGCGCCGCGATCGCCGCAACCGGGTCCATGACATCGGCCCCGTTGCCATAGGAAGCCCAGGTCCCGGGCGTGAATTGTGCCAGGCCCTGCGCACCGGCGGGAGAACCAGCCCGGGGGTTCCACCCGGATTCGGCCTCCAATTGGGCAGCCAGCACCGACGCAGGCAACCCCGCCGTGCCCGCGGCAGCAACCACGTCAGGACCCCAACCATTCGGAACCCCCGACACCGTGCCGGCTCCAGCGACAGGGCCCTGGCAACCGCTGGCGGCCAACGCCGTGCCCGCGCCCTCCCCGTCATCAACGAGCAGCGCGCCCACGACAAGCACCACCACGGCCAGCCCGGCCAGCAAGGCCTTCAACCAGCCCGCCGTTTTCCCGAACACGTCCACCCCCTTTTCCGTTCCCTTTGATTACCCCCGGGCACCGTCCGGTGCGTGGGATTGTGCCGGGACGAGGAACCACCCCCGCCCCGGCACACCACACCTATTAGTGAGCGGTTGTTGCCCTGTGTCTCCCGGGCCTGCGTCCACGCCGGCCCGCTACGACAGCCCCCGCACCGGCAACGATCAGACCGGCCCCCAGACCCAGCAACGGCCCATCAGCACCGGAGGCACCCGTAGCCGCCAACACGGCACCGTTGCCGCGAAACGCCGGAACAACAGCGCCCGCCGGAACTCCGTAACCCTGCACCTGCGCCACAGGAACCGCCGCCACCAGCGCAGGCGCAGGAACAACAGGGGCAGCAGGCCCGGTGACCGGGGCAGGGGAAACCGGAACGACCACCGGAGCCGACGGCACCACCGGAGCAACCGGTACGACCGGTGTCGTGGGCGTTACCGGATCCACCGGCGCGGGCGGCGGTACTGCAGGTGTTGTCGGCGTTACCGGGTCCACCGGCGGCACGACCGGAGCAACCGGTACGGCCGGGGTCGAGGGCGCAGGTACCGGTGAAGGTGCGACCGGATCAACCGGTGCGACCGGGGCCGGCGTTGCTGCCGGTGCGGGGGCTGTGGCCGGTGGTGTCTGCGCTGCAGGGCCAACCGCCGCCGTAGTGGTGGACGCTGTCACGGACGGTGCCGTCGTGGCAGGGGTCGGTGTCGTGGTGGCCGGTGGTGTTGACGTCACGATGGCCGGGCCGGCGGCGTTCGCCCCGGCGGCAACGCTGAGCATCAGCGCCGGGCCTACCAGCACGGCAGCGGCCAGTCTGCCCGTCATTCGTCGTTGCGGCTGGGCCGCAAGATGTCTTCCTGTCATGAGTCTTCTCTTCTCTCCTCTTTGGGGGTGGGTTTCATTTCGTTTCAAGCCCTACGGCTTGGGACCAGGCACGGCTGCCTGGCCCTTTCCTTCCGTGACAAGCACGAAACCATCACCGGCGGCCAGGGGTTTGCCGGGGACGGTGAAACCTGCCACGGACCACGACCCGGCATCGGCCGGGCACCATAACGTCCCGGCCGCCACAACGGGCCCGGCACACCCCGGCGCACTGACGGCAGGCTTGTCCGCGCCCAGGGCAATGACCCCTGAAACCGTCGAGAGCCCGCCGGCACTATCGGGCCCGGAACCGATAAGAACCTGCCCGGACGTGCCGACAGCCTCTTCGCCGGCGGCAAGACTTTGCTGGAATTCGATTCCGCCCGACGCCCCCGGCCCCGTGGAATGGACGGCCAGGACACGGGAGGCCCCGGCCTGCCAGATCACCACCGTCCGGCGCTCGTTCACGCTCACCCACGACGCCACACTCGCCCCGGCCACCGGCGCGGACAGGGCAACCGTCCAGGACACCCCGGCTGCTGGCACATAGGTCACTTTCCCGCCGGACACCGCCCAGACTGATCCCCCGCCCGGCATGCCGCCGAACAAGCTGTCACCGGCCCTCAACGACTGAATCTGCACCGGTGCCCCGGCCCGGAAAACATAAAAATTCCGCCCCTGGGCACTGCCTCCGACCAGGACCGGGACAGGCCCGCGCGTCAACAAGGATCCTTTGCCCTCATACGCGGCCGCCTTGCCATCCACGACGGCCACACCGGAACCATTGCCCGTATCAACCACTCCCAGCCCGTCCCCGGCACCGGCACGGACCGCGGACGTGTCAGCGACCTTCACGGCCCCGGATATCGGGATCCGGGAACCGTCCTTGCCTGAGAGCAGCACCAAACCCTGCCCATCGACCCCGGCGACCACAGAACCAGCTGCGGCCAACGGGGAGACACCCTCCGGGACAGTCCATAACGGACTTGCCGTCACCGGAGCGCCTGACGCTTCCGGTGTCGGCCGGGGCAATGACGAGGACGCAACGACAACCCCCGCCGCGACAACGGCAAGAACACCCGCCACTCCGGCACCAATCAACACCGCCCGCCTCCGCCCCGGACGCTTCGGGATCTTCATTGGCTCTACCGCCCGGTCCGGCCCTGCACCGGTGCCGTTGACGGCTTCAGAGACTGACCCATCAACGCCCAGCACAAGACTGTGAACGATGCCCTCCGCAGGGGAAACGTCCGCACGCCACGGCCCCGGACCCTCAACACGGGCGAAGAGCTCACGCAACACAAACCCGGGAACCGCGGCGTCCTCCGGCACAATCACCGACTCGTCGCTACCAACAGCCCACTCAGGACCGTCGACACGAACCGCATCAATCAGATGGCCACGACCGGCCGCTGCGGCCGGCCCGCTCACGCCAACACCGCCAGCCCGGTCTCGGCGTCGTCCGGCAACTCGTTTTCCTCGTAGTCCGGCACAACCCACACCGGTCCTTTCGCTCCGGGGTGGTTGGTGTCCAGGCGAATCAGTATCCCGTCCGCAACCAGCCGGGCCAGGGCCTGTTCGGCGGCTGCCCGGCCCAGGCCGGCCTTCAACGCCAGCACCGGAACACTCACACCCCGGACGGTGCCGGTCTCCTCGTCCAGGCCGGACGCGAGGCCGAACTCGTCCGCGACCGACGCCACAGCCAGCAGCATCCGCTGTTCCGGTTCCTGACACAGGGCGAACTTCACACCGTGCCGGACCTGCAACAAAGTCGATACCCGCGCGAGCTCGGCATCAGGCCCAAACACCCGGCACACCTTGCCCCCGACCTTGATGGTCAAGGGCCTTTCCACCAAACGCATCCGCTACCTCTTTCACCTCCCGGCCACCCTCAAAAAAAGGGGGGTACCGAACCAAAAACTTCCTTCACCCCTATAGCGGGGGGTTTCCACACTTCACGCGAAGTGTGGAAACCCCCCGCTATAGGAGTGAGGCCCCTTCCGATTCGTAGGCGGGGTTTGCCGCAGCAGCGGCCACGGATAAGACAAAGGAAACATTTTGAGTACTTCACAAGAACCAGACGGCCTGGGTCCTCGCCCTTCGCCGTTGACGCCCCCGGCGACCGGGGAAGGTAACCGGCGGAAGCGTTCGATCATCAAGAAAGCCTCCTCGGCGGTCCTCGCGGCCGCGCTGCTTGCCGGGGCCGGGGTGTCCATGGCGGCCCCGGCGCAGGCTTTCGGCGGCACGGACGCGCCCGGCACACACCGGGTGGGTGCGAGCATCCAGATCGCACCGCCAGCGGGCGGGTTCGGGACCTGGACGACCTGGGCGGGCACGTTCAACACAGCGAACGACAACAAGCCGGCGCTCTGCATCACCGAGAACATCCCCGCCGGGATGACCCCCGGAGGAGGCACCCCCTTCACCTCGGACCCGCAGATCATGTACCTCATCGGCGTGTACGGGAACACCACCGATGTCCTGACCGCCGAAGGACTCGCCTACCTGGGACACACCAGGGACGACCCAGCCGGAGCGGCGCAATGGATCAACTCACCGGACCCGAACATCGGGGCCATCAAAGCCAAAGCGGCGGCACTGCTCGCAGAAGCCAACGCCAACGCCGGCCCCTACACGGTTGCCCCGAAAGTGGCATTCAACCCCGGGTCCACGAAGGCCGGCACGACATCGAACACGCAACTGGTCTCAGCGTCCGGCACCGTGCAGTCCCCCGTCCCGGGCATCTTGACCTACATCAATGCCAACGGCACCGGCTTCGCGAACACCGGTGACACCGGTTCCTGGACCGCGGCCGCGTCCGGCACCGTTCAGGTATCCGAGTCTGTCCCGAACGTCCCCGCCGCCACAGGCACCGCCTATGTCGTTCCCGGGCAGCAGACCATGCTGGTCGCCGGTGACCGGACCACAGTGACCGGCGCCGGTAACGACGTCGTGGCACAGACCGACTTCCAGCCCGTCGCGACCTCCAACGCGGTCCAGATCGCGCAGAAGGGAGACAAGCTCTCCAACGTCCTGCACGTCACCACGTCCACAGGCAACCCGAACGACTGGGCCTTCGCCAACGGGGCACCCGTCCCGGCCACCTTCCAGGTCGACGTGTACCAGGACGCATCCCTCGTTCCCTCAGCCACGTTGCCGGCATCTGCGAAGAAAATCGGAACCGGGAGCGGGAGCGTAAGCGGGCCCGGTGACCTGTCCGTGAACATCACCTCCGGTGCGACCACCGCACCGGCTGCAGGAACCTACTACTACGTCGCACAATTCATCAAGGCCAGCCAGCCGGCGAACCTGCAGCAGTACTTCACCGGAGACTGGACGGAAACGAACCTGGCCACCCAGGCCTCCGTGGTCAAGGCCACACCCACTGCGGTGACCACCGCGATCGATAACGGCAACGGCACGATCGCTGACAAAATCACCATGCAGTGCGACAGCACCGACACGGTGAATACCGTCATGACCGTGACCCCGGTCCTGAACTCCAGCGCCGCGGCGCCCGTGACCGGCGGCACCACCACGGCACCGGCCGATAACAAAATCCAGGCGACTCTGCCAGCCGTGACTCTTCACTGCGGGGAGACCGTGACCACAGCCCCTGTGGCCATCCCGTGGGACTCCATCGTCAACGACTACTGGAACGCCAACCCCTCCATTGCCAAGCCGACCCTTTACTTCACCGAGACCGCGCCGACCACACCGACCACAAACCAGCTGCACCCGGTCTACCTGCACCAGGACGAATCCCTCGTCCAGACCAACCCGACGGTGAGCACCCAGGCCTCGGCCAACGGCACCGTGCCCGTCACCGCGACGGACCTGGCGACCGTGACCGGGACCGTCCCCACCGGCACCGGCGTGAGCACCGCCATCGACTGGAAGCTGTTCAAGTTCGCCCAGGACACCACCGGCTCCGTTCAGGCCGTCTGCATGAACCCGTTCTGGACATCAGCCAGCCCGGTCAACGTACCCGCCGCAGGGGCCTACACCTCCGCCCCGGTGACCCTGACCGACTCCGGGACCTACGGGTACGTCGAAACCCTCACGGTCACCTACCCAGGAACCAGCGGCGTCAAAACCGCTGTCCTGCACACAGGTGCGTGCGGGGAAACCAGCGAATCCGTTGTGGCCTTCCCCGTAGCCGCCATCGTCACCCCGGACAAGCCCGAATTGGTTGCACCCCTGGCGAACACCGGTGACATCACCCCCCACCAGGGCACGAACGACCTTCTGCTCGTCGGGGGCCTCGCCGGTCTCGGCGCAATGATCCTCGCGCTCATCACCATCGGAGCCGTACGCGTCCAGAAACGCAAAGCCGCCGCCATGAACACCGGTGACGACACCACACACGCGGACGAACTCATCTAACACCAACGCAACACCCAAACAGGAAACACGCGGGGCACCCTTCACCGGCCACATCAGCCGGCGAAGGGTGCCCCGCCCCACAACCCGCCAAGGACCACACCATGACTGAGAAGACATCACCCGAAGCAGCCAACAGTCTCCGCCAGGCCGCAAACCCATTCGCCCGCGACCCCCGCAACCGCCACTACCGGCCCTTATCCACGCTGGTAGACTTCCGGACCGCCGCACACGTCATCTACAAACTCGCTGGCATTGTCTTGGTTGTTCTCCTTGCGGCTGGTCTTGCGCTTGTCGGCGTTTACTACGCCGTCCGCTTTGGCTTCACCGAACACGGCCTGGACCCCGCCGTCGCGACCAGCCTCGGGGCGGGCGTCGTCACCGCGCTCGAACACCTCAACCCGGTCATCGTCGTCACCGCCGGCATCACCCTTGCCGCAATGCTCGCCTGCGACGTCCTCACCAAGATCATCCGGACCCGGCAAGCCACACCCCTCTACAAGGAAACAGTCACCACTCCGACAACGACCCAGGAACCCGGACAGAGCCAAGACCCGAGCACCTGGGACACCCTCGACCCGGCACACGCACTTTCCAATCCCTCATGGGAAATAGAACATCACCCGGAACTCGGACGTGTGATCCGCATCGACGAGGAACGCTACCTACCCATCCTTAACAAGGACGGGCGCCCGGTTCTTGCCTTTATCGGCCCGACACGGGAAGGCATAGCAGCCGCGCACCGCCGAGTCCGGCAGGAGAACCCGTGACCACGGAACCCAACCTCATCGACCTCGACCACCGGCACGGACACTCCCGGGACGAGCGGCAGGCCTCGGTCCTTGCCGTTTTCGGTTTCGACACCGTCACCACGGCCGCGCGCCGGCAAGAAACCATCTGGAACACCAACCACCCGGAGGAACCACTGCACTTCGACGCGCTGCTCCACGGCCTCCGTGCGGACATGAACGAAGCCCTGCCCGAACCGTTCAAGATCCAGACGTCCGCCGCCCGGTACATCACCGGACCGGACCTGGCCCACCTGCCCATCGGCTGGGCCGTCACCGCCCGGGCAAAGTTCCACGCCATGGACCTGCACCTGGACACCTACACGGAGGCCAACGTGAACGCCTGGCTGGCACAAGGCAACGACGGCTACCCCTGGCCACCAGCCACCGGAACCACTCCCGACCAGCCCAAGGACCAGTCATGACCCCGCTTCTCCAGCTGACGGCAGGCTTCGCGGCCGCCGGCATCGGCGTACTCGGATACATCCCGTACCTCACGGGCGTCATACGGGGGACCGTACGGCCCAACCCCGTCTCCTGGATGATCTGGGCGCTTCTAGGCGTCGTGTCACTGGCGGGACAGATCGAGGGTCATGCCGGTCTTGCCGCCGCCGTCACAGCAGTCACGACAGCCGGGTGCGCCCTCATCACGGCCCTGGGCCTGAAAGGAACCCTCATCCGCAGCTCCTGGAGCGCGCTCCCGCGGACAGACCGGGCCTGCCTTGCCGGGGCAATCCTGGCTCTGGCACTGCTGGTGACGATGCGTGACCCGGCCGCAGCGGTCCTTCTTTCCAACACCGTGGGGCTCATCGGGTTCATCCCGACCGTCCGGAAGGTCCTCCTTAACCCGGACGGGGAAGGAATCAGCGTCTACGCGTTCGCCGCCCTGAAATTCCTGCTCGCGGTCCTCGCTATCCAGGAATGGTCCGTGACGACCTGGCTCTACCCGGTACTCTGCGCCGCCGAAGAAATCGCGATGGTCGTCATCATCCTCGCTACCCGCCACCGGCACCGGGGCGGTCTTCGGACACCACGCGAGGCCCTGCCCAAGACCACCATCCAGGAGAAGGGACCCACCCGTTGAGAACCGCAACCCTTACCCGCAGCCCACACCGGGACCGCGCGGCAACTGCCTCCATCCTGGCCACGCTCCGCCACCCGCAATTCAAAAACACCTACCGGCGGGCCTGCGCTCTTGAGGCAGGAGCCAACCCCGCCCAGCTCGCCGCACTTGCCCTCCTGGAACACAGATACGACAACCACTACCCCGAATACGCCACCGGGCCGGACGGCAGTATCACCGCCACCTATACCCGCCCGGACACAGCCCCGGTCACCGCGTGCGTCCGCGCGGACGGGACCACCCGGATCCGCCAATGACACACATCATTTCCGGGACGGAATCCTTTGTCGATGACGAACCAACAGGCGCGCCAGGTGGCCCGGGCAGGGAGGCCGCTGTCACCCGTGCCGGGCGGGCCCGCCTGGCACGACGTGCCAGGCGTCGACGTCGCTTCTTCATAGCCGGCATTGTCACGGCGTTCCTTCTGGGGTTCAGCGCCGTGACCGCCGGCCTACTTGGGTTCGGGATGCCACAGACCTTTCAGCAGGCCCCTGTCGTTGAGCACCCCTTCACGGCCGCGGATCCCGACACGCACGCCGGGCCCGAAACACCCCCGGTCATGGGGCCGTTGGAGATCGCCATCCCCTCCATCGACGTCCACGCCCACATCGTCGACATCGGACTCGAACCGGGTTCGGACGCCATGGTCATCCCGTCCTCGGACAAAGTAGGCCACTACACCCCCGCTGCGCCCATCGGCGCCGCCAAGGGGTCAACCCTGATCGCAGGGCACGTGAACTTCGCCGACTGGTCACCAGGTGCCCTGTGGAACCTCTCCAAAGCCGTCAAAGGCGCCCACGCCTACATCACCGACGCTTCAGGGAAACAGTTCACCTACACGATCACCACCGCCAGGACCCTCACCCGCAAACCCCTCCCGGCCGACACCTACGCCACCGACGGGCCACCCCAACTCACGATCGTCACCTGCGCCGGCACCCCAGGCCCCGACGGGAAAGTCCTGAACTACGACCAAAACACCATCATCACAGCCACCCCCATCCGAGGCCCATGACCAATGAGAGTCAAAGCGCATTGCCACGGTAGCTTTGAACGCATGTCCGGCTCCATGACTCGTTTGATTTATGTCGATGACTCCGGCGATCCCAAGTTCGGTTGGATCGTCTACGGGTGGGTCGAATGCACCCCTGCCGGGTGGCGCATGGCGCTCCGGGAATGGCTGGAACTACGCAAAAGGCTTTGGCGCGACTACGGGATCCCGCCCGGACAGGAACTGCACACCACCCACTACGCCCAGGGCCGGGGGCGGATCTCGAAACATTTCCCTGAGAGATACATTCACGACGGTGTCGATCATTGGAAGGACTTCGGCCGTGACGTGGCCGCGGAATGCCTCGAAGTCCTCAAAAACTGCCCCGACATCAGGTGCGGGGCCGTAGCCAGGAAGACGTCGGCAACAGGCTCCGAGTACGAAGAAGAAAAGGCCGGGGTCTACACCAAGCTACTCAACCGGTGGAACGATGAGCACGCCCGGGACGGGACATTCGTGTTCGTCAGCATGGACGGCGACGGATCCGCGCAGAAGTATTTCAAAGCCCACCGGTCCCTGCCGCTGGATACCCGCCATGTGATTGAAGACCCGATGTTCCACGACTCCAAGCGGTCACAGTGGACACAAATGGCTGACCTGGTCGCCTACTCGGCCTACATGCACCTCGACCGTCACGTGAGAAACAAATTCGCGTGGGACTGGTACGTAGATTTCATCTCAGATACACCGCCGGAGCTGATCTAAGGACTTAAACAGCTAAGCCCGCCAATCCGCGAAAGCGGGGCGAGCTTGCCCATAAAGCATAGCATTACACGCGTGTAACCCGATACCTCGCCGCGGGGCTTGACCATGACAGTCCACCACAGCGCTGGCCGGTCAGGGTCCCTTGGAGGGTAGCCGGAGCTGCTTGCCCCGTGGTGGTCAGGCACCGAAGAGTGATCGCCGGGCACGTGAACATCGCTGACTTGCCGGACAATAACCGTAAGACCCGGGAAGGCCGTAGCACCCATGGGTGCGACGGCCTCCCGCGTCCAGCTCTGCCTATTTTGCGACAGCAGCCTTCAGCTTCGACCCGGCAGTCAGCTTCACACCATGGCCGGCAGCGATCTGAATGACCTCACCGGTGCCCGGGTTACGTCCGGTGCGGGCCGCCCGGTCCGTGCGCTCAACCCCAAGCCAGCCCGGAATGGTGATCTTCTCACCAGCAGCAACCGAGCTCTGGAAAACCTCAAACAAGGCATCCAACACGGAATTAACAGCCGTTGCGCTCGTACGGGCCTTACCGGCAATCTCGGAAACCAACTCGCTACGATTCATACCCAACTCCCTGACTCAACAAAACCCACACCAGCGTGCAGGCCATTGCCCGACAACCTACCAGTCGGTGGTCAGCTGCAGCGGTATATGGTCAGGACGCCGCTGCGCTTCGAAAACTCGAGTGGCCTGGATACGTAGCTAGCGCCGGTTGTATATCCCGCGACCATGGCCACAGCATCGGGATGGTCAACGTAGCCTTTCGCGCCGTCCAAAGACCCGGCCTCGGCAGTAGCCTTGGCCACACACGCGGCAGTCACCGGAACGAACGCCGGGGCGCCAAGCCTGGCACGCTCCGCAGTGATGCTCCCCAGGGTCTGCTGACCGTACATCGCCACATCATCCTGCGGGGCCGGGGCCGGGGCCGGGGCCGGGGCCGGTGCAGGCGCGGCAGGGGGAGCCGGGGCAGCCGCCTGCACGGCTGGTGGAGCCGGGGCCGGCGCCGCCGCTCCTCCAGCGGCCTGCCGGGCAGCAGCGGCCGGTGCCGGGGCTGGTGCGGCGGCTTGAGCGGCACCAACACCTGCAGCGGCTTCTGCGGTTGGATCCGCCACAGCAGGGGCATCCGCAGATGGTTGACCCGTCGAGCTAGCCGACGGCGCCTCAGTGGCGCTCGTGGACGGCGTAGCAATCGCTGTGGCGGTGGGTGCCGGGGTTTTGCTGACTGTGATGGTGGGAGCCGCCGCAGCGGATGCGGATCCTGCCGCTGCCGGGAGCGCGTCGCCAGGGGTGGTTGACGCGGCGATCGCCACACCGGTGCAAATCCCTGCCACACACAGAGCGGCGGCCGCGGCGATGATCCTGGTCTTCACCGGGACGGCTTTGAACCGGTCAGTGAGCGTCAACGGCGTTGGTTCCTGGTTCTCAGTCATGCTGGGTCCCCTCGTTTTTCGTGTTCATTGATCTAGTACCCGCGCCTGCGGGAAAGTGACGATGATTCGGGGGTTTCATGCCCCGCAAATCCTGATCCCAGGGCATTCTTATTGCTCGTAGCCTGCCGGGATCGGCGGGAGTCCCAACACGGTCACGGCTGTTGTCCAGTCCGTGGCCAAAGCCTGCTGTGCCGGGCCTAGTTTCACCCCGTGCTCGCGGACGGCTTTGCACACGTAGTCCTCCACCCGGTCCTTGGAGTTGTGCACCATCGAGGACGGCCCGCCCGTGCCGGGAAGGAACATATTCTTATCTAGAAGTGCCGGGTGTTCTCGAGTCCGGAATGGCCTATTCCGGACGGTGAGTGGTCAGGAGCCGGTGTCCGGCCAGTCGACGATACGCGGGC
>NZ_JBIYDB010000042.1:0-38431 GCF_044908325.1 Arthrobacter sp. GAS37
TGACGCCGCCGGTGATCCAGGAGCTGAGCCCGGATTCGAAGCCGCCGTTGGTGATGGTCGAGGTGGTGGTTCCCGTGGGGGTGACCGGCGCCGATGCCGTGGAGGCAACGGAAGTTCCCACAGCGTTGGTGGCGGTGACGGTGAAGGTGTACGCGGTGCCGTTGCTGAGTCCGGTGATGTTCGCGGTCGTCGGGGGCGGGTTCCCGGTGACCGTGACCGGGGCCAGGGTCGTGGCGCCGGCGTGCGGGGTGATGGCGTAGGAGGTGATCGGGGAGCCGCCGTTGGCCGGGGCCGTCCAGGACACGGTGGCGGAGGCGTTCCCCGCGGTCGCGGTGACCCCGGTGGGGGCTGCGGGCGCCGTCGCGGCCGCGGTGGGGGTGACCGGTGCCGAGGCCGTGGAGGCCGGTGAGGTGCCGATGGCGTTGGTGGCGGTGACGGTGAAGGTGTACGCGGTGCCGTTGGTGAGTCCGGTGATGTTCGCCGTCGTGGCGGGCGGGTTCCCGGTGACGGTGACCGGGGCCAGGGTCGTGGTTCCGGCGTGCGGGGTGATGGCGTAGGAGGTGATCGGGGAGCCGCCGTTGGCCGGGGCCGTCCAGGACACGGCGGCGGAGGCGTTCCCGGCGGTCGCGGTGACCCCGGTCGGGGCGGCGGGTGCCGTGGGCGTTGTCTGGCTGTTGGTCAGGGTGACGTCGTCGAGGTACATCCAGGTGTCGTCCGCCGGGCTGGAACCGTCGAGGTGGACGTTGAACCAGAGCACGATGGCCTGCCCGTTGTAGGCGGAGAGGTTCGCGCTGAGCTGGGTCCAGGTGCCGTTGTTGTTGCAGAGCTTGAACAGGCTGGCCAGGACCGTGCCGCTGGTGGTGCGGACTTGTGCTTCCATCCAGTCGTAGCGGCAGGCGGTGCCGGTGCAGGTCTCGTCGGCGGTGTGCGGCTGGTACCAGAAGGACAGGGTGGAGGTCCCGGCGGCGGGCATGGTGATGGTCTGGGACAGGCTGCTGTCCCCGAGGGGTTCGGCCCCGGATACCAGGCCCAGGAGCGCGGAGCCGGTGCCGGTGTGGGCAACGGTGGAGGCCGCGGGGGCCTTGACGCCGCCGGTGGTCCAGGACGTGAGCCCGGATTCGAACCCGCCGTTGGTGACGCCGGGAACGGGCGCCGTGGGCGTGACCGGGGCCGACGCGGCGGACGGCGCAGACGTCCCCACAGCGTTGGTGGCCGTCACGGTGAACGTGTAGGCCGTGCCGTTGCTCAGTCCGGTGACGGTCGCCGTCGTCGAGGGCGGACTTCCGGAGACCGTCACCGGAGCCAAAGCCGTGCCACCGGTGGAAGGCGTCACGGCGTAGGAGGTGATCGGGGAACCGCCGTTGGCCGGAGCCGTCCAGGACACGGACGCCGAGGCGTTGCCCGCCGTCGCGGTCACCCCTGTGGGAGCCGAAGGCGCCGTCGCGGTCGCCGTCACGGTGATCGTGAGAGGTGGGGTGACCGCGTCGGGGCTGGTCCCGTTTGTGGCGGTGAGCGTGAACGTTGCCGGGCCGGCCGTGGTGGGGGTGCCGGACAGGATCCCGGTGCTGGTGTTCAGGCTCAGCCCGGCGGGCAGGGCGCCGGAAGACACTGCAAAGGTCGGGGCCGGGCTGCCGGTGGCAGTGAAGGTGTAGCTGTAGGCCGCACCGGCAGTAGCGGTGGCCGGGGGCGTGTCCGCGGTGAACACCGGGGGTGCCGGTATACCGGCAGCCACAGTCTTCAGGATAATGTCATCGGCGATCATATCGCCGTCCTGAGTCACATGCTCTGCTCCCAGCTGGAGGAAATTCATCGAAGTATTTGAACCGAGATCTATAAACCCGGTCGTGCTGTTCGACCGGTCAAAGAGTTTCGTGCCGTCCTGCCATACCTGGACCTGGCTTTGTGCACCATTGACTACCAGGTGAATTTTCAGGGCAAACTTTTGGCCGACGGCTACGCTACCCACGCCCACGAGGGTGAAGCTGGAGCCGGTAGCCCACCTCACGAACAGGCTGCCCGATCCGTTTTGACGCGATACGTCAAACAGGCGGTTGCTGCCGTTGAAGAAGCGCAAGGTGGGAACGTTACTGTTCGAAGCGTTGCCTTCGCGCGTGATGTCAAACCAGCCGCTGGCCCAAACTTCGCTGGCCGAAGCCGGCAAATTTTTCACCACGTTAGCCTCGGAGCCGCTATTCCCCGTCACATGTATTTGTGCAGCGCAGGCGGGGGAGTTGGAAATTGCCGATTGCACCGTGGCGGTGGCGTCGCCCAACTGGGTGACAGTGGTCCATCTACTGAAATCATTGGTTTCAAAGTTATCGGCCAGAACGACTGTGCCGGGGTCAGCGTTAGTGGGAGCCGGAGCGGTGGGGTTGCAGGGGGACGTACTGGCCTGAACGTTGCCTGCCGAACCAAAGCTTGCATAAATCACTAAGGCGGCCATTACTAGCGAGGCTGCCAGAGCCGGGTGGCGCCCTCTTCGTGCCGAATTTCCCTTATGCCCCGTATTTGCCATGGGAGTGTCCCTTATGAGGTGGTGTCGGTGCAGGCGCTATACCTGAGAACTGTGCGGCACGGACCACTCCCACTGGCCCCGGAGGACAGTGTTCCTCCGGGGGCTGGCACTGGTACGCCTGAGGGCGAGGTGCCGGCTTGCCCGGACCTTGAGGCTGCCGCTGACCAGTCAGAGAGCTAGCCCAAGGACCACCGCCGGCGTTAACGACTTCATTGGTCATCCTCGCCCGCATCATGACCTCCTGTGGATGGACAGAGCCGTTCATAGTCAGTACCTCGTTGGCCGCGCGATCGAAAGCTGTCCTCGTGTCATTTGGGCCCGCCTCATAACGGCCGGCCGAGAAAGCGGCCCGATCCGGAGCTTAAGTGCCGGCCAGCGCCTGGGGCGAGAGTGGGCGGCACCTGTTTTTTGGGTGGGAATACTCGCATATCCTGGGTTCCGGAGCGCTCCCTTCCGGCCGGACTTCGAATCTGGCGCTGTTTGTCAACACTTTTGCCGTCGGACTGGCTCGTACATCCGCCGGACCGGCTCGGATTGGCTATGTTTTCTGGAATTCCCAGTGATGCTCCTATGGTTGTCAATTCGTTTTTTGAGTCGCTTGCTCCTCGAGCCGTTTCCGGTAGCTTGTTGCGAGGTCGTCGTTGCGGATGAGGCCTCGTTCGAGGCGGGAGATAATGGAGGGCCATTGGCTGAGTTCGGCGGCGACCGTGTTAATGGTCAACCCGAGGCTTTTGCGTTTCTGGCGTAGGTCGGTGATGCCTGGTGCCGGTACCGGGTTGAATATCTGTCGGTATATTTCACGGGATACGTAGCGTTTGAGACAACGCATGATCTCTCGCTTGCTTTTTCCTTCGGTGGTGCGTTTACTGACATAGTTTTTCGTGCGTGGACACGAAGACATGCGGGTCAGCACCACTTGATGCAGGGCACGGTTTGCGTTGCGGTCACCACCTCGGCTGAGCCGGTGGCGGGTCGTTTTTCCTGACGATGCCGGGATGGGTGCAACCCCGACGAGTGCCGCGAACTGGGCTTCGTTTCCGATCCGTCCCCGGTTGTCTCCCACGGTGACGAGGAGCTGGCTGGCAACGTCTGGTCCTACGCCTGGGAGGTCGCAGAGCAAGGGCGCATAGGAATCGAGAATTTCTTGCAGGGCAGCATCGGCGGCGGTGATTTCCTCGGCCAAAGCCTGGTAACGGGTGGCCAGGGTTTCAAGGTCAGGGCCGTCATGTATTCCGGGTCGGCCACATGGCCTGACGGCCTGCTCCGCTGGAGGGCGGTGATCATGGCGGGAGTGGCCATTCCCCTGTATTTCGCCCGGAGAGCGTCCGGTGCCGACACGAGGAGACCCTTGATCTGATTGATTGCTGCCGTGCGGGCTTTCATTGCCGAAGAGCGCGCGGTACGTAGGATCCGCAGGCATTCGACGGGTCCGTCTTTGGCTTTCGGGGTCGATAGGCCTCGTTGAGCCAGTACTGACTGGGCTGCCTGGTAGGCATCCAGGGGATCGGATTTGCCTTTCAGGCGACGCTGAGCCCGGTTCGGCCGGTTGATCTCCAGGACAGTGAGCCCTTCGCTGCGGAGCACCTTGGACAGCCCGGCACCGTATGAGCCGGTTCCTTCGACCCCCACCGCGGCAGCCGTTCCATGAGTGGCAATGAAGTCCAGGATTTTGCGGTATCCGGAGCCCACGGCGAGGAACTCCTGATCGGCCAGAGGTTTGCCGTACTCGCTGATGATGGCGACGTGGTGAGTATCGGCATGCGTGTCGACGCCGACGAAGACATTTAGCGGTTCTTTTGCCAAAATGGAAACTGCCCCTCAGGTACCAGTGATTAGTTGACGGGCACGTGGGCCAGGTGGGCAGACAAAACGGTAATGGGACTGGTCGAATCAGGCTCCTATGAAGTCATGTCCGCCTGGCTCAACGCGCTTATAGCGGAACTTGAACCGGCGGACAGATCACAGGGAAGACAGCACCCGCAGGCACGTCAGTTTTCAAGTGAGTCACACCGGTTCAAGACCAATTCCAGTATTACCGTTTTCAAGGCTCGGAATGCGTTTCGAGTCCCACCTCGGGCACAGTGTTTCCGCAGGTCAGCGGCTTATTGGCCCTCTGACTGTGCACAAATCAGTTTTTTGTAGGCCCATTAGGGCCATGGTTGTTGGTGGCCGTTCGTGTGGCCGGATGCCTCTTTCCTTTTGTTGGGCGGGAGTTCTGATCTCTTGCTACTTCATATCAGAGCCGGGCCAGGGCTACATGACTTTCAACGGCTTGCATCATTTGGCACCAGTTTTTGCATCGATCGCCGCCGGGCGGGGTCGGCTTGAGCCGGACCACGCCTGCTTTCTAGTACCCGGTGGTGAAGCGTGCCTGTTCGTGCGGGGGCTTCTCCAACTCGTCGACCAGGGCCGTGGCGTAGTCTTCGAAGGAGACTTGGCTCTTGCCCTGCTCGTCGAGGATGAGGTCATCGCCGCCAAGGCGGAATTTGCCGGTGCGCACACCGGGCTCGGTCAACATGGGTGGGCTGAGATACAGGCTCGAGATTTCCTTTGCCCGCGTCACGACAGTATTCGGCGCGAGCTAACTTCAGCCGAACCTAAACAGGCACAAATGCCGTGAAACTTGATCTTCAAGGTACGGCGCCCGGGGCGGACGCACCGACGACTCCACGACCGGCACAGGCACGTACCGGCCTCGACCACTAACGCGCACTCACAGGGTGCAGACTTTAGGCATGAAGATTACTGCGGGACGCCGGGCAGCGCGAACGCAAGGGCTGGTTTTGACGGACACGATGTCGGCGGAGAGCAGCGCCTACGGCGAGGCGGTCAGGGCAGTCCGGGCGGGCGAGCTCGACGCGGATGAGGCCGCGGAGCTACTGATCGATCTGATGACGGATGGGGAGATCCTCGGCCTGCTCGACGGCGACTCTCCCAGACTGCTGCTCCCGCTTATCCCGATACTGCTCGATAGGGTGCCGTTCGTGGCCGGGGCGGTCTCGCGGCTCGGCATACCGGGCATCCGCTTCAGCGACGGTGGCCGCGGCGTCGTGATCGGCGCCTCCACCGCCTTCCCTGTGACAATTGCGCGGGCCGCGACCTGGGATCCGTCGCTGGAGGAACGGGTCGGGCTTGCGATCGGTCTAGAGACCAGGGCTCGGGGAGCAAATTACTCCGCCTCCATCTGCATAAACCTGCTTCGCCACCCCGCGTGGGGCCGGGCTCAGGAGTGCTACGGGGAGGATCCGGTGCTCATCGCCCGGATGGGAACTGCCATCACCCGAGGCGTGCGCGTGAACGCGATGGCGTGCGTAAAGCACTTCGCGCTCAACTCGATGGAGAACGAGCGCTTCGAGGTCGACGTGTCGGTCGACGAACACGCTCTGCACGAGGTGTACTTGCCCCACTTCAAGGCGGTCGTGGAAGCCGGCGTGGACTCCGTAATGAGTTCCTACAACCGGGTGCGAGGCGAATACATGGACGTCAATCGCGCCCTGCTCACGGATGTGTTGAGACAGGAGTGGGGCTTCTCCGGGTTCGTGACGAGCGACTGGGTGTTCGGCACCCATGACGCGGTCGTCAGCCTGCAGGCAGGAATGGACGTTGAGATGCCGCTGCGACTGCTGCGCGCCCGCGAGCTGCCGGCCGCGCTGCGTAACGGTGACCTGGCCTGGGCGACAGTGCTGCAGTCCGCGCGCCGCATCCTGCGCACTTGCGTGCAGCATGCCGCGGCTCGGGAGATGGTGGCCCCTACCCGCGCCGTCATCGCCTCCCCGGCCCACCGGGCTCTTGCCCACCGGGTCGCAGCGGAGTCGATCGTACTGCTGAAGAACGAAACCGTTGGCGCGGCGCCGCTACTGCCGTTGGCTCCCACCACCGGACATCTCGCGGTGATCGGACGACTCGCGGCACGGGCGAACCTCGGCGATCATGGCTCGTCACGCGTTCGGCCTCCCTCTACGGTCTCGCCGCTGCAGGGGCTCCGTGAGGCGCTTCCCGGGGTGCGGATCACGACCAGCTCCGGTCGGAACGAGCGCGCCGCGGCCGCATTGGCAGCCGCGGCGGAGACGGCGATCGTCGTCGTCGGCCTGGACCAGCACGACGAAGGCGAGTCCGTCGTTACCGGTGGCGTGGACGTGGGCGTCCTCGGTCGGACCTTTGCCTCAGGCCCCCTCCGCCGGGTGCTCATCGGCCTCGCGCACCTGGCGTCGCGCTTCGTCCGGGGTGGCGACCGCAGCTCCCTCGACCTGCGCCCCGGCGATGAGCGCCTCATCCAGGCGGTCGTGGCCGCAAACCCCCGGACCGTCGTCGTGCTGATCAGCGGCAGTGCGATCCTCACGGAGACGTGGCGAGGCCGCGTGCCGGCGCTCCTCCTGGCCTGGTATGGCGGTATGGAAGGCGGCCGCGCCCTCGCGAGCGTGCTGACCGGCAGTGAGGAACCCGGCGGGCGGCTGCCGTTTGTGCTGCCAACGGACGCCGCGCATCTGCCACCGTTCGACCCCGCGGCGAAGTCCGTCGTCTATGACGACAAATGGGGTCAACGTCGGCTCGACGGCGAGGGACAAGCGCCCGCTTTCCCGTTCGGATTCGGCCTGGGCTACACGACGATCGAGCATCGGCTTCTAGACCACAGGTTCGACGCCACAGGCGGCTATGCGGATGTGCTTGTAACCAATACGGGCGACCGTGAGGGCTCGACCGTCGTTCAGGTCTACGCTGCGGATGTGTCCATCCGCAGACCGGTCGCTCAGCTCCTGGGCTTCCAAAAGGTGCCGCTGCAGCCCGGCGCGGAGAGGACGGTGCGGGTTGCCCTGGATGCGGGGCCGACCCTGCAGCGCGATCCGTCCACGCGGCGCTGGTCGCCCCGGACGGGGGACTGGGGCCTGCTCGCAGGCCAACACAGCCCGGCCGGCTGGGCGGACGCGGGACGGTTGTGGCGACCCGAGGGACTGATTGACGAGGAAGATGTCTCGGACCGCCAGCCGATCTGAGGTCAACATGGGGGCGTGTCCCGTCGGTCACCCGGGAGGGAAGCGAAAGGGTGCCGATGGCCCTACGACGCGGACGGGCAGCGAGTTGTCGCCCCGCAGCAGGGCGCGAAGCAACCGACGTTCCTCCCAGCCGAGCAAAAGGGGCGCTTGGCCGCGCCGCAGCACCAGGCCACTGTTCGGAGTCGCGTACCGTTTCTGCAGGTCGGAAAGCTCCTCGGCTTGCAGCAGCGCTACGGTGCTACCCGCGGCCCGGTCGACCAGGCGGACCAGCGACGAGGGTCCTGTGAGATCGGTCGCAACGAAACGCTGCTCGCTCGCGGCAAGAACTGTCCTTTGCGCCGCGCGGGTTACGACCAGCGGACGTGACGGCCCGCCCAGCAGGCCGCTCAGGACGTCCGCCGCGGCGTCGGTGCGGCCGGTTCTCCGCGCGGCCGCCTGCATCCGCTGCAGCCGGCCGGGCTCGCGCAGCACCTCATCGATCTTCCAGCCGATCGTTGCGGGGGTGTTGCAGCGGACGGCCGCCCCCTGCTCCATCAGGTAATCGCCGTTGCGAACCTCCTGCCCCGGGATGGGGTTTACAAGTACCATGGGCAGCCCCGCAGCCATGCACTCCGACGCTGAAAGCCCGCCCGGCTTGCCGACAAACAGGTCCGCGCGGCCCAGCAGCTGCGGCATCTCCGTCGTGAAGCCGAGCACGCGGTAGCGGTCGCCGGCGGTCGCCGCCAGCTTCTCGATGCGTTGCCGGAGCGCGTCGTTTTTCCCGCACACCACCGTGGCCGTGAATGCCGAGCGCATGTGCATGGTCTGCCTCACCACGGAGAACGCATAGTCACCGCCGGTCGCACCCGCCGAGATCAGCAGCATCGGTGGCTTATTGCAATCGCGCACGGGCGCAGGATCGAGCGGTTTGGTGATCGGGATGCCCGTGGCCGCGACTCGGTCGGGAGGAAGGCCGAGCGCCATCAGCTCCACCCTCCCTTCCTCCCTGGCCACAAAGATCATGTGGAACGCGCCCGAGAGCCACAGGCCTTGAAAGTCATAGTCCGTCGTCACGACAGCGGTCTTCGCGTCAACCACGCCGCGGAGGAGCAGTGACGCCAGCAGCTGGGCGGGCAGGAAGTGCGTGCACACGATCGCCGTCGGTCGGAACCTCTTGATCGCACTGATGACCGGACCGGCGTTCACCCGTGTCCACGGGTCGATTGGGCCGCGGCGCCGGAAGGGCGGGTTGCTGATGTCGTAACCCCACTCGACCAGCCAGGGTAAACCCTGGACCAGGACGAAGTATCCCTTCCCCAGCAGTGCGCGGTAGAGCACGCTACTTACCTGTAGCACGTCGAGCACCTGCACCTCGGCGATATCAGTGCGCGCGGCACACGCCTGGTGCACCGCCGCCGCCGCGCTGTTGTGCCCTGATCCTACCCCTGCGGACAGGATCAGTACGCGCTCTCCGCTGGCGGTGTCTGAGCCTCGTGCCGATGTTCTGCGCATGGAGTGAGGCTAGCAGGCCGCATCACCGCAAGGACGAGGCCTGGCCGTGCCATCCGCTACTTGTGGGCGGTCCTTCCCGGGTCGCTGAAGCCTGAGCAGGGGCGCAATCTGGTGATTCCCGAGTAGAAGATCCAGGAAGTCGTTGAGCTGACGCAGAAATCAAGGCCCGAGGCGCAGACCCATTGGTCGGTTTGGACGCGGATGTGTAACGAGGGTGGCCGGACGTCCCCTGCCGAAAGGTGGGCGTCCGGCCGTCCTCTGCAGTTTGGTGCTTATGCTTCCCGGGTGGCGGGTGAGGAATCTTTGGTCCGGGCGGGGTCGCGTTCGGCGAGGGAGCCGATTGCGGTGTCGATTTTGTCCATGATCTCCTGATCCAGTTTCACTCCGGATGCGGCCACGTTGGCCGCGACCTGCTCGGGCCGGGACGCGCCGATGATGGCCGAGGCCACGTTCTGGTTCTGCAGGACCCAGGCGATGCTGAGCTGGGCCATGGTCAGTCCGGCTTCTTCCGCGATCGGTTTGAGCTTCTGGACGCCGGTCAGGACCTCGTTGGACATCCAACGCTTGATCATCTGCGCTCCGCCCTTGGTGTCTGTGGCGCGGCTGCCCTCGGGAGCAGGTTTCCCGGGCTGGTATTTGCCGCTCAGGACGCCCTGGGCCATGGGGGACCACACGATCTGGGAGAGTCCGAGTTCTTCCGAGGCCGGCACCACTTCGGACTCGATGACCCTCCAGAGCATCGAGTACTGCGGCTGGTTGGATATCAGCTGGAATCCCAGATCTTTGGCCAGTGTGTGGCCGTCACGGATCTGCTCCGCTGTCCATTCGCTCACGCCGATGTACAGGGCTTTGCCTTGCCGCACGATGTCCGCGAATGCCTGCATGGTTTCTTCCAGCGGGGTCTCGAAATCGTAGCGGTGGGCCTGGTAGAGGTCCACGTAGTCGGTCTGCAGGCGCCTGAGGGAGCCGTTGATGGATTCCGTGATGTGCTTGCGGGAGAGCCCGAGATCATTGTGGCCCTTGGGCCCGGTGGGACCGAATACCTTCGTGAAGATCTCCAGCGATTCCCGGCGTTCGCCGTTCAGGGCGTTGCCGAGGACGGTCTCGGCCGCGGTGTTGGCATAGACATCGGCCGTGTCGAAGGTGCTGATTCCGGCGTCGAGCGCTGCTCGGACGCATGCAGTGGCGGTGTCGTTCTCGACCTGGGAGCCGTGGGTCAGCCAGTTGCCGAACGTGATTTCCGAGATCTTGAACCCGGAGTTGCCAAGGTACCTGAATTCCATTTTTTACTGACTCGCTTTCTCTTGTCCGTGAAGTTGGCCGGCCGTGTGGCGGCACCCCGGGCCCTGACCACGTCGTTCCATGAGCGGACCCTATGCCGGTAGCCGTTTCGAGACTACGGGTCCGACAGCATCTTTCGACCCGGCGTGGCTGGCCCTTCGGGTCCTAGGATCAGCTGGCCTCCTTCCGGCCAATCCCAGGGGTCAGCGCTTCGACCGACTGGTGTAGGCATATCCGCCGAACCCGCCGCAGCCGTATCCGCCTCAGGCTTGAGGCTCAGGCAATGTCAGAGGAGGCTAGGCTTCGGCTCGCGTGTGTTCCCACTCATCGAGGAGTCCCGGCAGCCGAGTCATGAGGAACCGGTAGAAGGCACCCATCTCGTTCACCCTGGCCCTCGCCGCTGACCCCTCCTGGAGGCTTGAAGCAGTGGAGTCGGCGAGGTCTGCGAGGCGCTTGTACACGGGGTTCTGCCGGAGGGAAGCGACGTACCACGCGTTGTCGGGGAGGGCATAGCGGTCGCGGCGGCTGCCGGGTTGCGAGACCCGATGCACGAAGCCGACGGTCTGCAGGTACCGCACGGCGCCGGAGACGGCGGCGGCGCTCGCGCCCAGTATCTCGGAGAGCTCGGCCGCGGTCAGCGAGCCGTCGTCGGAGACCACAAGGGCCATGAGGGCACGGGCGGGCATCTTGGGGAAGCCGGCGGCCGTAAGGACGGCCGCGGATGTCTCGGCGGCGCCGGGCATGCGTTTGCTACCCGGATCTGTCACGCCGTGCCTACCTCCCGGCGGCGCACAGCCACGAGCGAGAATGCCGTGAGGACTCCGGCAATGCCCAGCATCCAGAAGCCGCCGCTCCAGTCGGTCCCGATACTGGTGGTGACGGGGCTGTGGGTAAAGGGTGAGAGGTCCCGGAGTTTCTGGTCAAGACCAAGCATGCCGCCGTAGATCCCGAGGACGACGCCGACGCCCAGAAGCGCCCACGCGGCAGGGATCGTGGCACGGGGCCAGACGACGAAAACGACGGCGGGAAGTGCAAGATAGATGAGTGCTGCTGGGAGCTGGTCGACGGCAGTCTGCCACACATCGCCGACGGCGCTTGAGGTGTCTCCGGACGCGACAAGGGAGAGCCACGCTCCGAGGGCCGTGAACGCCATGACGAACACGACCGAGACGGCGCCGAGGCCGAGGAAGCCCCCGAGCCAGCGCATTCGGCTCACCGACTCGGCCACGACGGGCTCGGCGGTTCCGGCTACCTCCTCCTGGCGCAGGCGGAGGACGGCCTGGAGGCCGCACACGGCGGCAAGTATTCCGGCTACCTCGAACAGTGCCGCGACGAGGAGCTGGGTCATTGATGTGCCCTGTGCCTCGATCATGCCGCGAAGCACGGCCGTGATTTGGGGGTTGGAGGTGATCGAGGACTGGATCGCGGACCCGAGCGAGCCCGTGAGAAGGCCCGTCGCGAGGCCGCCTACGCACCAGCCGATGATCGCGCCCTGCTGCAGGCGCAGCGCGAGCGAGAAGCTCCCGCGCAGCCATGGTCTAGCGTCGGCGCGTCCGGATCGCCCGGCGAGCACGCTCGCGCCGACGTCCCGGCGCGCCATGATTGCTACGACGGCGACGGTGCACGCCGCCCCGAGCGCGAGGGGAAGGAGCAGCGGCCACCATCGGTTGCCCGTGTAGGCAAAAGATTGCTGGGCCCAGCCGATGGGGGAGATCCAGCTCGGCCATGCGGCAGTCATGGTCGTGCCGTCGGGACCGACCTGTCCGGTCGCGTCCCCAAAGCCGCGCAGCAGGTACGCGACCATCACGAGCGCCGACGAAATGCCGTTGGCTCCACGCGAGGTGCTGAAGAACTCGGAGGCCAACAGGCCCATGCCGAGGAACGCGAAGCCCACGGCACCCGTCGCGAATCCGGCCACGAGCGAGCCGGCCGGGTCAAGGCCTCCGGCCATGAAGCCGAGCACCGTTGCGATGGCAACGACCACGTTGGCCACGGCGCCGTGAAGGACAGTCGCGCCGAGCGGGGCCCATCGCCCGGCGGCCGTCGCGGAGATGATCTCGGCCCGTCCCGACTCCTCTTCCGCCCGGGTGTGCCGGACGGCCATGAACGTATTCATGAGTCCGGCAAGGACCGCCAGGAAAGCGAAGATTTCGAAGAACGTGAACGAATCGAGCCCCGGACCGCGTGGGAGGCCGCGCAGCACGAGGATCGCGGGCGCCGCGGTCGCGAGTTGAAGCACCTGCGCGCGCGTCGCGTCGTCGCCGAAGGTCTTCGCTATGGCCGCGACCGCGAACAACGCGAGCATTCCGATCGAGAGGACCCAGACAATCAGCTGCCAGCGGTCCCGGCGCAACCGCTGCCGGTAAAGGATCCACAGCGCGCCCATCTCAGGCACCCGCCGCGGCGGCGCGATGGCGCCGTTGGTGCGTGCCGCCCTTGCCCTCTTCCTGCTGGACAGGCGGGGCGACTGTGTCGCCGTAGTGGCGCAGAAAGAGCTCTTCGAGCGACGGCGGAGCGACGATCAGACCTTTGACCCCGAGTGTGCCGAGAAGGGGAAGGACCTCGTGGACGCGATCGGAATCGGCACCGAACTTGACGCGCCCGTCGGCCACGGTGAGGTCGTGAACCTGCGACAGCGTATCCAGCGCGTGGGTGTCCACACTGTCCTGGGCGAACGAGATCTCCGTGCGGGTGAGGTGGCGCAGAGCGTCGAGCGTGCCGCCGTCAACGATCCGGCCAGTGCGGATAATGCTCACGCGGTCGGCGAGCTGCTCGACCTCCGAGAGAATATGGCTCGAGAGCAGGACTGTTGCGCCGTTCTCGTTCACGATCCGCCGGATCTCCCGAGTGAAGACGGCCTCCATGAGCGGGTCAAGCCCGCTCGTGGGCTCATCCAGGAGATACAGATCGGCGTCGATGACGAGGGCGGCAATGAGCGCGACCTTCTGCCGGTTCCCCTTCGAGTAGGCACGGCCCTTCTTGCCCGGGTCGAAGTCGAAGAGTTCGCACAGGTGGTGCTTGCGTTCCTTGTAGGCGGCGTGGTCCACGGCACCCCCGCGGAGGCGGGAGAGGAGGTCGATAGCCTCGCCGCCCGAGAGGTTGGGCCAGAGGCTCACGTCTCCCGGTATGCTCGCGACGCGCCGGTGGAGTTCGACCGCGTCCGCCCACGGATGCATGCCCAGGACGCTCGTGCTGCCCGACGAGGCGCGGGCCAGGCCGAGCAGGATGCGTAGCGTGGTGGTCTTCCCGGCTCCATTAGGCCCGAGGAAGCCGTGGATCTCGCCCTCGTGGACCTCCAGGTCCAGGCCGTCGAGGGCCTTGACGCGCCCGAAGTTCTTGTGCAGGTCGATGGTTTGGATGACGGTGTCCATGGCCCTAAACGTACGCAGTATTCACAAACTTTTGAATGACCGAAAGGCTCTTGCGTTCCAGCGCGGTTCGTGCGTAGGCGTTCCGTATTTCTACACAGCTTCTATACAGGAAACGCTTAGCCGGGGCCAACTCTGGCAGTCCTAAAATTAACCCAGAGACGTCGGTCAAGCACCAGCCAAGGAGGCTGCGATGAACTCCAGGGAAAGTGGCCACAGGATCGCCCGTCAAGTGACATCGTGGGTGGGGGCCGCGAGCGTGGCGGGCGCCGTGGTCGTGGGTGCGGCCGTCTCGGCTCCGGCCGCGGCGGGCAATACCTCTTCCGGCAACACGTCTTCCGGCGACGCGTCTTCCGGCAATACGGGGCAGTCGACCACTCCGAACTATGGCTCACGCCACCACTACTCATCCACCTCGCCGGTACAGCCCCTCGGGCCCGGATCGACGGCCCCGCAGGGCCGAACGTCAGGATCCTGATGGTAACGGCGGCGCGGCGCTGGGAGCTATGGAGCACCGAGGCATGTGTCATCGTCACCGAACCATCGATGCTCGACCAGGCCGTCGACCTCAGCAAAGCCGTATGCCACGATGTTGAGATGGCGTGCAGCCGTTTCCGCGACGATTCGGAGCTCATGATCCTGAGGGGCCAGCTAGCCGACGGCCGCGAAATCAGCGACGTACTCGCGGCCATCGTCCGCAGCGCATTGGCTGCTGCGGAAATGACCGACGGGGATGTGGACCCGGCGCTGGGAGGCGTGCTGCTTGGCCTCGGGTATGACCGTGATTTCGCTCTTCTCGACGAACCTCAGAGCCCGGGGCCGGAGGCACAAGGATCAATTAGGGTGACAACAGTGGCCCCGTCCTGGACCCGGATAGGACTTGCCGGGAACAGGCTTAAAGTGCCCGAGGGCCTCCTGCTCGACTTTGGCGCAATCGGCAAAGCGTTGGCGGCCGACTGGGCAGCGCACCGGATTTCGTCAACGCTTGGCTGCGGTTCGATGGTGGGTCTTGGGGGCGACATTGCCACTGCGGGGGAGGCGCCCCCGGAGGGGTGGGTGGTGCTGGTCCAGGATCTACCGGACGATCCCTCCGGGTGCGTCCGCCTGAACTCCGGCTATGCGGTGGCCACATCGAGCACGCAAAAGCGCCGATGGAGCCATTCCGGCCGACAAGTCCACCACATCATCGACCCGCACACCGGATTGCCGGCGGAAGCCTTCTGGAGGACGGTGACGGTGGCGGCGAAAAGCTGCGCGGAAGCCAATACAATCTCCACCGCATGCGTGGTGCGGGGCCGCCGCGCGCCGTCGTGGTTGCGGGACTTAGGCGTGCCTGCCCGCTTGGTTGACAGTGCAGGCAGGGTATCCACTTGCGGTGGCTGGCCTCCGGACGAGATGGCGGGTCAATCATGAACACCGTATTCGATCAGGCTCTTTGGGCGGTGGGCCGAGGCTCCGGCGTGGTGGCCCTCGTGCTCCTGACACTTTCCGTCCTGCTGGGAATTGGCGTCCGCTCTGGGCGGGCTGTCGTGGGGATCCCGAGATTTGCAGTCACGTTGGTACACCGCAATGTCTCACTCTTCTCGGTGCTGTTTGTTGTGGTCCACGTTGTGTCCTTGCTCTTTGATCCATTTGCCCAACTGAGGCTGGTCGATTTCTTCGTTCCCTTCCTGGGGGCATACAAGCCATTCTGGCTCGGACTTGGGACGATAGCCTTCGATCTCCTTGTCGTCGTGACCATCACCGCTTTGCTGCGCAACAGGATCGGTCCCAAGGTGTTCAAAACCGTTCACTGGCTGGTCTATGCGATGTGGCCTGTGTCGGTGCTTCATGCCATAGGAAATGGCACGAACGGTCGTGAGCTCTGGTTCCTCGTCCTTGCGGTGTTTTGCGTGATGGCAGTTGGAGGAGCCATCGCGTGGAGGCTGCACGAGGACTTTGTCGAATACCGGAACGTGCGCCGCCAGGAAACCCGATGACATCTGATCAGAGCACCGTCAGCCTCCGGGACCATGTTGCCGGTCCAGCCGGTACAACGCGATTGTTCGCCGCCGGTTCAGCTGATTTCGGCAGCCACCAGGCAGCCTTTGGTCCGCTCCCGGCGATGGACCGGGCGCGGTTGATTGACGAACTGTTGCAGTCCGGGCTCGATGGTCGCGGCGGGGCTGGATTTGCGGCCTGGCAAAAGTTGGCGTCGGTCCCCGCAGATGGACGGCGGCCGGTCGTCGTCGCCAACGGTGCAGAAGGTGAACCGCTGAGCCAGAAGGACGCAGCCCTGCTGCACAACGCCCCCCATTTGGTGATCGACGGCATCGTGATCGCCGGCCGGAGCCTTGGCGCCAAGGAACTGCACTTGTATGCCGGCGCGGAGCAGCTAGCTCCCGTCGCCCGCGCCTTGAAAGAGCGCGGGGAGGCGCGCATACGCCTGCACGAAGCGCCCGATACGTTTATCTCGGGAGAAGCAACGGCAGTGGTCAGCGCTATTTCCGGCGGCATGGCTGTTCCGGGGGACCGAACAAAGCGGTTGACCAACAGCGGCCTGAATGGGCGGCCGACACTGGTGCACAACGTGGAGACACTCGCTCACCTCGCACTGATCTCGCGCTTCGGTTCTGCCTGGTTCCGCGGCGTCGGAACCGGTTCCGCGCCAGGGTCCAGGCTCATCACCCTGTCCGGGAACACGGCCGGACCAAGGGTCTACGAAATCCCGACCGGTGTGCGCCTGACGGAGATCCTCGTGAGTACCGGCGTCGATCTGCCTTCGGTCCGGGCAGCCCTGGTGGGTGGATACCACGGCACGTGGCTCGCCGTGGACCAGCTGGATGCACGGTTCTCAAAGGAAGGGTTGGCCCCGGTGGGTGCCCGGACCGGTGCCGGAATCATTATGACGCTGGTGTCCGGGGCCTGCGGCCTCTCAGCTACTGCGGACATTCTGGCCTACCTGGCGGGCCAGTCAGCACGCCAGTGTGGTCCCTGCATCAATGGCCTACCCGCCATCGCGAGCGTGTTCGCGCGTCTGGCTTACGGAGACACCAACGGGAAACTTCCACAGGAGATTAGCCGGCTCGCTGCGCTGGTAACCGGCCGGGGTAGCTGTGCCCATCCG
Organism: Arthrobacter sp. GAS37; assembly: GCF_044908325.1. Lineage (NCBI taxonomy): Bacteria > Bacillati > Actinomycetota > Actinomycetes > Micrococcales > Micrococcaceae > Arthrobacter > Arthrobacter sp. GAS37. The sequence continues at coordinate 16,753 of NZ_JBIYDB010000042.1, forward strand.
GACGGGACCGCCCGGCTTGCACTCAGCGCCCTGACGGCTTTTGCCTCCGACGTCGGAGCACACCTGCAAGGGCGATGCGAGGCGCTCCGATGACAGACCGAAAGCTGCCCCGCACCACAATGCACATCGATTGGACCCGTTGCGACGGCCGGGGCCTTTGCATCGAATTACTTCCGGAGCTGCTCACGCGCGACGATTGGGGATACCCGGTGGGCCGTGGCGGGTCCGAAATTGCAATCCCTCAAAAGCTCGAATACGCGGCCCAGGACGCAGTGGCGCTCTGCCCTACGCAAGCGCTCACACTGCACCAATGACACTGTTGGCCTCAGTCCGGGCGCCTGCAGGCGGGACTACCGGTGCTTGTAGTAGTCCCTCCAGATCAGCCGGTGCACAGGGATGCGGCGGGGCAACGACCTGAGTCCGGGGATGAAGGGCACCAGGGTCAGGAGGAGCGTCAGGATCACCATGGAAAACACGACGAGTACGTCGGCGTTCGGCGATGATTTGAACGGTTCCACTTGGTAAAGGGCGGAGAAGAGCCAGAGCCAGGACTGGCCGGGGTAGTTCCCCGTTTCATTCATCATTCCCCACTGGTCGCCTGTCAGATGCTGGGCGTCGGCAAGGCCGGGGAAGTAGCTGCCGTCGCCGAGGAACAGAATGCTGGCTTTGTAGTCGGTGTTGTAGAACAAACCTTTTGCGCCCAGCACCGGATCAAGGGTCCCTTGCTGCGCCATGGCCAGAAGGGCTCCGGTGAGGGCCGGTACCGGGCCGTAGTCGCCGGCCGGAACCTTCGCCGGGTCGTTGTCCGGGGCTTTGCTGAGTGCGTCCCCGTACGCGGCGGTCCAGGCGGTGTGTTGGGCGTCGCTAGCCTTCGTCCATTCGTCGATGGCGGCCGGGGGTGTTGGAAGGGTTTGGAGCGGGCCGATGACGAGGTCGTTGCCGGTGTCGATCGGGAGCCGTACGCCGGAAAGGCTTTGCAGATCGATCGGGCCGAGTTTTTGCGAGGCATCGGGCGTCGAATTGTAGGGTGGTCCGTACCCTGCTGTGCGGCTGGTGCCTCCAAGTTCGGCGGTGGCGGTTGCCACGAAATCCGCGGGCTGGGCCTGCGCCCATGACTTGAGGGTCACACTCGGGTCGTCCGGCGAGCTGAAGACCGCGGAGAGGCCGAGAACCAGCAGCCCGACAACGACTACTCCAACAGCGAGCTCCTTGAACAGGTCGTATTCGCGCAATGTGCCGCCCCATGGCCTGCTGGCGATGTCGTTCCGTGTGCGCCACGAGGTTGATACTGGGGTTTTTGTCATTTCTTGTCCTCGACGTCCGCGGCCGGGTTTGGTGTCGCTGGGCGTAGTTGGGCGTCGGATGCGTCGGCCTCCAGCGGAGGCACTACGCCGTGCATCCGGACGAGCACGACGTGGAGGGCGACGACGACGGCGACGGCCAGGGGGAGGAGCGTGACGTGCCACATGAGTAGTTGACCTAGATCGGCGACGTTGAACCAGGCACCTATACCGACGGCGTTGAGGGCGTCTTTGGCTTGGAAGGCAATCCATTGCGAGTCAAAATTTGTTTGAAGCAGGTATCCGGTGAAGGCCGTTACGATCGAGACGACGAACGCGAGCATCCCGGTGATCCAGGTCAGTACGCGCCCGCCTCGCCAGGCTGCCATCCAATATTTGCCCCAGAGGTGGATCACCATGAACATGAAGAACAGTTCAACGCTCCACAAATGGGTGCTGTTGATGAAACGGCCAAGACTGGAGACATGGAACCAGGTGGGACCGTTCAGTGCCAGCACGATGCCGGATCCAATGATGTAGACGAGGGCGGCAACGGCACCCATGCCGAAAACGTATATCCAGGACGATACGTAGCTCGGTTGGCCTTCGGGAAGCAGCTTGTCCGGCGGCAGCCGGCGCAAGGCCCAGCCCCGGGCCTTGCCTGTCCAGGTGGAAAAGCGTGGCTCGCCGCCGTCAGCAGTTGAAATAGGCTCATGGTCAACGGTCATTTCCGGCTCCTTCGGCCCGGAAACGGAACGACCAGAGCGAGAACAAATAACGCGACCATAATGGCAATGACCATCAGATTGCCGAATTGGATCAGGAAATCACCCCACTGGAAATAGATTCCGGGATCCGGCATTCCAGCATCCGACTGTTTGATTCCGAGCATCATGGCCTCTTTCGATGAAGGGCGTTCCTGAGGGTGAGAACCTGTCCTTAGAACGAAACGCTACAAGGTTGCTGTCCAACAAACACGGGTCTAAGGGCCCTATTGGATGATGCCGGCCACGTGCATGCTTGAATCGCAGGAATACCGACCATCGAAAGGACCGGCCATGTCACCGGATACCGCAAACCCCGTGGAAGTCCTTGACCAGGAAGAATGCTGGAATATCCTTTTGGGTGCGACGTTGGGGCGATTGGCATTAAGCATCGCCAACGAACCCGAGATCTATCCGATCAATTTCGTAGCCCACGACGGAAAAATCCTGCTCCGCACGAATCCGGGGGAGAAGCTGTTCGCGCTCACGATCAACAACCAAGTCGCCTTGGAGATTGACGGGATAGGTAGCCAATCCGTCTGGAGCGTCGTGCTTAAAGGCAAGGCACGGCAGCTGGAGTCCGGTGCCGAGATTGAAGCCGCCGAAAGGATTCCCCGCCAACAATTGACCTCTACCAAGAAGCGGGTTTTCGTTGAAATCGTCCCGACGTCCATCACCGGGAGGCGCATTCACCGGGGACCGGAAGATGACGAACTGGCCCCGAGCGACTTGTACTGAACGGGCCGGTTCACTCCAGGTGCACGCGGCGTCCGGTGACCATCTGTGCCTGGATCCGGATAAAGAGGTTCCTTGCCCCGCCGGCCCACGGCTCGGCCATGACTTTTCCCCATAGCCGGGTCAGTAGATCCTTGTCCTCAACCTGGGAGGACGCCCCGGTGAGCAGCACCGACCAACCCTCGCTCCGGTCGGCACGCGAATCGTCGATTTGAAAGGACGCCTCGGGTGAAGGGACTGAATCCGCGATGGATCCGTCGCTGGCAGTGCGGAAGTAAATGGACTGGCCGTCGACCAGATAGTTCACGGGCAGGATCACCACCCTGCCTTGCCGAACAAAGCCGAAACGCCCGGTGGTATTTGAGCGCAAGAAGTCCCGGCACTGTTCCTCGCTGAGTTCTTCCGCTACGTGCAGTCCGCCGTCAACGCGGCCTGCGTCCATGCTGGGGAGTGACACGTCTGCTCCTATGTCATCTAGCTCTGGTCCGTCGTTCGGGTACGCAGCCTCGGGTATGAACACCCGCGACTCCCTGCAGCCTATTGAGCCCCCTTCCCCTGCTGTAGTGCCGAAAGGCCCGGCGGTGTGACCAAATGCCCTGTGGTAGGGGCAGGGAACGAGCAACACTGGATGTAAGCAGGCAATCCAGAGCAAAGGAAATTGGCCATGATGTATGGATGGGGTGGAGGCATCGGCATCGGCGGTTGGCTCGCCACGGGGCTGATGATGCTGCTGTTCTGGGGTGGCATAGCCGCCTGGTGGTCCTCCTGCTGCGCGGGAACCACGCGGGCGGACGGGGTTTCCACGGGCCACCGGATGATGATTCCGAGCGTATCCTCAATGAGCGTTTCGCGCGGGGCGAGATCGACGAAACGGAGCTCGCGGCGCGCCGCGCTGCTCTAAGGCGCCGGCCGTGAGGAGGCTTCCCTCGGTCCGGGGCTATTTCCGGGCGTTTCGCCGGCCCTGGAATTGGTGAAGGGGTTCAATAGCGAGGATTCCTCCGAGTCCGCTTCCAAGCGCCGCAAGGAGAAGATCGTTCGGGGGCCATTCCAAGCCGAAGAAGTCTTGGAGGGGGGGCACGGTCAGCACAAAGACCAGGCCAAGGTACATCGCTCCGATGATGGCTGCGCGTCGCAGGTTGAGTGGGCGCGAAATGGCTGCCAGTGTCCACAGGCCCGTGAGTGAAAGCGTGAGAACCGAGGCTGTGCGGGTGGCACTGATTGTGTGGCCGCCGACAGCCATTGCGTAGACGTTGACGCCAAAGACGGCGGCAGCGACGATAAGCCCTGCGGGTACGGCGAATGAGAGGGAGCGTTTAAGGAATCCCGGGGAGTAGCGGCGGGTATTGGGCATGAGGGCAAGGAAGAACGCCGGGATTCCGATGGTGAGGCCGTCGGTGGCCGAGAGCTGGCGTGGCAGGAACGGGAACTCCATGAGGAGTGATCCGAAGGTGACGGAGAGGACGATGGCGTAGGCGGTCTTGCTAAGGAACAGGACCGAAACCCGTTCAATATTCGCGATGACGCGTCTGCCCTCTGCGACCACTCCGGGGAGCCTGTCGAAGCGCCCGTCAAGGAGAACGAGGCGGGACACGGCCTTGCTGGCAGCCGCGGCCGAACCCATGGCTATACCGATGTCGGCTGCCTTGAGCGCAGGTACGTCGTTAACCCCGTCCCCGGTCATCGCGACGGTATGGCCGCCACGCTGCAGCGCAAGGACCATGTCCCTCTTCTGTTCCGGGGTGACGCGCCCGAACACCACATTATTCTCCAGCACTTCAAGCACCAGTTCCGGATCCTTCGGCAGTTTCCGTGCGTCGTACCCGTTTTTCGCGTCCAGTCCCACCTCGCGGGCGACGGCGGCGACGGTGCGGGGATCGTCCCCGGAGATGATCCGCAATTCCACGCCCTCCTCGCGGAAATAGCCGAGGATTCTTGCAGCGTCCGGACGCACCTTCTCCCGGAAGGTCAGCAGGCAGATCGGGGCGCAGCCGGCCGGCGACTGGGCATCGTCGGCGCCCTGAACCGGGAGCGTTCCAGACGCATGAGCCAGTACCAAGGTGCGCAGACCGGAGGAAGCCAGGCGGGCCGCCGCCTCAAGGACGCGCGCTGTGCCTAAGGTGTCACCGCGAAGGACCATTTCCGGAGCGCCCAGTACCCATGTGCCGGAGACGAATTGGTCCGCGCCGAAAGTGACGGCGCTCCACTTGCGGACAGATGAGAACGCCGCCGTCGAGAGCGGGTGAAGGCCCTCCTCGGATGGAAATCGCTCGGCGAGGCAGCGAGCGGTGGCATTGGCCTGGGGGTCCGCTCCGAACCAGCCTAGAACCTGCCTCCACCCGGAGTCCGGGGACGCACTGGTTTCGTGGATGGCGTCGAAGACAATCCGACCTTCGGTGAGCGTTCCCGTCTTGTCCAGGCAGAGCACGTCCACACGGGCGAGGCCTTCGACAGCTGCCAGTTCCTGGATCAGGACTTTCTGACGGGCCAGCCGTATCCCGCCGACGGCGAAAGCGACGCTTGTGAGGAGCACCAGGCCCAGCGGGATCATCGCAATGACGCTGGCGACCGCACCCACGGCACCCGTACTCCAACGTCCCGTGGCGATGGCTTGCTCCCAGCCGCCGTTGGCCTGCATTTGCCCGTTGACGACAAGGACCATGACAGGCAACAGCAGCCAGGTGATCCAACTGAGGACCCTGTTGAGACTGTTGCGGATCTCGGAGTTGACCATGGAGAACCGTTTGGCTTCGGCGGTGATGTTGCTGGCGAAGGAGTCGGCGCCGACTCGGACCACCAGGGCCCTGCCGTGGCCGGCTACAACGCTGGAGCCGGAGAGCACTTCCGATCCCGGTCCCTTGCTCACGGGATTTGATTCGCCCGTCAGTAGCGATTCGTCAATTTCCAGGCCGTCGCCATCGATGATGGACGCGTCCGCGGGCACTTGGTCGCCGACGCCCAGCAGGAGGATGTCGTCGCGGACGACGTCCTGCATGTCAATATCTTGCGCAGTGCCGTCGCGAACCACGCGGGCGAGGGAGGCGTTGAGAATCGCGAGCCGGTCCAATGACTTTTTGGCCCGGTATTCCTGAACGACACCAATCAGGATATTGCCCACGGCAGCCAGTCCGAAGAGCGCATCCTTCCATTGGCCCAGCAGAAGCAGGAGTGCAAAGCTGCAGCCCACAATGGCGTTGAACAGCGTCAGAACGTTCCCCCGGAAGATCTGCCACAGTGTTCTGCTTGGACTACCGGAAACACTGTTGGCCAGTCCTGCTTCCGTTCGGGCCATGACCTCAGCGCTGGACAAACCGGGTTCGATGGGGGAGCGGATACCTTTAACGCCGGGATGGTTCAGGGCTGGCTGGTGGGTCACATGTTTCCCTCGTTGAGAATAGCTGCCTCTCGAACAGACGTTAGGGACGAGGCGGTGTCCAGACCCAGTCGCGGATCTCCGGGAGGTCCTCGAAGTGTTCGCGGATGTACAGCGTGTGTGCGTCGAGCTGACTGCGGCAAAAGCCGGCCAGTTCATCCGCGCCGGGGACCTGGCGGTGGACGCGACGCAGTGCTTCGAGGACCAAGTGGTAGCGGCTCATCTTGTTGAGGACCACCATGTCAAAGGGTGTGGTGGTGGTTCCTTGTTCGTTATAGCCGCGAACGTGGAACCGCTCCGGCTGTGGCCTTCCGTGCAAGAGCTGGTGGAGGGCCCGTGCGTAGCCGTGCCAGGCCATGATGACTTCTCCGTCAGCGGTAAAGAGTTCCACGAATTTCTCCGGGGACATGCCGTGGGGGTGGATGTCGCGGGGCGGAAGGACCATGGCATCCATGACGTTGACGACGCGGACCGTAAGTTCAGGGAGATGCTTTTGCAGTAGCCAGGCGGCGGCCAGCGTTTCTTGGGTGGGGATGTCTCCGGCACAGGCCATGACGACGTCGGGCCCGGCGCCTGCAGCACCAGGCTCCTCGTTGCCCGCCCAGGACCAGATGGACGCGCCCGCCGCGGCATGCTCCCTGGCCTCCTCGAGCGTCAAGTACTGCGGGTGGGGCTGCTTGTCGACGACCACCAGGTTCACGTAGTCCCTGCTGCGCAGGATGTGTTCGGCGGTGACGAGAAGCGTGTTCGCGTCCGGCGGCAGATAGACGCGGGTGACCGTCCCTGACAGGGACAGCACAGTGTCGATCAATCCGGGCCCCTGGTGGCTGAATCCGTTGTGGTCGTTGCGCCAGCAGGTGGAGGTCAACAGGATGTTCAGGCTCGGCACCGGTGCGCGCCATTCAAGTTCCCGCGCGTGCTGGAGCCATTTGGCGTGTTGGATGGTCATCGACGCGCTGACCATCGCGAAGGCCTCATAGCTGGCGAAGAGGCCATGGCGCCCGGTGAGCAGGTATCCCTCCAACCAGCCTTGACACAAATGTTCGGAGAGGACTTCCATGACCCTGCCTCCCGCTGAGACGTGGTCTCCGGGGAGGGCATGATCGCCGTCCCTGGCGGGCTCCAGAAGGCAGCGGTCGGTGGCCTGGAAGACAGCGCCGAGCCGGTTGCTGTTGGTTTCGTCGGGGCAGAAGAGCCGGAACCGGGGATCGTTGGCCGTAGCGATGTAGATGTCCCGGAGCAGTTCACCCAGGGGCCTTGTGGTCTCATGGATGACCGATCCCCGGGGCGCCGGCGGCAGCGCGTACCGTCCCAAGTCGGGGATTCCCAGGGGAGTGCCGGCACCGCCCCGGCCCGCGCGTACGGCGCTCATGCGAAGACTGCCTTCCGGGGCAAGCGCGGCCAGTTCGGGGACGAGCCGGCCCGCGCTGTCGAAGAGGGTTTCCGGCCGGTAGGAGCGCATCCAGGCCTCCAGCTGGGCCAGGTGTCCGGGGTTCTCGCGGACCCCTGCCAGGGGTACTTGGTGGGAACGGAAGGTTCCTTCGACGGGGAGCCCGTCGACCATGGCCGGCCCGGTCCACCCTTTGGGTGTTCGCAGGATGATGGCAGGCCACCGCACCGGGCCGTGTGCACCATGGGTGAGCGCCTGTGATTGTAGTTCGCGGATGCTCGCATACGCCGCGTCCATCGCTGCGGCGAGGGCGTGGTGGACAAGCTGGGGATCATCGCCGGAGACGGTCACCGGATCCCAGCCATGGGCCCTGAGCAGCAACTCTACGTCCTCGTCGGATCTGCGGCCTAGAACGGTGGGGCCGGAGATCTTGTGCCCGTTCAGATGCAAGATCGGCAACACGGCACCGTCCCGGGCCGGGTTGAGAAAGGATGGCGCCTTCCATGATCCTTCCAACGGGCCGGTCTCGGCTTCGCCGTCGCCGATAACGCAGGCCACAATCAGCCCGGGGTTGTCCATGGCGGCGCCCGTGGCGTGCATCAAGGAGTAGCCAAGCTCGCCTCCTTCGTGGATTGACCCAGGAGTAGCAGGGCCGACGTGGCTCGATACCCCGCCCGGTGTGGAAAACTGCCGGACAAGCCGCAGGAGCCCGGGGACATCCATCTCCACCTTCGGATAGATCTCCGAGTAGGTGCCCTCAAGGTAGACATTGGCGACGACGGCGGGCCCACCGTGGCCCGGACCCGCAACGAACAGGACCTCGGCTGAGGTCCGTCTGATCAGCCGGTTCAAATGCGCATAGACAAGCGACAATCCAGGGCTGGTTCCCCAATGCCCCAGAAGGCGCGGTTTGATGTGGCTGGGCAGCAACGGTTCCCGCAGCAGGGGATTTTCCTGGAGGTAGATCTGGGCCACTGTGAGGTAGTTGGCCGCGGACCAATACCGGTCCAGCAGCTCAAAGTCCTCACCCCCAGCCTCCGGGATGGCGGTTGTTGTTTCCATGTGGTTGCCTCTTCCGGGGTCGACGGCGTGCCGAATGCACGCGTTTCTGGCGCCTGGACAGTCTGGTCTTCACAGTGCTGGTCTTCACGGTGTCAGATACACGGCGGGGCGGTTAGGGCCATAGGGCCCTAGGCTGCGCCGCAGCGGCACCCCACTCATAACTCCACCTAAAGCGTGGTTGTCCTCGCCGAGAGGTGGTTCGTCAACCACCTCTCCCCAAGCCGTACCCTTATCCCAAGGGCGACTCCCTCAGACGATGCATTCGAACGGATACGGCATGTCAGATCTCAACGTCCAGGAGCGGCACTCCCAACAGTTGCCGATCACCGACGCCGCGTGCCTTCAGCCGGACCAAGTGCTGGATCACCTGGGCTCCAGCCTGGCAGGGTTGACCACCAAAGAGGCCTCGGAACGCCTTGCAGAACTCGGCCCGAACGCGGTGCGCACGCACCGGGCCAACGGGTGGGCGGTGTTGGGCCGGCAATTCGCCAGCCCCATCCTCATCCTGCTGATCATCACGGCCGGGCTGTCCCTTTTCCTGGGCGATGCCACGAATTCGATCGTGATCGGCGTGATCCTGCTGGTCAGTGTGGGCTTGGGCTTCACCAATGAATTCCGCGCCGAACGGGCCTCCGAAGCCTTGCATTCCCGGGTGACCCACCGCGCCGTCGTGCTCCGCGACGGAACCACGCAGGACGTGGACGTCACCGCTCTGGTGCCGGGCGACGTCGTACACCTGAGCCTGGGCGCCATCGTCCCCGCCGACATCCGCCTCCTGAGCACCAAGAACCTCCTCTGCGACGAAAGCATCCTGACGGGGGAGTCCCTGCCGGCCGGCAAGGATCCGGCGCCGGTGGCGCCCGGCTCGTCCTTGGGCGACCTTGCATCCTGCGTCTTCATGGGCACCGTCATCCAGTCCGGCGGCTGCACCGGCGTGGTGGTGGCCACCGGCGGCCGCGCCGAATTCGGCCGGATCGCGCTGGGCCTGGGACAACGGCAGCCCCAGACCGAATTCCAGCTTGGCCTGAAGCGGTTCTCGTTCCTGCTTTTGCAGGTGGCTATCGGGCTCACCACGCTGATCTTCATCGCGAACCTGCTGCTGCACCGTCCGCTGATCGAATCGTTGCTGTTCTCCCTGGCAATCGCCGTCGGCATCACGCCGCAACTGCTGCCCGCCGTCGTGAGCACCAGCCTCGCTACCGGCACACGCCAGCTGGCCCGACGGAAAGTCCTGGTCAAACGACTGGTCTGCATCGAGGACCTGGGCGACATGGACATCCTGGTCACCGACAAGACCGGCACGCTCACCGAGGGGCGGATCAGTTTCACCGGCGCGCTCCCCGCCTCCTCTGACGTGTCCGACGTCGGACTCCTCACCTTGGGTTTGCTGGCCACCGAAACCGACTACGCCGAGGCCAAACGATCCACGGCCGGGCAGAACCCTCTCGATGCCGCCCTCTGGGAAAGCACCGGCGCGGCACTCTTTGATCCCGCCCGCTTTGAGCGCCTCGACCTGATCGACTTCGACCACCAGCGCCGGCGCACCAGCGTGCTGGTGCGGGAAGCCGGCGGCCCGGCGCGCCTGGTCACCAAGGGTGCCCCCGAAGATGTGCTCGCCCTCTGCGGGCCGACCTCGGCCAGCGTGCAAGCCATGCTGGACGAACAGTTCGACGCCGGATCTCGCGTCGTCGCGGTGGCCACCCGCCCAGCGTCGGGGCTGAGTCGCATCACACCCGATGACGAAAAGGACCTCGACCTGGCTGGCTTCCTCGTTTTCCTCGACCGGCCCAAGGCAAACGCGAAAGGGTCCCTCGAACGGCTGGCCACGCTGGGCATCTCCGTGAAAATCGCCACCGGGGACAACGCCAAAGTCGCCGAAAAGGTGTGCTCCGTGCTCGGTGTGGTCTCCGGCGGAACCCTCACCGGTGCGGACGTGGACGCCCTGTCCGATACTGAGCTGGCCGCCACCGCCCGGGAAGCCACCATCTTTGCCCGCGTCTCGCCCGAGCAAAAAGCCCGCATCATCACGTTGCTGCGCCAAAGCGGCGGGGCCGTGGGTTTCCTGGGGGACGGCGTCAACGACGCCCTGGCCTTGCACCGCGCAGACATCGGGATCTCCGTGGACAGCGCCACCGACGTCGCCAAGGATGCTGCCGACGTAGTGCTTTTGGAAAAGGACCTTGGCGTCCTGGCCGAAGGCGTGATGGAGGGCCGGAGAATCTTCGCGAACACCATCAAGTACGTGCTGATGGGAACGTCCAGCAACTTCGGCAACATGTTCAGCGCGGCCACGGCGTCGGTGGTGCTGAGCTTCCTGCCCATGCTGCCGGGGCAGATCCTGCTCAACAACCTGCTCTACGACAGCGGCCAACTGGCCATCCCGGGCGACCGCGTGGACAAGGAACAACTGCTGGCACCGTCGCACTGGAACATCGCGTTCATCCGGCGCTTCATGTTCCTCTTCGGGCCGATCAGCTCAATCTTCGACTTTGCGACCTTCGCCCTCATGCTGTTCGTCTTCAACGCCGTCCCGGGGGAGTTCCGGGCGGGCTGGTTCATCGAATCCATCGCCACGCAGACCCTCATCATTTTCGCCATCCGGACCCGGAGAGTTCCGTTCCTGCGCAGCCGTCCCTCGCTTGGTCTGTTGAGTGCATCCCTGGCAGTTGTGGCCGCGGGGATCTTCCTGCCGTTGTCACCGCTGGCAGGTGTGCTGGGCTTCGATCCGTTGCCGGTGCCGTTCTTCCTGGCGGTACTGGGAATGATCGTTATCTACATGGTGATGGTGGAATTCGCCAAGCAGTGGTTCTTCGCCCGGGCCGCGCAGCAGTTGCCGGGCGTGCCGACGCCCGTCCGCCGTCGCCCGGAAACCCACCACATCTCCCGCCGCGCCGCCCGCTTCAGCGCGCCTGTTGCCGCGGTTGTGCCAGTGCCTCCATTGCGTCGGCGGCTTACGGGTCTGCTTCCCGATTCCAGCTGAACCGTCCGTCTCCGGCGGAATCCGTTTCTATTCGTTGATGCTTCGAATCGGTGGATCATCCGAAAGTACGACGGCGGCCGTTGCCTCCGCGATGGCGCGTTCCTCGTCGCTCGGGACGACCAGGGCCGGAAACCTTGATCCGTCGGTGCTGATAACGCGGACGCCGGCTTCGCCGGAGTCGTTCCTGTCCTCGTCGATGAAGAGGCCGAGAGGCCCGAGCAGCGACATGACCCGCGACCTGAACTGGACGGAATGCTCACCGATACCGCCTGTAAAGACCAAGGCCCCAGCCCCGCCGACCACCATGTTGTAGGCGGCGATATATTTGGCCAGCCGGTAAGCGGCCATGTCCGAGGCTAGAACCGCACGGGGGTCCCCGTGTCGCACAGCGTCCTGGACCGTGCGCATGTCGGATGAACCGGCCACGCCCAGCAGCCCTGCCCGATGGTTGAGGAGCTCATCGATCTCGTCCGGTCCAAGGCCGCGGCGCTGCAAGAGAGTGACAACAGACGGATCAAGATCGCCGGAACGGGTACCCATGACCAGTCCCTCCAGCGGTGTCATACCCATGGACGTATCGGCGCTGCAGCCGTTCTTGATAGCGGTCACAGAGGCGCCATTGCCAAGGTGCGCGACAACGGCGTTCAGTGAACTTACCGGGACGCCGAGGAACGCCGCCGTGTCGCGGCACGCCATCTCGACGGAGATCCCGTGGAAACCGTAGCGCCGGATCCCGTGTCTCGTATAAAGGTCCTCCGGAACGGCGTAGCGGGATGCAAACTCAGGCATCGTGTGGTGGAATGCCGTGTCGAAAACGGCGACCTGCGGAGTGTCAGGCCAGCGGTCGGCCGCTGCCCGCATGCACGCCACACTTGCCGCGTTATGGAGCGGCGCCAACTCGCCAAGTTCCTCTATTGCCCCCATAACGTCCCGGGTGACGCAGACGGGCGAACCGAAGCGTTCCCCACCATGCACCACACGGTGACCGATGGCCTCAAGGGGCCCTCCATCCGTTTCGTTATCAATCGCCGCGTCGACCACATCGAACACAGCACCAAGGAAACCAGAACCCAGCGGGCCCTCCTGCGGCCCATCAACCACTCGATCAAGCAGGAGAGCCGGGCTCGTTCCAGATGCTCCGATGCGCCGCACCTGGTATTTCAAGGATGAGGAACCCGGATTCAATACAAGGATCAGCAAGACGATGTCCTTTCGCGAAGACAAGCAGCACCGGGCCACAAGACGCGACACCCCTTGAGGACCATAACCCGGCACAAGCGCCGGGCGGGAGGGTCTTCCGGCCCTAGCGGGTCACCGGCGCGGCCAATGACACTGGAAGAAGATGACTGCAGCTTGCTGGAAGGCGCCTGGGCTCGTGAAGAAACAGATTCTTGTTGGAACGGATGGGTCGGCGGTGGCCGGTATTGCGGGGGACTGGGCGGCGGAACGCGCCCGCGATCTGGGCCTTCAGCTTAACTTCGTCCATGCGGTTCCCGAGCTGTGGGCGTTCCCCGAGAAAGCCCTCCACGAGAGCGCGATCGCGCAGGCCAAAGACTTGCTGAAGAGCGAGGCGTCCCGCGCCGCGGTACGGGTTCCCTCCCTGGATGTGGTCACGACCCTGTGCTCCGGAGAACCCGCGGAGAGCATGCGGACGCTCTCCGTGGACACTGAAATGGTCGTTGTGGGAACTGACCGGCGACCTGACAGCCACGGAGAAGGGTTCGGCTCGGTCAGTTTTCAGATCGCCGTCATCAGTCAGTGCGCGGTCGTGGTCGTCCCTGCCGCTTCAACGCAGGAATCAACAGGGGTAGTGGTTGGCGTCGATGGCTCAAGCGATTCCGATCTCGCCGTCGAGTGCGCCGCCAACGAAGCACAACGGATGAGGCAGGGTCTGACGCTTGTCCATGCCGGTCGTGAAACCGGACCTCCTTCTCCTCCTGGGAGCTCTGTCCACGGAGATCCTCCGGAGCCTGAGCTCGACGGGCGCACGCTACTGTCCGCATCGGTCGCGGGCCTGTCCGGGCGCTACCCGGGCCTGGTCGTGCACGAGATCCTGGACCACCAGCATCCCCCGGACGAAGCGCTCCTTGACGCCAGCGCCCATGCACGGCTCTTGGTCATAGGGTGCAAAGGAAGAGGCGGGGCCCGCGTGCTCGTCGGCTCGGTTGCCCAGCACGTCTTGCTCAATGTCCAGTGCCCCACGTTGATAACCCGCCCGCCGGTGAATCCAGCGCCGGCTCCGGATGCGTCGTGATCTCTGACCTTTCAATGGCTCCTTTCCGGGCGTCTAGTGGTCAGAGCCCCGGCTGAGGATGACCTTCAGGGCGTGCGTTTCCTTTGCCCTCGAGAACGTGTCGTAGGCATCCAGGATTTGCTCCAGCGGGAAGTGGTGGGTCGCGAATTTCTCAGCCGGGATTTTGTGCTGGGCCACAAGCCGGAGAAGCATGGGGGTGGTGTTGGTGTTGACGAGTCCCATGCTGATGGAAATGTTGCGGATCCAGAGTTCCTGCAGACGTAACTCAACAGGCCTGCCGTGCACCCCAACGTTGGCCACGTTTCCGCCCGGCCGCACAAGGCCAAGTGCCATATCGAAGGTGTCCGGGATCCCCACAGCTTCAATGGCAACGTCCACGCCGGCGCCGTCTGTGAAGGCCATGACGTCCTCGATCCACCCGGGATTGTCCGGGTTCACGACTTCTGTTGCGCCGAATTCCCGGGCCCGGGCCAGGCGCCCCTCATCAGGGTCGATCGCGATGACCGTCGCGGCACCGTGAAGTCCTGACGTGAGCATTGCCGCCAGGCCGATGGGGCCGGCACCGACGACGGCGACAGTGTCACCTGGCTTGATCCGCCCGGCCTGGACCCCGATTTCGAATGCCGTGGGCAGAATGTCGGAGAGCATGACGGCTTGGTCGTCGGTGACCCCGGCAGGCAGCTTATAGAGGGAGTTCTCCGCATACGGGACTCGCACGTATTCTGCCTGAGTCCCGTCGATGAGATGGCCGAAAATCCATCCTGTTCCGGGCTGGCCTTCCTCTCCGGAGCAGTGCGAGTAGAGGCCCTTCTTGCAGTTGCTGCAGTGGCCGCAGGATTTGATGCAGGAGATGACCACTCGGTCTCCGGTCGTGAACCCGGTGACGGAAGCACCTACTTCGGTCACGGTGCCTACACCTTCGTGTCCTAGGACCCGCCCCTCTTGGACTGCCGGCACGTCACCTTTGAGGATATGCAGATCGGTTCCACAGATCGTGGTGGTATCGATGCGGACGATGGCGTCGGTGGGGTGGAGGATACGAGGTTCCGGAACATCGGTCCAAGACATCTTTCCAGGGCCGGCATAGACGAGCGCTTTCATTGTGGATCCGTCCAATAGGGCAAGCACTACCTTTGGGGGTGCCGGCCAGCAACTGCAGGGTCAGTGGAACAGCTCAGAGCGGGCATCCCACACTGGTGTGGCCCAGATGTCAGGCCGGGTGGTCTTGAACCGGCGTCCGGTGACAGCATCCCAGGTCAGGCGCAGATAGTGGCTTTTGGTGCCTGGTTGCCAAGGGTCCAGATGCAGGGCATCGGCGGCGGCCGTTTCCTGCCGGTCGAGAATCAGATGGGCCGAACCGCGCACGACGACGCTCCAGGCCTTCCCGGAGCCAGCATCGAAGCCATCGATTTCCAGTGCGCAAGGGTCCCGCATGGTGCTCCAGAATTTCGTGCCGATACCGGTCCGGAAGACGATGGAGCCGTGGTCCACGACGTAGTTCACGGGGAAGATGTCCGGATGGCTCTCGACGATCACGGCCAGCCTGCCCACTGTCGATTGGCCCAGTAGCTCAAAGCATTCGTCAGGAGTGAGTCTTTCAACCGGGTCCACTGATTGAGGGTTCATGAGGTTCACGCTACCGGTGGATGTCCGCCGTCGTTAGGGGCTTTAGACCCGCCGGACGCTGCGCTCATTCAAGGCCGGCTCGGGTGGCGTCGTCAAGGGGGCTCCGCCACGTCAGGGGAGGGGTGACGGTGAAGCGGCGCCCGGTGATCGACGTCGGGACGATGCGGATGAAGTGGTCTTTACGGCCCGCCTGCCACGGGAAAAGAAGCAGCCCGACTGTATCGAGCACCTCTTGGGTGAGCTTAATGGCGACGGCCTGCCCTTTCACAACCACGCTCCACGCCACCCCGGTGTCCGGGTTGACGCCGTCGGCTTCCACGGCCACGGGTGTTTCACCCAGGGCCGAGTAGAGTTTGGTTCCTTCCCCGGTCCGGAAGACGAGGGTGCCGTGGTCGACCTTGTAGTTGATAGGGAAGATGTCCGGGTGGTCTTCCACCCAGACGGCGAGGCGTCCCACCGGTACGCCACGCAACAGTTCCCAGCATTGAGGGGGCTCCAGGACCTCTGGCTCCGGTGTTGATGGTTTGTTCGTCATGTCGCAGAGGCTACGCCCGGACGTGGCGGTGGAACAGGGCACAAAGGCCCGTGCAGGGCGCACCGCCCGTTTGTCTGGAGGAAGATAGAGCGCCGGAGTAGTCTGTCATCGGATGGGCCACCTGCTTCGATGTGGGCCTTCGTATCAATGTGGGCGGCTATTGTCCGGAAGGTGGTAGATGGACGGCTCCAGTCCAGACCCTGTGCGGGCTGATCGTCCGCACGTCACCGGGATCCCGATCGAAGACCTGCTCAGGGACTTTCTGGCCCGGGCCGGAGAACTCCTTGATGCCCAGGAACACATGCGCGGCCTTCTGGAAGCGGTAGTGGCCGTTGCCGAAGATTTGAGCCTTGAGGCTGTGCTGGACAGGGTCGTGACTTCAGCCTGCCGGCTGTTGCACGCCCGGTACGGGGCGCTTGGAGTCATCGGTGAGAACGAGTCGCTGAGTCACTTTGTCACTGTGGGCATCGATGAGGAACTTTCCCATCGCATCGGGCCGCTGCCGACCGGGCACGGCGTTCTCGGTCTGCTGATCACCGAACCCGCGCCCCTGCGTCTTCACGATCTGCGCCAGCACCCGAGGTCTTACGGATTCCCGGAGCATCACCCACCCATGAAGTCTTTTCTCGGCGTTCCGGTGCGCGTGCGCGACGTCGTCTTCGGGAATCTGTACCTGACCGAGAAAGAGGGCGGCGACTTCACTCCGGAAGACGAAGATCTGGCGGTGGCGTTGGCCGCCGCAGCCGGCGTGGCCATCGAGAACGCGCGCTTGTACGAGGACGCTCGTCGCCGCTCCTCATGGCTCGAGGCATGTATGGACGTTACGGGCCGGATGCTAGGCGATGACCGGATGGCGGAACCTGACAAGGTGGCGCTGGACCTGATCGCAGACAGGGCACTCCGTGAATCGGAATCGCAACTTGCCCTGATCCTGGTTCCTGACGGCCGGGTGGGCACCTACGGTGTCGCCGGCGCTGCGGGATCGGACGGCGCGAAATTCGCGGGGCGGATCTTGCCCATGGATTCCGCTGAAATCAAGGCTGTCGCGGCCACAGGAAAGCCAGCTTGCCTGGATGAGGCCGGGGAGATCCTCGGCAATCGCGACGGGTCTTCGTTGGGAAAGCTCCTGGCGATCGATCTGACCGCACAGGGCGCCCACCATGGACTACTGGTCCTTGTTCGCGAACCCGGGAAAGGGCCATTCTCACGGACGGACATGGAGATGGGGGCCGTATTCGGCTCACACGTTGCCCTGGCCCTGGAGCTTGATCGAAGCCACCGGCTCCGCGAACAACTGGTGGTTTTCACGGACAGGGACCGCATCGCGAAGGACCTGCACGACGTCGTCATCCAGCGGCTCTTCGCCGCAGGCTTGAGCATCCAGAGCCTGCGCCGCTTCACGACAGGCGAACCTGCATTGAACCGGATCGATGCGGTCACGGCGGAACTTGATGAGACCATCCGGGATCTTCGCAATACGATCTACTCCTTGCGGGCCAGCTCCGGTGAACAGGAGTTGTTGAGCAGCCGGATACTCCAATCGGTCCGAAACGCGTCGAAGTCCTTGTCGTTCGCTCCGCATTTGACGCTCACCGGCGCAGTCGATTCAGTGCTCGATGACGGAACTGTCGCGAACACACTTGCGGTCATCTCCGAAGGCCTTAGTAACGCCGTCCGCCACTCCGGAGCGCTGGCAATCGGCGTCTCCGTCTCGGTCGCAGATGGCATGCTGACCCTGATGATCGAAGACAATGGAAGAGGCTTCAGCGATCCCGTGCGCGGGAATGGCTTGGTGAACATGGAACAGCGGGCACTCGAGTTGAACGGCCTTTGCACTGTCAAGAGTTCGCCAGAGCAAGGGACGACCTTGGTGTGGTCGGTTCCGGCCTGCTGAACGGTCCTTCTGAACCGTCAGCGAACCGTTCCCGTATCCGTCTCTGCTCCGTGGGCCATGTAGACGGCTGCCTGGGTACGTCGTTCAAATCCGAGTTTGGCCAACATCGAGGACACATAGTTCTTCACGGTCTTTTCGGCCAGCAGCATTTGCTCACCGATCTGGCGGTTCGTCATGCCCAGGCCGACGAGTTCCAAGACCCGTCGCTCCTGAGGAGTCAGTGAGGCGACTCTGGGATCCACCCGCTGAGGCTCGGTGAGTCCCTGGATGATTTTCGCCTTCACCCCTGCGTCAAACAAGGATTCGCCCCTGGCCGCCCGGCGCAAGGCATCCAAAAGGTCCGTGCCACCGATTTCTTTCAAGACATATCCCGAGGCACCGGCAAGAACCGCACCCCGCAGGGCCTGTTCGTCATCGTAACTGGTCAGAATCAGGCAATTCAGCGAGGGATCGATGGAACGCACATCCCGGCACACTTCGATCCCGGTACCGTCCGGCAACCGGCCGTCCAGAATCGACACGTCCGGGCGCAACGCCGGGATACGCCGGGTGGCTTCCTCCGCGGAGCCGGACATGCCGACCACTTCGAAGCCCTCGCTTTCCAGAAGTTCGCGAAGTCCTCTTCGGACGAGCTCATGGTCGTCGAGGACGTACACACTGATTGGTCCCGCGCCGGAGTTCCGTGGGCCGCCTTGTGCTGCTGGCTGATTCATGGTCCTCCTGTCATGCAGTCTGTGGCCGCGGTCGCGCCGGTCCATCATCGTTTGTCCGGCCATGTCATTGTTCACGACCCTCCGACGGCTCACAATGGCCGAAGGGCCTTGTACATGGCCGGGCGCTAGCCGACGCCGGAGCGCCGTCGACGATTGGCGCCGAGAGGTCCGGACTTAGCGTAAATGCACGTGGCGGCCTGTTACGACTGCTGCGTGCATCCGGATGAAGTTGTTCCTCTCCCCGCCGGCCCAAGGTTCTTCCATGACCTGTCCCCAAAGATAGGTCAGCAACTCGGGTTCCTCCACATGCGAGGAAGGCCCGCTGGCCAGAACCGACCAACCTTCGCTTCTGTCTGACCTCGCTTCGTCAATCTCGAATGAAGTGTTCAGGCGAGGAACGGCGATCCCGATGGTTCCGGTGGCAGAGGTGCGGAAGTAGATGGCTCGATTGTGGACAAGGTAGCTGACGGGAAGGATCATCACTCTGTTGTTGTAGTTGAAGCCAAAGCGGCCTGTGTCCTGTGAGCACAGTAGCTCCCAGCAGCGTTCTTCGCTGAGTTCGTTCGAGACATGCCGGGCGCCATCAATGCGACTGGGTTCCATGTTGGGCAGGGACATTTTGTTCTCCTCTTTCCGGTTCACGCATCATGGATCCTTCGATCGTCCGTGCCGATCAATTGTTCTCCGGTGCATGGACAACGAGGACGGGGCAGAGGGCATGTGCCACACAGGCTGAACTCACCGATCCGACCAGCAGCCCGCCGAATCCTCCATGTCCCCGCCTGCCCACCACGATCATGTCGGCATCCCGGCTGGCCTCAATAAGAGACTCCCGGGTATGACCCCGGACAAGGCGGGAAACCACGTTTTCGGGCACGTCCGGACCAAATGCCTTTTCCAAGGATTCCTTGAGGATCTGCCCGGTGCTTTCCTCGAAGCCATCGATGCCCATGGCCACATAGCCGCCATAGACCTGAGGGAATTCCCAGTAAGCCGTGGCAATGACCTGCGCTCCCAACGGCACCGCAAGGTTCTGGGCCCGTTTGAGTGCCTCGATCGAGGCTTCCGATCCATCAACCCCAACAACGATCCTGCCTGTGGATGCTTCCTGGCCCATGACTTTCCTCTCGCTTCAAGGTTGATTCCCTTCTCCGTTAGCGTGGCCTGTGACTGCCCCGAGAAGTAGGGCCGAAAGTCACGGTGTCTGCCCATAGCCGTTTCGATGTTGGCCCGCAGGTCTTCCCAACAGCGCTTCAAGGACGGGCCGGATTGCCCAAGTTTCTCGGGGTACCAGCGGTGGCGAGCGCGTGGTTGGATGGGGGCATGACGGGTACGGGTTCGGAGGCGCTGCATGAGGGCGAGCCGCACCGGGTGGATTTGTCCGCGCGGTTGAACTGGTTGCGGGCCAGCATCCTGGGGGCCAACGACGGAATCGTTTCGGTCGCCGCGATCGTGGTGGGGGTTGCCGGAGCGACGGCGGGCACCGGGACCATCCTGACGGCCGGCGTCGCCGCTCTGGTCGGCGGGGCCGTGTCGATGGCGTTAGGGGAGTACGTGTCCGTCAGCAGCCAGAGGGACAGCCAGAGGGACCTTATTGCTAAGGAACGTCGGGAACTGGCCGAGAAGCCCGAGGAGGAGCTCGCGGAGCTGACGGCCCTTTATGAGCAAAAGGGATTGAGACCGGAGACGGCCCGCCGTGTTGCCGAGGAGTTGACTGAGCAGGACGTCCTGGCGGCCCATCTGGCCGCGGAATTAAACATCGACGAGGACGACGTCGTCAGCCCGTGGCACGCGGCGTTCGCTTCTGCCGTGAGCTTCGCCGTCGGCGCTGTCCTGCCTCTGCTCGGGATTCTTTTGCCACCGGCGCCATGGCGGGTTGCTGTCACGTTCGCTGTGGTGCTGGCGGCCTTGGCTGCCACCGGCAGCCTGGGTGCCCGGATCGGCGGGGGTTCGAAGCGGCGGGCCGGGTTCAGGGTAGTCATCGGTGGGGCCTTGGCTCTGGCATTTACATTCCTCATCGGGCGGCTGTTGGGAGCGTCGGGCATCGTTTGAGCCCGACACTCCGATCCCCGGCCCGCGACATTGCTACCGTGGGACGTATCCGGCTACTGGAGCAGGAAGCGGAAGTCATGCGCCGCGCCGGAGTAGGAAATCGAGAACCGGCATAGAGGCTCAGGCCGGCGGAGAACACGATCCAGGAGATGCAGGGCAGCATGAGCTGTCCTGCTGTCGTGTTTATGGGGCCGAATTGGATGACGGTGGCTGTCAAGCTCCAGACCTCCTCGAGGCTTTGCCGCCGAGTTGCACGCTTCCAAGTCCGCGCTGCTGCTCCAGGGGGCCGAGCTGGTCCTGCAACGGCACGGCCGCCGTCGCGGGATCAATGAGGGTCTGGATTTCGTGATGAGACATGACGCGGCGCTTCTTAAACGCCTTGAGGATGCATGAGTTCGTACCTCGAAATCGAGGACGCGCTGCAGGTGATCGACCGGTACGGGTTCCAGATGCGCGACGTCGGGCTGCTCGCCTCCGCCCTGGCGCGGCCGCAACGACGGTCATGGGTACGGAAGCCTATCCTCAATTTGCCCTGAAGGCGGCCGCCCTCCTCGAGTCCGTGGCCAGGTTTCATCCGCTCATCGACGGCAACAAACGCACCGCCTGGATGCTTATGGTCCTGCTGCTCTGGATCAACGGCTACCGGCACGACTTCAACACCGAAGCGGGCTTCGATCTGGTTGTGGGCGTGGCCGCCGGAAACATCGATTTGCAGCACAGCTCCATCCTGATCGAGAAACACCTGATTCGACGGTAGGTGCTGTCGAGGGGGTCCCAGGCTGGTGGCCCGGAATCCCCGATGCACAGTCGGTGGGGGAGTTCGAAGACCAAGAAATGGGGTGTCCACAATATGCACACCCTGCCCCTCGGATCGGGTCGTACATCGGCCGGACTGGCTCGTATTCGGCATATTTTCTGGAGTTCCCTGTGATGCTCCTATACGCGTCAAATTTCGGTTTGGGCTACTTGCTTGGTCCTCCGGTCGAGAGGACCCTGACTTTTCATAGCAAGTGTTGATGGCACG
>NZ_JBIYDB010000043.1:0-33849 GCF_044908325.1 Arthrobacter sp. GAS37
GAGTGGTCGTGAGCTTGCATCGTCATGGGTCCAGACCCTAGCAGCGGCTCTCGACAATGAAGCCCCAGGTGGCGGGATCAGCGGGGCGGATACGGTGTGTTTCCACCCTTCCGGGCTGGTGCCAGCGGTCGTTCATCGAAGGAGCCGTCTGTGGGCCATGGCAGCACGGTCAGCGTGGACCATTCCGTTCGCCAGCGCCTGGTCTTCGTCTCATACACTTCTCTGGGAGCAAGCACCGGGTTCGGCACTATCTTCCGCGCAAACAGGTCATCGTAGCCATGCGGTGCATGGGTTGTGAGGGAGCCCGCATCATCTGAGGTGACCGCGAAGCAGCAGCTCTTCGCGGCAAACTGGTCCACCGCATCAGTGGTGCTGGTAAAGGGGATCGCCGGAACGCCGAAATGCTCCTCGTACCAGACGTGCACACGGGCTTCGTTGCGGACTTCTACATCGACTCCCAGGTCCTTGAATAGCTCACGCGCCCTCAGAATCACCGCGTTTTCTGCCTCGTAGGAGGTTTCCTCGTCGAAGTAGAACAGGTCGTAGTCCCGGATCCCAGCTCGAGGGTCCCTCCCTTCCAACACGTTCCAAACTGTCTGGAACAGAGCCCCGGCAGTCAACCACCAATCGGAGACACCAAGAAGCGGCCCCAGACTAAGAATTTGCCCATTGATCGGGTTCTTGAGGATATAGGCCAAGAAGAGCTGCTCGTCATGGGCGGTCACAAGACCATCCTGCCCCACCCCGTGAAACGACGTCGTTTCGCGTCACCTGGTTCCGTCCCCAGATCCGTGCTGTACCGGGCCGTAGGGTTGGTGAATATGGACATTATTTAGCGGTACACCGGTCTATAAAGAGCGGGCGTACGATTGGAGCCACGAAAGTGGAATAGAGGAACAAGCGATATGGCAAAATCGTCGGAAGGCAGACTTTGGGCTCTCGCGCATGCTGAGCGCGCCGCGCTAGCGGAGGACTTATCGAGCCTTAGCACGGAGCAGTGGCATCACGAGACGCTATGCGGGCAGTGGAACGTCGAGGAAGTCGTCGCGCATCTCACTGCCGCGGCGAGCCTGAACCAGTGGCAGTGGCTGCGCAGCATGCTTGGCGCGCGTTTTCGACCGGATGTGCACAACCAGCGCCGACTTCAGGAGCACCGCGGCAACACCTCGGCCGAAACCCTGGAGGGGTTTCGCGCCGTCTTCGACAGCACCGTCGCGCCGTCTTCTCATACTCCGGCCTACCTGGGAGAAGTTCTCGTGCACTCCCAGGACATCCGCCACCCGCTGGGGCTTTCCCGTACCCCGGGCATTGATGCCTTGACGCCCGTCGCGGAGTTCTTCGCGCGCCGCAACTTCACAGTTGGCAGCCGCACGCGCGCCGCAGGCCTCCAGTTGAAGGCAGATGACGGGCCCTTCATAGCAGGTACGGGACCGGTGGTTACTGGGCCGACCATTGCCCTGGTGATGACGATGGCCGGACGCGTTCCTTACCTTGAGGACCTCCATGGCCCCGGCGTGCCGACCCTTCGCTCACGCCTCCAAAGCATCGCCCCAGTAGCAGGATGACAATTTTGGTGCCAGAAGGACCAGACGAGCAGAACCAGGGCGCCGGGCTACTGGGCGTGTGTTTTGTTGCGGGGGGCGTAGTGGCGGAGTTCGGAGAGAAGCTCGGCGCAGGCCGGGCACCGGCCCAGGTGGGCGGCGGCGTGTTGTCTGGATGAGGTTTTCAGGGTCCCGAGCAGGTAGGAGGCCAGGTGCGGGCGGACGGTCCTGCATTCGAGGCTCGGGCCGCGGGTGTCCGTGATGTGCTGTTGAAGGTAGTTCCGGGTCAGGCCGGCCCTGGCACGGATGTGGAGCAGTGAGACGGCGTTCGCGCTGATGCCCATCAGTTGCGCCACGGCGGCGGGTTTGAGGTCCTCGACGTCCCGGTACCAGAGGACCTGCTGCCAGTGCAGGCGCAGTTCCGCGAACGCGAGGGCAACGGCCTCCATGTCGAAGTTTCTTATGGCGGGGTCCTCGTACGGGGCAGCCTCATCGGGAAGGACGCCGTCGAGGGTGAGGGCGGCCAGTCCACGGTCCGTGTTCGAGGCGTATGCCGTGCGTCTTAGCACGGTCAGCAGGTAGGACCGGAAATTGCGTTCGGGGCCTCCTCCGCGGTTCAGGTTCTCCAGCACGGAGGTGAAGGCTTCCGATACCGCGTCCTGTCGTTCCCGGGACCGGTGGACTTCCAGGGAGGCCACCGTGGATGCCTGCCCGCGATGTTTCTTATACAGGGCGCCGAATGCTCCGGAATCCCCG
Organism: Arthrobacter sp. GAS37; assembly: GCF_044908325.1. Lineage (NCBI taxonomy): Bacteria > Bacillati > Actinomycetota > Actinomycetes > Micrococcales > Micrococcaceae > Arthrobacter > Arthrobacter sp. GAS37. Next base: position 2,298 of record NZ_JBIYDB010000043.1, read on the forward strand.
GTCCGGGCCTTCCGGAGCAAACCGTCAGGATCCTCCGGGACGATATACCGGGATTGTGCGGCGGCGCGTTGTGGGGTGCGCGCGCCGATAGTAGCAACAGCCCCCCGTTGGGCTGTCCCCGAAACTGAGACCATGACCTCATATTACGTCGCCCAAAGTTGAACAGCCATGCATTCCGCGCCTTTGGTAGCGGGAATTGTCCGGTATGGCAGACTTCGCTCATGAGTATCGAGCACTGGTGGTCGAAGCTGAAACCCTCGACCCGGACATGGTTGATCGAGAACAACGGCGACGAGGTGCCCGCGGACGTGGTCGCCGAGATCACCGCAGCCGGCGGGCCGGGTCCTTCCGATGCGTGGTGGATTCCTCCAACAGGGCCTTCGGGTCCCTGTTTCCCGGATGAAGCGGTCGACTGGATCGAGGCGGTCGGCAACGGCGAGGCGTCTGTCCGGACCTGAGCTTGAGGCGTTGTTTCAGGGTTGCGGGGCATGTCATTGTTCCCGGTTCATCAGGTGCACCAGCAGCGCCAGTTCCGGATGCCCGGGATAGCGGGCGACGATCCGCCTCAGTTGTGCCCGTGCCTGTTCGTATTCGGGTTCGGTACTGTTCAGGACCTCGTCGATGATCGATTGCGCCTGCCCGCGCAAGATCGCGGCACTGTCCGCGGCATCAGCCGCCGTGGAAGTGTCAGGCTCTCCTGCCGGCTCAAAAGCTCCGAGCCCTTCGGACACCGCCTGCTCCAACGATCCCAAGTTACCGGTCAACCCAGTCCGTACCGGCCCCCGGTATCAGTCTAGGCACCGCACACCGGAAAAGCTGTCGCCCCAAGGGAATCCGCTGCTCCGACACCTGCAAAACCGCCGCAGACGCCCGACCAAACTGAAGTCCGGGCACTCACGTCCCAATCAAGGAACCACGGAACACAAGGGCCATCACTTATACGCTGGGTCCATGCAGATTCGCGAATCCACCCTGGCCGACCTGGGACCTGTCAATGCGGTTTGTGATGCCAGCGGCCGAACACGCTGGACCATCGAGATGATCGCCCCCAGGAGTGACCGGGTCGTCTTGGTGGCTGTCGCCCAAGGCGAAGTCGTTGGCGTGGCCAAGAGGCATTTCCACCCGGATCCCGAAGGCGGCTGTCCCGCGGGACACTATCTCGGCGGCGTCGTAGTGCTTCGGAGTTCCGCCGACGAGGAATCGGTTCTGCCCTCACCCGGGCGAGATCGGAATGGATCTGGTCTCAAGCTCCGATCGCTTACTACTTCGCAAAAGAACACATCACGGCATCCATCAGGATGCACGAGACTCTCGGCTTCCGGCCGGTCGCCCGATTCCCGGCGATCCGCGGCGTGACTGCGGATGACGGTCGGTCTGAGCTCATTCTCTTCGAGGCGTCCAGATAAGCGATCCCTCATCGGGACGTTTGGTGTGGTGACAGGCTGCTGGATATGAGCACTCGTGAGCGCGACGCCATCGTCGTCGGTGTTTAGTTCAGTCGGGCTACTCCTTTGCCGGCGAGGGCCTGGGTGAGGCGGATGGAGTCGCGGCTGGTTTGGCAGACGTGGGTGTGGTGCAGGAGCCGGTCCACGGTGGCGGTGGCAAGGGTTTTGGGCATGACCTCGGCAAAGCCCGCCGGGTGGAGGTTCGAGGAAATCGCGACGGAGCGCTTTTCGTAGGCGGCGTCCAGGACCCGGTAGAGGCCTTCGGCGGTGTCGGTGGCCGCGGGCAAAAGGCCGATGTCATCGCCTTTGACAGCAAGTCCTTCCGAACCCGATGCATCAACCAGAACCGCTAAACTATCGACCATTCCGTGGTGCGCTTCTTCTCCATCGAAATTGGTGCACATCCAGACCGGCGTTAACGCAGGCTCACCAAGCATAGGTTGCATCATCGTATGGTCCGGGCGAGCTTCTGCGGCCGGCACGGGCAGAGATATCGAACAACGACGGTGCGGAGCAGACGGCATCCCGTGAGGGGTCCGATCTCACGGGATGCCGCCCGAAGCGCCGACGGCATCATCACGCCGGTACCGTTGCGCAGGTCATCGTCCCGGGTCAATGGGGGGTCTCCGGAAGGCTGGGTAGACCTGCACATTGAGTTAACCGCCTTGGCCGCGAATCGTGACGCGGGAATCGCTCCGCCCTCCAATGCCGGGACAAATGGCGCGCGTGCTGGCACTCGGATAACGGTGGAAACGGCGGCGAAGACCCGAAGCACGGCGAGACCGATTGCGGCGGCACGGCCGATGAATAGCCCTGCATCGCCCTGACAGGAAATGAGACGGGCATAAATCGTCTCGTGATGCGCCGGTCCGTGCGGTGACGACCGGCGCCCGGCCGACTTGACGTCCGGTCACGGGCAAACACCCCCGGGGCCGATCGGGGCCTGGTCGTGCGGGGGTTTGCGCGCGTCGGCGGCGTCGTGAATGAAATCCGGGTCTACTGCGACGACGGCCGTTACTCGCCGCGCCTGGACGCCGCGGGGCCGGCAGTGGCTTGTTCCTCGTAGGCGGCGCGAAGCCCTGTCTTGGCGCGGTTCAAGAGGGCGGAGACTGCGTTCGCCCGGATTTCCATGACCGGCGCGATGTCCCGGGGCTTCTCTCCGAGCACTTCCGCGTACCAAAGCACCAGTCGCCACCGATCGGGCAGGGAACGCATCGCGGCAGCGATGTCCTTTTGTTCGAACAATGACAGGGCGGATTCAAGGCCGGGATCCTGGAACGGTATCGGGTCCAGGTCCTCATCCGGCGTCGGTTGTTCGTTTCCGAGCTTCTTCCAGTACCTGTTTGCCACGGAACGGATCGAGGTGAACAAGTACGCCCCGAAAACATCGCTGGGCCCGTTGCCGTTCCGGAGAGCGCACACGACCTTGACGAAGGCATCGTGCAGAACGTCCTCGGCCTCCTGGGTGCCGCCCATCAGCCCGATGGCAAACTGTAGTCCGGGCCCACGGTAGCGCTCATACAACACGGTCATCGCTTCCGGATCCCCCGCCCGGAGACCGGCGAGCAGACCCGATTCTTCATCACTCTGGACCACTGCCTGACCTACCCCCCTGGAGAACCCGGAAAACCAGGAACCCGTACCCAATGCATTCCTACCTGTTAGTAGTCCGGCAACCGCTTGTCATGACGGGAAAGCAGAGAATCAGTGGAATCTCGGAGTTTTCGGGAAGATCCAGTAACCGGCCGCAAACTTCGGGCATGGACGCACGGACTTCACGGGAGTGCGCCGGCCGACACTGGCGCAATGGCTGTTTGCCTGGCGCTGGTGGCGGGTCGCTCTGGAAGACGCGCCTGGATGGACAACGTTCGGCCGGGCGCGGCTATTGGTTGCCCCCGGTGCCGGTTCAGGGGACCTATCCAGTGACCAAGTGCTTGATCGCTTCGGTCTGGAGGGTCTTCGCGACCCGGTCGGCGCATGAAGCTACTTCGGGGTGTGTTGTCGGCGCCGGGCATAGGGCGGTCGCCGCGAGGTCGGCGATGAAGCCGATTCTTTGGGCTTCGCCCAGGGGCGAGCCGACCATCGCGGTCTTGACCCACCCGGAGATGGCAATCTATACGACTTTGCGACCGACGGCCCGGGCCGCCTTGTCCTGCCACATGGTGGCTGCGACCACCTTGGCGATGTCTTTCGGAAGGTCGTTGATGACCTTCTGGACGGCGGCGCAGGCCTCGCCGATCGCGGCGGCGATGGAACAGAGGAAATGCGAAAGTTCCCGGGGGTACTGCGCCCGGACAGTAACAGTCCGGCGTCCGTATCATCAAGCTCCGTGATCGCCTCGACGAGCGAGTCCACGGCGAGTGACCGCAGCTGGTCAAGGCCATCGATCGCGGGCCCCTTCCGGCTGCTTGGCAAACTCTTCAGCTGCCACGCTCGTGGCCGGCGAAGAGAGGACTTTCGCCAGTTTCCCGGCACCAAGCTTCTTCCACCGGCATTGGTAGCCGCCGTGGGGGTCGCTCATTGCCCGGCACATTGGCAGTCATTGCTCCTTCGCCGGGGTTCCGGGGGTGGGCGTGGGGATCTGGATGCTGGTGTATTCGCCGTTGGCGAGGTGGATGGCCCTGCCGGGGATGGATCGTCCGAGATGGTTCTTGGGGATGGTCACGCCAAGGATCTGGGTGCCGCTCAGACCCGAGGTGGGCCACAGGAACAGGCCTTGGCGGTGTTTCTTTGCTTCAGCGACCGGGCCTCTGAAGATGTTGGCCGCGTCATCGATCTGGCAGCCGGCGAGGTAGCCGGTGACCCCGGAGGGCATCGCGGCGAGGGCCTCGGCGAGGGGGCCTTCGGTGAGCGTTTCGGCGTTGTCGATGATGATCGCGATCCGCCGTCCCGGAGCTTGCCGCCTCAGGTCTTCCACGACCTCGGCGAGGTGTTCGGCGGCGTCGGAGCTCGCCGGTGTGATGACGGTTACCTGGTGTCGGTGGGCGGTATCGGTCAGAATCGAGCCGCGCTGGTCGATGACCACACACGGGTGGGATCCTTCAGCGAAGCCTTGGAGAAGCGTTGCCAGCGCGGTGGAGCGTCCGGCACCTCGTTCGCCGGCGACAAGGAACCCGGGGGAGAGAACCCAATCGAGGTGGTGCCGGGACAGTTCGTCGCCGCCGACGCCGATCATCGGACCGGTATCCGCGGAGGATCCCGGTGTGACAGGAAGCTTCGCGGCCTCGAGGTAGGTGATGGAGGCGGGCAGCACATCGACGCGGAACGGTCGGCGCCCGGTTTCCTGCGGTGCCACTTTGACGACGATCTGTTCCAGGGCAGCGTGCTGGGCTGCTCCGTCCACCGGGGCGTCGAGGATGAGCAGTTGGGCTTCACGGGTGGGCTGCGTACCGAAGTAGATCCTGCCCGGGAGGATTTCGGCGGGCAGCTCCCGGGTGGCGATGCCGACCAGCCGGTAGTCGTCCCGGTCGGTCATCGGCAGAAGATATTTGGTGTCGATGAACCCGGTGATCTTGTCGGTGAGCAGTGCCCGGTCCCCGGCGATGACGACCCGGATACCGACGGCGGGGCCTTCGCGAAGCAGCTTCATCAGCTGGTCTTTGAATTCGGCCAGTGCCTCACCGCCGAGGTCCGAACTGACCCGCTCGTAACCGTCGATGAGGACAACGGCGAACGACAACGCATCACCACGGTCGGCTGCGAGACGGCGTTGTTCGTTGATATCCCCTACCCCTGATCTGGCGAGCAGGTTCTGCCGCTCCGAGAGCTCGAGCAGGATGCGGGTCATGAAGCGCTGCAGCCGCCCGGCTTCCATGGGGGTGACGACCGCGCCACAGTGCGGGAGCCCGGCGGCGGGGCGGAGCCCGCCGTTGCCGTAGTCGATCGCGTACAGGTGAACGTCCCGGGCGTCGCGTCGGGCGATCTGGACGGTGATGCCGCGCAGGGCGCTGGTTCGTCCGGAGCGCGCCCCGCCTGCGAACATCAGGTGGGAGCCGTGGGCGATGTCCCATTCCAGGACCCGTTGCGCCTGTTCGGAAGGGATGTCTTCCAGTCCGAGGACGAGCTTCAGTGAGGGCCCGGCCTGGCCTGCGTCGCTGCTTTCCTCCCGGTCGCTGCTTTGATCCGTGCCGGCGATGAGGTCGGTGAGGGTGATGTGCCGGGGCAGGGGAGCCAGCCACGGGGGCGGGTTGCCCGTGATGCCGAGGCTGGTTGCTGCCTGGGTGACAAGTTCGACGATGGCCCGCAGGTCGGTGTCGTCACGGTCGGCACTGGCCGCGCCCCCGCCCTGGGGCCGGGGCGGGAACCGGACGGGTTCCCCGAGTTGCTCCCACCGGACAGGAATGACCTGGGGCAGCGCCCGCACGGCGGTCGACGCGGTGCCGGGGCGCCGCCCGGCGACCATGCCGCTTTGGAAGATCGCGGGGGCCTGCCCGGCTCCGCGGCGGATGTAGCCGCGCCCCGGGGTTGCACTGGTGATGTTGGCGGCGTCGGGAGCGTCGATGACGTCCATCGAGTTCGCCCTGTCGGTAACGCGCAAACTGACCCTGAGGTTGGTGTTGGACTGCATTTCGGGGGTGATGGTCCCGGAGGGTTTCTGGGTTGCCAGCAGCAGGTGGACCCCCAGGGAACGTCCGACCCGGGCGATCCGGAGCAGGCCGGTGATCAGGTCCGGGAGTTCGAGCTTGAGCTCAGCGAACTCGTCGATGACCAGGACGAGCCTGGCCAGGCCACGGGCGGCTGCGGTCTGCGGGTCCCTGGCCCAGGCTTCTTTGACGTCCTCGACACCGAGCTCGGCCAAGACCGTCTGACGGCGTTTCAATTCGGCGTCCAGGGACGCCAGGGCGCGCATGGTTTCCCGTCCGTCCAGGTTGGTCACCATGCCCACGGTGTGGGGTAGGGACGCGCATTGCGCGAACGCACCCCCGCCTTTGTAGTCGATGAGCAGGAAGTTCAGTGCGTCCGGCCGGTTGGCTATCGCCAGGGAAGACACCAGGGTTTGAAGGAAAGCGGACTTCCCTGAGCCTGTTGTGCCGGCGATCAGCCCGTGCGGGCCGTCGGTGGCCAGGTCGATGGCGACCGGGCCTTGGGCGTCCGCGCCGATGACGGCGCGCGTGGTGCGCGGAGCCTGTTCCCAGCGGTGGCGCAGCTGGCCGGGATCGTCCAGGTCGATCCCGAGAAGGTCGACCAGGCGCACCGAGGACGGTGTTGAGGCGTCATCGCCGATGCCTCCGGTGTGGATGATCGGGGCAAGGTTGCGGGCCACGGTCTCGGCCTGGGCGGTGGTGAGGCCATCGAGCAGGACATCGGGGCAGGGCCGTGATGCGGAATCCAGGGATCCCATTGTGGCGTCGTCCGGGTCGATGGTTACCACGGAGACGGTTTCTTCGGGTAACCGGGTGGGGCTCGTGTCGGTCGCGATGACAAAAACACCTACTGCCGGGCCGCGGGACAACAGGTCGATCATCCCGGGAATGCTCCGCCACTGACCGGCGCCCTCGATCAGGACGAAGTAGTGCTCTTCGAACACGACGTTGCGTCCGGCCTGGGTCCGGGCGGTCCGGGAATCGATGACGGTTTTGAGCCAGCCCAAACGTGCCAGGCGGGTTTCCGGGGTGTTCCCGATGAGTGTGTGGGCGCTGTCGTCTCCGTCGGTGTGGGGAAGCCAGCGGACCCATTCCCAGGCATCGGCGTCTGTGGTGTCGCAGAGTACGAGGATCCGGCTTTCCCTCGGGGAGCGTGCGGTCGCGACTTCGATGAGGATGCTTCGTGCCAGTGATGCGGTCACTGGGGCGGGACCGGCAAGGCCGAGGACCCCGAGGGACAAGTCGACGGTGATCGGTGCCGGTGAGATGTCCGGTTTCCCGGCGTCACTGGTGGATTTGGCACCGTTGTGCTCGATCCGGGCGCGCAGGGGTTCCCGACCCACACCGACGCGCACGCTTGAGGCGTCGGCATCACCGGGGCGTCGTTCCCACAGCCGGGCCGTGGGCAGGAGCGCGGTATCGATGGCTTTGACCGGGTTGGAGGCGAGCCGCCACGCCAGCTGGCGTTGGGAGGTGCTGATGGCCGCCAGTTGGACGGTGGCTGCTTGCACATCGTCTTGCCAGCTGTCAGTGGTGCGGCGGCCACGGCTTTTCGCTGTTCGTTGGCTGGCCAGGTAGGACCCGATCACCATGACGGGGGAGGCCGCCGCCATTATCAGCATTTGCGGCCGTTGCATGACCAGGGCCATGACCACTGCCAGTACGACGGGGACGATCGCTGCGATCCACGGCATCGGAGCACGGTCTGCCGACGCGGGTTTGTCTCCGGGTAGCCGCAAGGCGGGCTCGGTACGCGGCGGCAGGATCCGTGCGGCCCGGTTGAATGCCAGGAACCCGGCATCGTCGGGGCGGATGTCCGCGTCGGCCACGGGTGCCGTGCCGATCCGGAAAACCGTGGAGCCGATCTGGAAGAAGTCCTGCTCGCTGATCCCCGTGGCAGAGGTGATCGCCTGGCCATTGAGGATGACCGGCCATTCCTGGTCGGCGTCCGGGCGCAGCATGATCATATTTTCCGGCATGGACCCGTCGGTACTATTGACTCCGCCGTCACCGTTGCCGCTGTTGTTGGCGGGCGGGGCACCGGGGGGCAGGACCGTGGCGTGCCGGGGGTGGACAAAGGGATCGGCGAGGACGAGGTCGGCATCCTTGCTGTATCCGATCCGCCAGCCTTCTGCGGGAACTTTCTCCGGGTCCAACACGATGGTGGCTCCGGCGAAAGGGCCGGAGACGGCCTCGAGCCGGATCGTGCCGGCCTGAACCGCGGATCCCTGATTGGAGGCTCCGGCGAGTGCAGGGATCCGGGCGCCGGCACGCAGCGATGATTCGCTGAGAAGTTTCTCCGCTGGTTCGGCAAGTGCCTGGGCCGGGAGGTCCAGGGCTGCGGCGACTTCTGCGATCGTTGTGTCGGGTGAGACCTTGAGGACCACGTCCCGGTACGCTGTCCCGCCGGTGGTCTGATCGTGCTGGCCACCTGTGTTGGCCGGTTCAGCGACGCTGAGCCTGACGTTTGCCATGGACTATTCCGCTTCCGTCGAGCCAGGTGTTGTCGCCGGGGCAGCGGCTGGTTGGTTGAATCTGCGGCGTACCCACATCAGGGAGGCACTTCCGGTGAGGAGCATGGCGGCAGCCGTTGTGAGCAGGGGCACGGGGTTGGCGACGGGCCCGGTCGCAGCGAGCCGGCTGCCGACCCCGGTCCCGGTCGGACCACCGTTGGCCAGTTGACCGGTGATGGCCGCCAGGGAGGAGCCCATCTCGGCGAACACGCCCGTCGGTGCCGTTTCGAGCAGGGCACCAGTGGCCGCGGCGGCCGTAGCGGGTGCGTTCTGGTGGACCACGTTCGTCACGTTGGTCACGCTCGGTTGCGCGGTCGTTCCGTGGGAGGCGGTGGTGATTTGCTGGACCACGGTGGTCGGGTCGGCGTCAACCCCCACGACAACGGTACTGGTGGCTTGGTCCCCGGCGGAGTTGACAACCACGTAGGAGAATTGGTCCAGCCCTGTGAAATCGGCGTTCGGAGTGTAGGTCGCGGTCCCGTCAGGGGCACACGTGACCTGCCCGTGTGCGGGGGTCCCGCAGGTCGAGAGCGTCAACTGACCACCGTTGGGGTCAACGTCGTTGGCCAGGACATTCACCGTGCCTGAGTTGTTGCGTTTGATGGAGAGCGTGTCGATCGTCGCGATCGGGGGCTTTGACGCGGCCTTCACATAGCTCAGCGTCAGGGTGGCCGGTTGGGAAGTCTGCCCGAACGGGTCCGTCACCGTGAAGCTGATGGTGAGGGTTCCGGTGTAGTCCGGTGCCGGGGTGAAAAGGAACCCGCGGACCGGGTCGAGGGTGACCTGGCCGGCGCTGGCCGGGTTGACGCCTGTCGCGTTGAATGCGGGCCCGGCGTTTTTGGAGCATCCGGGGCAAGTGTAGGTGATGTCGGTGAACGGAATTGAAGCCTGTGTTCCTTGGGAGAATGGCACGTCATAGGTGCGTGACTGGGCTGTCGGGGGAGCCGGAGGCTTCAAGGTCACGTTGAAAACCACGTCAATCGGGGTGCTCGCCCCGGGCGGGAGTGCCTCGATGATCACTGCCTGCTGGGCAGTCGCAGGATCGTAACCCAACGACGTAAACGTCACGGTCCCGTCGGGTGCGCAGGTGACGGACAGCTGGGGCGTCGGCGGTGTCTTCGGACACGCCGTGATCGTCATCCCGGAGGTCAGAGAGGCCTGCGCCGACCCCAGAAAGTCAACCGATACGGACGTCGACTGCGGGGCTCCGCCGCCGCTGCCGTTCCCGCCTCCTGCGGGCGCTGCCAGGGCGGCCCCGGTGGCTGGTCCGAGCAGCCATGCCGAGGTGACCAAGGCGATGACTCCAAGCCGGCGCATCGACGGTTTCATGCTGTTTCCTCCCCAATATCCAGCCGCCAAAGCAGGAAAACTTTGCTGGCCAAAGTATGTCGATAAACGCCAGAAGAATTACGGCGCCGCGCACCACTCTACCCAGTGAAGATGCCATTTGTGACAAATCCGGCGGTTAATTTGATCGGGATGATGGGACGATTGCCTCGTCCGATGAGTTTCCCGAAGATGAAATTCACAGGAATCGAAGCCACGGTCCGCTGCTGGAGTTCGTCGACAAAGAACCGGTTATCGGGCATTATCAAAGTCATCCTTTACACTGGGGATTCACCCGCCGGTATCCGATGCAGATGTAGTCCTGCTTGGTGAATTGGTCCTGTGCGAAAAGGCCCGGTAGGCGGATCCGATGGTTGATAAGGGGAGTTAACTGATGAGTGCTGCGCAGCAAGAGCGGCAGCCGGGTTCCGGTGCTCCGGCACTGGGTTCACTACGGAACGATGACCTGTTCCCGGACCACGCGTTCGAGAACGAAGCGTCCTCGATGGCTGGTCCGGCGTCGGGGTCCAAACGCGCGCTCGGGAGTGGCTTGTCGCTGCTGCCGGGGCTTGAAGAATCCGGGCTGGGGCACAGGCCTCTGTGGAAACGGCCGGCGATCCTGGTCTCCAGTGCCATGGCGCTTGCGGTGCTGGCGGTCGCGGCCGTTTTGATTGTCCTCCAGGTGAATTCGGCCCGTCCGCCGGCTGTGTCGAACCTGACAGCCACCCCCGGCAGTGCAAACATCGACCTGCGCTGGGAAGGCCCGGACGTCCCGTACAGCGTTGCGCTCCTCAAGGACGGCAAGGCCTCCACGGACCTGAGCTACCTGGTACGCGGCCGTGAGGCGTGGATACCGAAAACCCCGGCCCTCGCCCCCGCAGGGGCTTGCTATATCGTCCGGCCCGCCGGGGCAGGGGCACCAACGACGGTCCCGGCCACCGATGCCGATCTCGCGGCCCAAGGCGCTGCGAAAGTCTGCCCCAAATCTTGATTTTCCCCACTGACGAAAGCATCTGACACGCATGAAGACCCCATCTCCGGCCACGTCCCGCCACACTCCGGTCCGTGCGGTCGCAGTCCTCGCGATCGTGGGCGCAGCCTTCCTGCTGACCGGTTGCATCCCCTCCGCGGCCCCCGCGCCGACCACCACGGACGCTCCGCCTGGCACCGCGGCGCCGACCGCGACTGCCACGGCTTCTCCAACGGCAAACCCGAACGGGATCGAAAAGCTCAACGGCGCGGATATCATCGGCCAGAGCCTCACCAACAGCCTCGAAACCAAATCGGTCCACCTGACCGGCTCGTACACGGCACCGGCGCCCAAGACTGCCAAACCCGCCACCCCGAGCCCCTCCCCGGGTGCCGGAACCCAGGCCGTCACGGTCGACCTGACCGGGTCCGCCACCACCTTCAAAGCCACCTTCATCATCGGGACCAGCACCGTCGAACTGCGACGCCTGGACAATGACGTCTACATGAAAACCAACCAGCAAGCCGCGGCGCAACTCGGCGAACCGCGCCTGGCCAAAGGATTCCTCAAGTACGGCCCCGGCGACGCCATGGTCAAATCATGGCTCGCGCTCACCGACGCACCGACCATGCTCAAGACCATCCTCCAAGCCAACGTCACCGGACTGACATACACCGCCGGATCCATCACCACCGCCGGAAACGATCCCGCGATCCAGGTCCTGATCACCGAGAACAGCCGCCTGGCCGGCACCCTGCTCGTCGCGACCACAGGCAAGCCCTTCCCGCTCAAACTGACCATGGCCGATGACACCGGAACAGCTGACTTCACCTACGCCAACTGGGGTCTCGATCCGGCCGTCAGCGCCCCCGCCGTGACGGAAATGGCCCCGGCGGGTTAAACCCTTGGGCGCTGCCGCGTCACGAAAACGGCCCCGGCGGGTTAGACCGCTGAACGCTGCCGCGTCACGAAAACGGCCCCGGCGGGTTAGACCGCTGAACGCTGCCGCGTCACGAAAATGGCGCTGGCGGGTTAACTCTCTGAGCGGGTTATCCGTTTGTTCCGGGTATTCTTGTGAATTTGCGTGGATCCCGGGTCAGCCTCCGCTTTTAATTCTGAAATTCGTTACGCAGTACCAAGAAAATTGTCCGGCTCATTGGGTGCCGGTTCGCCACTATTGTGGGTGACCGAAAGGGACGTAACGTCATGGCCGAATACAAAGTAACTTCCGAACAGCTATCCCATGTTTCGACGCAGCTTTCGAGCGGCTCGGCGGATATTGAGGGGAAACTGTCGAATTTGAATGCCCAGGTCAAAGCGTTGATCGATAACGACTGGCAGGGCGGCGCGTCGACGTCCTTCAATGACCTGTATGAGCAGTTCCACCGCGCCGGCATGGACCTGAAGAGTGCCCTTGAAGGCATCTCCCACCAGCTCGGCACGGCCGCCCGCGCTTACGAGGAGACCGAACACAACGTCACCAGCGGCTTCCACTCCTAACGGCACGTTCTTTGCCAAAAGGTGCTGGTGATGCCTACGGCATCGCCCGAGGGTACCGTTGCCGGTCTTTGGCGACGGTTGAGGGTCATGGATCTCCCGTGCCGGCTCTCCTGAAGAACATTCGTGTTCATTCGATGCAGGATACGGCCGTGCGGGTTTTTAGTGTTCAGGGGTGTTGGTGATGAGTGAGTTCAGGGTCGCTTCGGAAGCGATTCGGGGTGCCGGTGCGGGCACCGAAGCATTGGTGGCTGAGTTCGATGCCCGGCTGAAACAGTGCAACCAGCTCGCCTCGGCTCTCGTCGGTGGCTCGTGGTCTGGTCCGGCGTCGGCGGCGTTCGGGGCCGGGTGGGCCGAATGGTCCCAAGGCGCATACGAAGTCCACGAAGCTCTCGCCGGGATCGCGAGGCTCCTTGGCGAAGCCGCCACCACGTACGAGGCCACGGAAGCCGCAGTCACCAACGTCTCTGCCGGATCCAGCATCACCTCGGGCGGCACGTCATGACACGGTTTGAAATAGTCACCGAAGATCTCGAACACACGATCGGGTCCCTGTCCGGAATGGCTGGTTTCTGCGAGTCGCTGCTCGCGGACGTGGAGAGGCTTGCCTCAGCGGTGTCGGATCATTGGTCCGGCGAAGCCCACACCCGGTTCCTGGCATTGAAGGCCGAATGGGCCCACGGCGCGGGAAAAATGAACGAAGGCCTGAAAGCAATCCATACCGCAGCCTCGACATCGAGCACGAACTACCAGTCCGCGGTCGACGCCGTTTCGAAGGGCTGGTAGAGCGGGTGGTTGCCCTCGTCATTGACACCGAAGCCTACACCGACGCCTCAGCTGCCGCTTCCAGCGCCGCCGCGACGGTATCGAACGCGTTGAGCACGGCAGCGTCAGGGCTGAACGGCCTGACACCGATGGCCGGTTCGGACCAGAACGGCCGGAAATGGGCCACCGATTACGACCACATCGCCGCCCAGGTCTTCCTCCTCGGCGGGAAACTGCAGGAAGCGCTCGGCCAGTCAGCGGCGAACCTGGGCGCGAGTGCTTTCTACTACCACCAGGCCGAACATACCAACGCCGGGTGGAGCACGGGCGGGCTGTCCCTGCCTGCCCCGTACCCTCCTGTGCCGTGCCATGGAGTGTCTACCGCGTCCGGTGGCGTGCCGGATTTTCCGAAGACGAATCCTGCGTTCGAGTGGTTCGAACAGATGGTCGCGGGGATCATCGGTGACTTGTGGCCGGACGGGGACCGGGACAAGCTCGAGCAGGCCGCCGGCGTCTGGGACACACTGGCCGGGGAATTCGGGAAAGCCGCCACGGACCTGGAAAAGATCACCACCGCCCTGGCCGGGGTGTCCAGTCCGGAGATCCCGAAAGTCAACGCCGCAGTGGCGGACATGAAAACACTTGCCACGTCGCTTCAAAATACCTCGGAAGCGTTGGCGAAGGGCTGCCGCGAGTTGTCCGGGAAAATCAACTACGTCCACGTCCAGACCGAGATCACGCTCGGCATCGTGATCGTCACGGTCGGCGTCACGTTATCGGCCGGGGCAGGGTTCACGGTTTTCACGCTCGGGGCTTCCGATGCTGTCGCTGTCGCCGCGGTCGGTGGTGAGGCTGCCGGGGCCGCGGCCACGATCACCGGGTTCATCGCCGAGCTCTCCGCGTTCATCGCCAGCAGCGTCGGCGGGCTCGTCACCGCGGGAGCTGAACTCATAGGAGCCGGCAGCGGTGTCGCGGCCATCATCGGGACCACCGTCGGGGAAGCAACGGCAGGGGCAGTAGTCTGGGGTTTCGCCAGCGGGGCCGAGAACACGGTCGTGGCCGGCATCACCGAACCCGACGCCAACCTCAACGACGCATTCCTCAGCGGCTTCATCGGCGGAGCCACCATAGGGGGAGCCATCGGCAGTACCACAGGACTCGCCGGCACCCTCGGCACCAAAGCCGCAGTGGACGCTGCAACCACAGAAGCCGGGCTCATGGCAGGCGAAGCCGGGGATCTGAGAAAGCTCGTTGTGCCTGAGCAGGGTATGCGCTTCCCGGGGGCGGGTGACTTTGGCAAAGGTTTCGATCCGGCGGAAGGGTTCAAGGACCACCGCGTGGAAGCCCTGACCGAGCGTCCAGGGGAGATGTATGGTCACGACGCGAACGGTGTCCCGTATACGCGGCAGCAAGCCCGCGAGCTGTTCCTGGACGCACAGGGCAATCCACGATGGCCGCTCAACGACGGAAAAGTCCCCGGCAGCGAGCACCTCTATACGGATATGAACGAGTTCATCGCCCAATACGGGCCGAAAACCGACCGAATCGGCATGGCCGAAGACGGTGGCGGTAAGTATTTCGCACCCCAGGGCACTCCCACCGGGCAGCGGTCACTGGATCTCAGTTTCCAAACAAAAGTCCTCCATGACTACGAATTCACCGGCACACTCCCTGACGGCTGGACGGTAGAATCAAGCAAAGTCGAACCAGCCTTCGGTCAAGACGGCGGCGGCACCCAATTCCGCATCCTCAACGAAAAAGGCAACCCCGTGGACGTCGATGAACTAAAGAACGAAGGTGTGATCCGTGTTATCGCCCCTTAACCCCGAGCTCCTCCGACTTGCCGAAGAACGCGATCGAGTCGTGATCCTAGACCGGCCCGGTTACCTCCTCGTCCTCCAATATGGATATGACGAATGGTTCATGGAAAATCGTGGGGCAAGTTTCGCCGTTCTCAGACTGGGCGAACGCGACACTACACCAACCGTCAAGATGGAAGCCACCCGGCTTATCGACGCTGAAAAATACCTTGCCGCACGGCTTCTGGGCGGTTGGCGGGACTACAAACTCAGACTCCCCGTATTCACCGCCCTGGATCAGCTGAAATACCCCAAACCTGGCTCCCACGTCGAGCCGACTCCGGAGAGCCCTTGGGCATCGAAGGCTGTGGTCTGGGCAGACGGTGCCTTGAAAGCGAGCTTCCAACTGGGTTCATATGCGAATGAGTTCACGTATTACCAGGATGCGTCGTTCGAACAGATGCGGGCCGCCTACTCCAACCGGGACGGTGCCCCGCTCTTCCCGGCACCCAGCACATTGGAACCGTGAAATTATCCGTTAGCCCCGACCTCCGTCACGTCGCTGAAGAGAACGATTATGTCGTCGTCCTGGACCGGCCGGGGTATCTACTCGTTCTCAAACCCTATGGGTATGAAGATAGTTTCTTCATTGAAGACCGGGAGGGGAGGTTCGCTGTCCTTTTGAGGGGCGAGCGCAACATGACGCTAACCCTTCAGATGGAAGCCTCCCGGCTCATCGATGCTGAAAAATACCTCGCCGGGCAACTCCTCTTCGGTTGGAGAATCTACAAACTCAAACTCCCACCCTTCACGGCATTAGACCAAGTAAAAGACCCCAAACCGGGCTCTCGGGTTGAGGAATACCCGCAGAGCAGCAAGGCCAGCGTGATCTGGGCCAGAGTGACTCCGAAAGCGAGTTTTCGTCTCGGTTTTGACGCGAAAGCGTTCACGCACTACCAGGATGCGTCGTTCGCGCAGATGCGAGCGGCTTATGCCGACCCGGATGGTGCCCCGCTCTTCCCGCCACCCGACACACTGGAACCGTGAAGTCACCCATTAGCCTCGAACTTCTCCAGCTCGCCGAAGAGAACGATTATGTCGTCGTCCTGGACCGGCCAGGGTATCTGATGGTTCTCAAACCGTATGGGTATCGAGACGATTATTTCATCGAGGATCGAGAGGGAAGTTTCGCCGTCCTCCGTCTGGGCGAACGCGAAACCACTCCAACCATCGAAATGGAATCAATTCGGCTCATCGACGCCGAAAAATACCTCTCCGCGGGACTACTCTTCGGTTGGAGGACCTACAAACTCAAACTCCCACCCTTCACTTATGCGGATCAATTGAAAGATCCCAAGCGCGGCTCCCGCGTCGATCTATATCGCGAGAGTGATCGGGCTACCGTGACCTGGGCAAACGGGACACTGAACGCGACCTTTCAATATGTTGTTGACGCAAACAAGTTCACTTATTACCGGGACGCGTCGTTCGAGCAGATGAGGGCTGCTTATGCCGATCCGGACGGGGCGCCACTCTTCCCGCTACCCACTGAGCCTGGGCATTGATGAATGTTCGCGAACTGAACGAAAAGCTTGTTGAGATGGGCAAGCGGCCGGTGAACGACTCCGCCGAGGTCTTCGATCCATACGGCACTAACCTGCGTCAGCAGACCGACGGGAAATGGGTTATCGCAGGAAGCGACGGTCGCGGCGGTGTGTCCTACCGCTATGGGCCGATGAAAGCGGATGGCGGGGCCGATATCTTGACTTTTGAAACGAGCGGTGCAGCCTGCGACTACATCTGGCAGGAAGCCACGGCCCCTCGTCCGAAGTTGGAACCTTCCACATCCACGCCAGAAGAAGATGCGGCCCGCGTGAGGCGCATGATCGAACGCCACGAAGCCGCGGTGAAGACTGCTACGGAAACCACGAAGCGGAACATTCGCGAACTCAACGACAAGCTCGTGGGTGTTGGCCAGCGGCCGGTGAATGATTGGCCGGTGGATGCTTCTGTCGCTGGCTTCGATCCGTATGCTCTGGGGTTGCGCCAGCAGGGTCAGGGAAAGTGGGCCATCATGATCGGCGACGGAATCGATGGTGTGGCATCCGAATTTGCGCCTCCGACTTTCGCAACCGTCGAGGCCGCGTGCGACTAGATCTGGCACGAAGCCAACGCGCCTCGACCCTATTCGTAGTCATGAAAATACGCAGTGGAAGAGCAGGAATGCGTCCGATGCCATTGGTCCCCAAAGCATCTGAAGCGTCGCCGGCTTCCTGACGGTGCCCTGTTTCCACCGGGAGGTTTTCGTGGCCGGCGCCCGCGCCGTCGTGTAAGCAGGCCGTCATGCCGTTGTGGTGACCAGGCATAACTCACGTTCGGTCCTGCTAGCGGGAATCCCCGACGAAGCATTTGCCGCTGGCCAACACGGGTAGGCCCGACACGGAAACCTGGCCGGCCCTGATCTCGCCCATGACGCAGTCCTTGTCCAGCCTGGCCGCGGCGCCGATGGCGTCGACATCCAGTCCCGTCGGTGTCTTGCTTGCGGACACCTCAACGGCGGAGGCGGGGATGCCGGCCGAAACGAGTTGCGATCGCAATGCATCTTTTGCCGGTTTGGGGGTTGCGGCGGCATGGTCTTCAGTACGGACTCCATCGTCTGCTTCATGGCGGCAGTCCCCGGGCTGAGCGATGCCGATGCCGATGCCGATGCCGATGAATTTCCAGCACTGGGTGGGACAGCCGGAGTGGTACTGGCTGCACTCGACGGGGGCAGGCGATGAAACCGGCGTGCTTCCTGATACGACAGGGGCAGGCGCCGTGCAGCCGGCCACGAGTAACGGTACCGCAAGCAGCAAACCCCTGCATCCGGCCACGTAGCCGCGTCCTGGTGGTCTTCCCGGCGTTCCCCTGCTCATCACCTGGCCGCGCCACATGCGGCGCAATGCCGCTTGTGGCGCGGCAGTTGTTCACATCTTGGCTGTTTTCAGGCCTGTGCATCCACGAGTTCCACGGTCTCAGTAGCGAGGAGAAGAGGCTAATTGACTTCTCCGGCCGAAGGAAGATCCAGGCCCCTGGCGCTGCCGCGTCACGAAAATGGCTCTGGTGGGTTAATCCTGTGAGTGTGCTGGCTGTTTGCCCGGTCAAGTGCTCTGAAATTCGTTACGCAGTACCAAGAAAATTGTCCGGCTCATTGGGGGCCGGTTCGCCACTATTGTGGGTGACCGAAAGGGACGTAACGTCATGGCCGAATACAAAGTAACTTCCGAACAGCTATCCCATGTTTCGACGCAGCTTTCGAGCGGCTCGGCGGATATTGAGGGGAAACTGTCGAATTTGAATGCCCAGGTCAAAGCGTTGATCGATAACGACTGGCAGGGCGGCGCGTCGACGTCCTTCAATGACCTGTATGAGCAGTTCCACCGCGCCGGCATGGACCTGAAGTCCGCCCTGGAAGGGATCTCCCACCAACTCGGCACGGCCGCCCGCGCTTACGAGGAGACCGAACACAACGTCACCAGCGGCTTCCACTCCTAGCAACAGCCGTCCCGGGTTGCGACTCCACGGCTGGCTCCTCTGCCAACAGGCCCGGAAACCAGCACGGTTCCCTTCCTGCCCGGTACGTCCTGCTTTGGAAGCAGCAATCCTTAACCCGCGGTTCGGCAGCCGCAGTCCGACATAGAGTGCGCGACTGACCGGGTCCGCGGGCTCTGGCGTTGGTTCACGCCCTTTCTGATAGGGGGATTCAAGATTGTCTGATTTCAAAACGAGCACGACGGACGTGCAGGGCTTGTCCGGTACGTTGGCGGCCCATGCGGCGGAGTTCAGTGCGCGGCTTGACCAGGCGCGGGCGGTCAGTGCCGTAGTGATAGGCGGGACCTGGACCGGAGGGACCGCGACCGAGCTCGGTACGGCCTTGGAACACTGGTTCGTCGGTGCCGGGAAAGTCCAGGACGTCCTGAGCGAGATGTCGGTCCTACTCGGCAACGCCGCCGGAGCGTACGAGATCACCGAATCCTCGCTGGCTGCGGCGAGCGGGCAGGCCCTGTCCGACGCGCACCTTCCCGCACCCGGTGCAGGTACCCGGTGAGCGGGGTGTTCGGGGTCGACACGGATGACTTGCCTGGATTGATCAGCGAGCTCGCGCAACTGACGAGCTATGCGAACGAGTTGCTCGCCCAGGTCGAGCAGCACGCGGCGGCCATTGCCGGGTCCTGGTCCGGTGCCGGGCATGAGAGTTATCAGGGGATGCACACGGTCTGGGCGGCCCAGGCGAAGATCCTGGCCGAGGAGATCGATCACATCACCACCATCACTTCCCATGCCCATGGCTTGTACGGGGTTGCCGCGGACGCGGCAACCCGGGGATGGTACTGATATGGCCCGGCTCGATATCGAACCGGTGTCCTATACCTCCGCGGCGCATCTCCTGGCCACAGCCCAGGGCATGGCCGGTACCGCTGTGAGTAGCCTGACCTCGGGGTTGTCCGGGACCGGATCGATGGCAGGGCATGACCCGTCCGGGCAGACCTTTTCCACGGACTATGACCAGATGGCCTCCGGGATCGTGTCCGCGATGGATGACGTGTTCGCGGTGACGGGTGTACTGGCGCAAAAACTGGTGCAGACCGGCAATACCTGGGCAGACGCCGAACACCACGCGTCCGGAGGCAAAACACCTCCCGGGACGGACACTGTCGGTGTTGAGCTGTCCGGGACGGGCACGGCTGTGCCGCCCTCGGCGGCCGGCGGTGACATCCCTGTGCCCGACGGGTGGAACTGGATCGCGGCCGTCGCCGGCGTGGTCTGGCCGGACGGAGACCCGTCCAAACTGCGCGACGCGGCGCGGGCCTGGAAAAACGCCTCAAACGACCTGGAACTGATCAAAGCCCAGGTCCAGGGGGTTGCCCCGTCTCTGACCGGCATCAAGGCCCCGGAGATCCCCCTGATCGAAACGAAGATGAGTGACTTCGGCACGCACCTCGGCGACCTGGTCACCGCGTGCGACCAAATGGATGCGGCGTGTACCGAGCATGCCCGGACCATTGAGGACGCGCACACCGAGATCGGCAACGAGATCCTCGAGATGCTCGCGTTCATGGCAGTGACCGAAGCCGCCGCTGCCGCTTTGGCGGTCGTTACCGTCGGGGTATCCGAAGCCGGGGGCGTCGCAGCCGTTGTTGCACGGATCGCGGTGACCTCCGCGAGGGTCGGCGCTGTCTGTTCCCGTGTGTTGGAAGCCGCCACGCAAGTCGCGACGAAGATCCGGACCGTACTCGCGATCGTGAGCAAAGCCACGACCGGACTAAAAGAGCTCAAAATCATCAAACCGATCGTCTCGATCGGGGAGAAATCCCCCGCCTGGGCGAAAGTCGGGGCAAGCATCGCAGGGAACACCGGACTGAACCTGGGCATCGACGCAGCGCTCAATGGCGGCACCCCCGGCAACATCGGAGCCGACCTCGCCGGCGGCCTCCTCCCCTTCGGCATGAGCAAAGCCCTCAACGGAGCCCGGGACCTGACAAAAGTCGACCGTCTTGCAAACGGCCTTAAGCCTCCGGGGCTTAACCCGCCGGTTTCGCCCGCTATCGGTGACACCCTCGGCGGACCAGGCCGGATCGTAGGTATCGGGTTGAAAGACAACCCGGCATGGGCAAGATATCAGTCCCAGATCAGTGGCCTCCTTAGATCGCCGGACGGCAAAGTGCTCGAATATCGGGTTGGCGGTGTTAAGTTCGATGGTGTCCATTTCCGTGGAGACCCACCCGCCCCGGTCCTTCTCGATGCTAAACTCGGGTACACCCGCTTGAATTCTCCAGGGTACAACCCGAATATTGCGAAAGCGCTCATCGCGGAGGCACGTCGACAAATCAATCACGCTGACGGCATTCCCATCGAATGGCATGTTTCATCATCGGCGGGAGCAGAGAATCTTCAAAGGCTACTTGATAGGCAGCGCATAGTTATTAAGGTCGTCCATACAGAATTCAAAGGATAAAGGTATATTTATACTATGACCGTTGTTGACAACGTTGTGATGATAATGGCGAATTGGGGCGCGAGAGGTGAATCCGCTTCAGAAGTCGCCGCACGCACTCAACGGATGATTGACCTTCTCCTGCCGCTCGGCTACCCATTTGTCAAATGGGCAGAAAGTGAGTCCGGCGCCGCGTGGCCCGACAACTCCGAAGAAGCCACGGCATTCGTCAAGGAATGTATTGCTCGGGACGATCCTGACGAGGGCGGAGAGCGTCTGGAGCGCCCGGAATTCGGGTACCAGTTTATGCTGTATACCGGCGACTATAACGGTCCTGACGCTAATGTTGACTTCGCGTTTGATATCGACGCAGGGTCCTCTCGGGTACATCAAGAATCACGCATGAACAAGATCAGCGTGATGATGATGTGGAAGGATCCCGATCAGCTCGGCGAGCTGGCTGCTCCCTTGCCATTCATACTCAAAGCGTTCGCGGCGGCTTGGCAGCCGGATTACGTCACGATCTACGACGATCATGTCCGTGAGGCGCAGCCGATGCGGTACACCAGTCCCCTCGTAGGTGCTATGACGTGGCTTGCCGATCGTCTCGGTACAGTACCCTCTGCTTTGGAGGGAGCTAAGATCGAGCGTTTTGAGCACGGCACGCTCATTGATCTCCGAAACCCGGCAGACCAGTCCTTTCCCACTGCTGAACACGTGGCCAGAGTTTTTGACGTCCTGGATGCGACAGGGGTTCTTGGCGAGATCCCAGCCATTCAGCCGGCACTTTCTCAGGGATAGATTTTTCCGTCTATTGATGTGGCAGATAAAAGGGGCAAGCCGTCGGCCGACGCCGCGGTCGTCGCCGCGGTCGTTGCCCAGAGCTTCTGTACGTGGGCGGGACAGGGAAGTCTCGACCGCAGTCATGTCGCGAGGGTGAGCGTGTCGACACGGTGTGGCCACGCTGTGTCCTTTCCGTCATGGCGTGTCGAATACTTGTCTCATGAAGACATCGCGACATCGCACACGAAGGCTTCACACTGCTCACCCACATTGGGCTCGCCCCGGCAATGCACTCTGATGAATTCAGGCAGTCATACCTGGTACAGCTGGCAATTCCGTTCCGCGGGCCGACAGTAAAAAGGCTTGCGGTGGGCTCTCTGGCTTGAGAGGCGGCACACCAGGCAAATCGCTTCCCTCGATATCAGCCTGAGTTCCCATGGGTGACGTGCCGGACGCATCTGCGTACTTTGCCGGGGCTTTTGGTATCCGTTCGATGCGTGCGTCTTCCCGGGTTCAGCGCTATGAAAACCAGGCCCGTTAGGGATGAGGGGCAAGAGTCTGCGGGCAGAGCGAAAGATTGGAGAACCATGGCGAAGTCGTTGGGCCGGGGCGGCCTGCTTGAGGCGATTTTGAAGTGGTGGCCCCGATCACCATTTTGGCGCCTGGCGGCTCATGTTCCCGGAGTGGCCCTCGTCTTAGTCGGCGTTTTCACCAATACGGGCGGCCGTCGTCAATGTCGATCTGGATTTCCACCCGACCGCCAGGGTTGGCAAGCAACGAGACCACGCAGTACTCGGCGTCAAGAGTCAGCCAAGGGCTCGCTTCTAACACCTCACCTGTGGGAGACAGCGGAAGCTTCGTGCAGATAACTTTCATCGGGCGACTCCATTGAAGATGACCTTGTAATCCTAGCCATAGTCGATCGCGCCAGTGCGTTGGTTCATGTAGAAGTGCACTTGGAAGTCGCCCGACGGACTCTGTGGGTACGGGTCGCGTACTTGCTCCAGCCGGCGATGTTGCTTCCATCGGAAGTCAAGCGCCGGATCAGATCCTTGTTGCCTAACTTGCTGCCGGCAATGATCTCGCGTGACGCAGCGACTGCCCCTGAACTCAATCGCCCAGACGACGTAAACACCGATTCAGCGGGCCGCGCGCCAACTGCTGTTCTAGCCTTACGCCGTTGGCGGCATTGCTGGCTCCGGTCTCTACGGTTGCGATATGTGTGGCAATGCTACCTGTCTCCGCTTCGGTTGCTCCAGCGCCGCCCAGTCCTCCGGCGATGCCCATCACAACGAGTGGCCTGGCCTTGTCAGGGAACGCCTGGTTGGACGCGCCCCGACGAACCTTAGCGTTCAATTTCCCGTCGTTACTACCAAAGCCCCAAGCAGCAATATTGAGACTTCGTCAGCCACCGCTGCCTACATCGTCAAGGAAGACCGCGCTGATAGGTTCGAATAACGAGTCCCAACAAGAAACTTCGTGACCGAGTGCCGCTCGGTCACGATCGGTGTAGTCTGGCGGTGCCTCTGCCAGTCCAGGAACGTTGCCGACGAAGAAGGCTGCGTACTCGGCGATCAGAGAAAGCCGCGCCCCGGGATGTGGCCACATGACGAGGCTTAGTTCGAAGGGCTGGTCTCTTGCCCGCGGGATCGAGCTGCCGATAGACCGCGCAGTCAACGCTGTGTCTCTGCCCGGCCCGGCCCGGCCCGTGTCAAGCCATGGACCCGATGAGCGACAAGTACCCCGGTATTCGCCTCTCGAAGCTGCAGGGCCTGGCGGAGATCGAATAGGATCCCAGCGATACCCGCCAGGGCGTCGAAACGGATATCGAGGACTTGTGCCTCTTCGAGAGCGTCCTCCTCAGTCAGGGGGTTCATCGCTTCCGGCGCCGTATATCTCCGGAGAGATGGGTCCATGTGAAACAAGTCATTGATTTTCATCACGGCAGCGGGATATGCGCGAAGGGATCTGCGTTGTTGATCGTATCTCCCGTGAGCCGGTTGATCGTCTGGCCCGAGCGATTCATGTATACAGCGTAGTCATTGGGGTACCGGTACGGTCCGGGTCCGACGAGCGAGTGCACGTTTTCTCATGATCTCCGCATGCTATTGCGACCCGCCGGTAAGTTACCGCAAAGTAACTATGGATGCCGCGGACATAGGGGTTCGCGGCCAGGAGAAAGGCATGCCATGCGCCGATTCCGACTCACCGCCGTGTTCGCCACCGCGCTGCTCACGATTGGACTCTTCGCCGCACCCGCGGCTCAGGCCGACTCGATCTCACCGGACCCTCCCGGAGCCAATGACTGGACGTGCAAGCCGTCGAGCGTGCATCCCTACCCGGTGGTCCTCGTCCCGGGAACGTTCGAGACGATGTACAAGAACTGGGCGCTGCTCTCACCCGTGCTCAAGGACCAGGGGTACTGCGTCTTCGCGCTCAACTACGGGGTGGTCAACAATGTACCGGCGAGTGGGGCAATTCGGGACTCCGCAGCTGAACTTGCGACGTTCGTAAAATCAGTTCTCGGCGCGACGGGCGCAAAGAAGGTCGACCTCGTCGGGCACAGCCAAGGCGGGATGATGCCGCGGTACTACATCGGCTTCCTCGGCGGCGACAAGTACGTGCACCACCTCGTCGGCATTGTGCCGTCGAACCACGGCACACAAGGCCTCATCGCACCGTCGCCCGCGGGGATGATTCTCGACACGACCGCAACGAGCACCCTGTGCCAGGCCTGCGCGGACCAGCATGCCGGGTCGGCGTTCATGACCGAGCTCAACTCGATCGGCGACGCCGTACCCGGCCCGTCCTACACAGTCATCTCAACCCGATACGACGAGGTCGTTACCCCTTATGCGAGCCAGGCTCTTGTTGGGCCGGCGAAGCAAGTATCCAACCTCGTTCTGCAGGACTACTGCCCTCTCGACACCTTCGAACACGATCAATCTCCCAACGATCCAAACGTGTGGTCCCTTGTCTCCAACGCACTCCTCCAGAGCGGCCCCGCAGATCCGACGTATCGCCCGGAGTGCGTGTAGCGGGCAGCATCCCGCCTGGTTGTATTGATCTCGGCCGACGCCAAGAACTAACCCTCGAAAGCCCCGAGGGCGAGCACAGCCAGGGACGATCGAGCGACATGAGTTTCCGTGCCACTGCGGCGAGGGACTGATCATCGAAGAGCATGACAACACCCCCGGCTTCCGGGAAACAATGTACGGATCGACTGCGACAAGTGCCGCGAAGCATGACGCTTCGTCTCTGGCCTGTCTGTGCAGGGTTTGCGCGTGGAGCACAAGCCCAACGGCGACGCCAGCTAATACAAGCGTCTGATGGCCCCTCAACACAGAAACCCCACCTGATCTTCGGATCAGGTGGGGTTTCTTTTTTGGAACAGCCGAGACGGCGCTACTTCGTCTCGTTGGGATGGCTGGTGTGGACCTGCTCCAGGTAGATGACCTGTCCCTCAACGTAGAACCAGAGGCGGGCGCCGCCCTTGAGCGTCGGCTTGTGCTGCCACCGGTCATGTGTGGCACCGTTGCGGGTCACCAGTTCCAGTTCACCCCTCAGCCGGTAGTTGGTGGGTGTTTCGAGCTCAGGCGTCCGTGTAAGGAAATCCCACGCATCGGCCAGCGGGTTCCTGATCGTGGCCGCCAGGTCAGTCCAGCCCTTCGTGGCCTGGACTGATGCGAAACGGATCTCGTATTCGTTCTTCTTCGTCGGCCGCTCAACCTTCGATTCCTTCGCCATGCGCTAGGGGCGCTCGACCGCTTCGGCTTCATCTAGCCATTCCACCGGCTCCTTGCCCAGACCCGCAGCGATGGCAGTGGCCGTCTCGCGCCAGGAGGTAAGTTCAGCAATGGCAAGATGGGGCTGATGGGTGGCGAAAGAGGCACGAGCTGCCGCCAGCACCGCAGTCGCACAGGCTTCCTGGTCAGCCGGGCTCAGGGCCAACATCCAGGGGAAGCGGTCGCTCATGCGGCCGGCGAGGGTTCCATCGGTGCTCGTGGAGACAGCAACGAGCTGCGCCGCGAGCTCCAGCAGTGCATCGCGCGCTTTGTCGGCACTCTCGGACATCAGCACCAGGGATTCGCCGTCGCGGCGCGTGACCTGGACAGGGTGATCAACCGCGGCCGCAAAGACGTCTGCGGATGCGCGGCTCAGTTCAGAAGACTTGAATGTCGTTTTTGATAATGTTGCTGCGCTCATGAAACAACACTAACTCAGAACGTGTTCTGAAGTCCATCGAAGCGCAGGGCGTGCGGCCTACACCGGGACTTCCCGCGTCACCCGGACGGCAGTTATCTGGGGTGCGGTTGCTGTCAGTCTTGCGGTGTTGGTGCTGTTGATCGTCTTCTTTATCCAGAACCAGGACATGATCACCGTCAAATTCCTTGGCTGGGAGGGCCGCCTTGCCCAGGGCGTCGCGTTCTTCATTGCCGCCGCCGTCGGAGGCGGGATCCTCGTGGATCTTACGCGTGAGATTGGTGTTCTCCTCGAGCAGCTGCTCCTGGGTGGTGTAGGCGGGGCGCCGGATCTTCGCCAGCGCTCGCTTGGTCCGACGCCTCGGGCAAAGCGTGCACGCTGGCCACATCGTCCGCCCGATGCCAACCGCTTTGATGCGTCTCTAGCCTTCTTCACGTGGTGGGGACAGTAGGGAGATTACCGGGCCTTGCTGTATCAGCACCTGACCGTCGCTGAGCGCCCAGTGCTCGATATTTCGGCTCCTCAGATCTCTGCTGACTTGGGTACAAGCGCCGCTCTCGGGGTGTCCGGGGGAATCCACGTGTGGAATCAGGGGCCGATCCAGGAGCCCGAGACCCCGTTCCGGAGGAGGGGAACCGGCGACGTGCGGGTCATCGATCGAGGCGAGATATGTGATGTCGCGGGTCAGCACGGTTGCTCCCGCGCTATAGCCGGCGTACATCAAGTCCCCGTCCGCGACGCGTCGCACGAGGAGGTCCTCAATTCCCGATTGGGCGATGCGTTGCCGGAGCAAGAACGTGTTGCCGCCGCGGACCCAAACTGTCCCAATCGATCTCATGATGTGTGTGCACCGATCAACACGCAGGTCGAGTTCGATGGTCTGGAATCCGAGGTTCTGGAGTGCCGAAGACTCGCGCCGCCACGAAGCCTTGCGGGCCTCGGGGGTTCGGTCGTCGATGGCGTACAGGATTACGCCAACTTCGCCACGGCTTCCGGCATTTTCACGCAGCCATGCTGAACCCGAACCGATAGGGAATGATGAAAGGTAGAGCTTCATCAGCCGCTCTCGACGTCTTGAAGGAAGCGAACCCCTAGCTGCTCCCCGGCAATGGTGAAAAGGATTCCAAGGGTATCGTTCGGTATGGTCTCGTCTTTGGCGAGGCGCTGCAGCAAAGCTATCATCTTCGGTGTTCCGAGATCGTTAGCGACGGTGGAGGGACTGCGTTCTCAACCTCACCCCGCCAGAACAGGACCAACAAACGAAACTGGACCTTCAACCACGAGCACTCTTCCCACCCACCAACAGCCAGATCTAACGGCCATCACGCGGCCGTGGCAGGTTTCAGGCGTACTTGAGTCCCACCCCATAAATGGCGGCCTTTTCATAGCGCTATTTGGCGCAAGGTGCAGCCCACAAGGGGTTCCTCCAGAGGACAGGCTCGGACGTGTTTTACAGCTGCATGCGGAGGACCGCTCGGACGGGAATGTTACCGCCTCGATCATCAGCGACGCGATGCATTCCGACTTTTTCAGCTACCCGCTCTGACGCCCGGTTATCCGGATGGATGATAGCTGTCAGTTCCTTGGCTTCAAGATGTTCGCGGGCGTAGTCGCGACAAGCAGTTGCTGCCTCCGTCGCGTACCCCTGGCCGTGTAGGTCGGAGCGCACGTGGTAGCCGACCCCAAGTTTCTGCTCGCCGTTCACCGACTGCCAGGTCAGGCCGCAGTCGCCTATGAACTCTCCGTCATGCGTTTCGACAATCCACAGGCCAAATCCGTCCTCCGCGTAGTTCTCCTGGTTCCAACGAATCCAGTTCGCTGCTTCCTCCCGAGACTTGGGTGCCGTGTAGAAACGCATCACCTCGGGGTCTCCGAGCAAGGCGGCCATGTTGTCGAGGTCAGCATCAGTCATCTGACGGAACTGCAATCGATCAGTAGGTTGTGGCGTTATCATCCAATGACTCTATTGCGAGTGCACGACTAAGCCCGCAAGCCGGTCCCTTTACCGGGACACCTCGGGTGAGTTCCGGCAGTTCGCGGACAAGTGCATCGAGCGCCAGCACGTCATGCTTGGGTCCCACCCCAAATTTGGTCGGTTGGGGTCAGTGCAGCAGTGGGCGGGGAGAGCGATAAATGGTGCCGCCGCGCCGCCATTGGGCCTGGTGCGCGACCCGGACCTCCAGCGACTTGCCGGTCGCCTTGTTGACGGCGCTGTAGCGGGCCAGGACCACGACCCGCTCACCGTCGACGACGTAGGTGTCGTCGTGGGTGACCTACTGGTCACACGCTGCGGCCAGCTGCTCCATGACGCCGTCCGGGGTGCGGTAGGTGCCGCTCGGGGAGAAGTCGGCTGTCTCGGTCGACTCGACATCGGGGGCGACGGTGGCTCGGAACGCTTCCAGGTCACCGGTGGCCGACGCCAGGTACTGGTGTTGCACCACGTCGGCCGGAGCCGACGAGGTCTCCAAGTCACTGGTATCCATGCTCACCACGCGGCTTTCAGAACATGCCGTTGTCGTTGGCGGCGGTGGTCGGGACCTCTTGGATGACGTCCCAGTGCTCGACGACCTTGCCGTCCTCCAGACGGAAGTAGTTCGCCAGGGCCCGGCCCGGCTTGCCGGGCTCCAGTATCAGGTGGGAGTGGGTGACCACCATGTCGCCCTCGGCGATCACCCGCTTGATGTCCAGCCGCAGGTCCGGGTACTCGCCGCGCAGCCAGCGAACGAAGCCGATGAATGCCTCCGGCCCGTCCTGGGCGTCGGGGTTGTGCTGGACGTAGCGGGGGCCGAAGTGGTCCGCGATCGCCTTCTCCGGGTTGCCGCTGAAGGCGGTCTGGTAGTAGTCCACGACGATCTTCTTGTTCTGCTCCAGGACAGACATGCCTGCTCCAATCGGGTAGGGGACACCGCCTCGACGGCACGGGTGCGCCGTCGGACGCCGGTGGTGTGCGCAGTGATTTCAAGGGGAGCCCCGCGCTTTTTCTTCGGCGGCCTGTGGGCGACAGGCACGCGGCGCTGGTCCTACTTTGAGCTGATGCCACGTATTCGGGTGTTTGGCGCATGTATCGCGACACGATCCGGGTTCTGGGCCCACTATTTTATTGCCTGGTAAGTAGTTCCTGGACTTCTTACCGGATTGTGCCCGGGCGGTGTATTCGTGCGAGGATACCGGCCGGGCTGCTGATCGCCGGGCGCATGGATCCCGGCGAGGAGAGTGCGGTCAGGGTTTGGGGCTGGCCGCACTCTTCCCCGGATACCCGGGACCCTGGACTTATGGTCCTCGAGCGCACATACGGGTTGAGACTGGATTCGCGTAGCAACCAAACTGACGGCCAGCATCCAACCTCGACTGCGCTTTTTGATTCCGCTTACCGGGTTGGCGACGGAGGTTATCTGTAATTGTGAGGGGTGTGTGGTGAGGTTGATTGTGTTGGTTAAGGAAGAGCTTTCACGGGTGGCGATCAGGAGTTCTTCGGCCCGGAAGGCTGAAATCTCGACTCTTTTGCGTTTCGCTGGGGGTCTGCATATCCTTCCAGGCGGGCTCATGGTCCAGGCCGAGGTCGATCTTGCTTCCACGGCCAGGCGTGTGAGGGATGCGATCGCTGATCTTTACGGTCACCGGAGCGAGGTCTTCAGGGTTCCTGCTGGTCAAGGCCATTCCGGCGGGAGCTACGTTGTCCGGATGGTGCGCGGCAGCGAAGTCCTTGCCCGTCTGACCGGTCTGGTGGATAGCCGTGGAATCCCGGTCCTGGGGCTTCCGCCGGCGGTCGTGAACGGCTCATCCTCCGATGCTGAGGCTGTGTGGCGGGGAGCTTTCCTGGCACAGGGTTCGCTCACTGCACCAGGCCGGTCTTCTTTGCTCGGGGTCACGTGCCCGGGGTTGGAGGCTGCGCTTGCTTTGGTGGGTGCTGCCCGGCGGTTGGGTATTGAGGCCAGGATCCGCGAAATGCGTGGGGCGAATCGCGTGGTGATCCGCGACGAGGACGCGATTGTTGCATTGCTGGCCCGCATGGGTGCTGGTACGGGCCTCGCGAAGTGGCAGGAACAGCGCAGGGTCAACAACGTCAAAGCCGGCAGGGCCAACCCCATCGAGAATTTCGACACCGCCAACCTGCGACGATCCGTCCATGCAGCGCAGCTTGTCAGGGCCCGCGTCGAACGAGCCATGGAAATTCTGGGAGAGGACGTTCCGGAGCCCCTCAAGCACGCCGGTGAACTTCGGCTCGCCCATGAACAAGCCAGCCTGTACGAACTGGGCAGGCTGGCTGATCCCCCCATAAGCAAAGACACCATCGCGGGGCGCATCCGCCGGCTTCTGGTCTTGGCGGACAAACACGCGTTGGAATTGAAGATTCCCGTGAAGCTGACCGATTAGTGAAATGGCCCGGGCCGTCCTCTGCCACCGCCTCGGCGAAATCTGCGACCCAGTAAAACCGAAAATGTACGGAAGTGACCATGGTCATGCACGGCTTCATCACACCGGCGGAGGCTGCGGACAGGCTCGCGATTCGTGAGCTCTTCGACGCATATGCCAGTTGCGCCGACAGGCGCGATGCTGAAGGTCAGAAAGCGCTGTTCACCGAAGACTGCCGCTTCGTGGTCTTCATGAATGGTCAGGGCAGTGAACCCAGCGACGCTCTGAATGGACGCGAGGCATTGTCCCCGGTTTTCGCCAACCTGAACCAGTACGAGGCCACGACCCACTTCAACGGGCAATGCACGATAGAACTCGATGGCGACCAGGCAACCGGCGAGAGCTACACCATGGCCCATCACCTGTTCACCGCCGACGACGAACGGAGAATCATGATTGCCTCGCTGCGCTATCTCGATACCTTCACCAAGATCGCCGGCGCCTGGTACTTCGCCGAACGTAACCTCATCGTCGACTTGACCGAAACCAGGGCAACCACCGCATAAAACCCAGCTACACAGGACGAAAGAGCACAGTGACAGTATTCGTGTGGGCGTGTTTTCCGGTCGGGTTGGTGGGTTTGCTCCTGACCTGGATGAGTGTGATCGGAACACTGATAGTGCCCCGCCCGCTGCGCAGCGCACTTTCACGGGTGACCGCCTTGGCGACGATGAAGGTATTTCGTGTCATCACAGTTCCCGTCACCTCTTACGAAACACGTGATCGGATCCTTGCCTGGCAGTCTCCGATGGCGCTCTTCGTCCGCCTGCTGGTTTGGATGATCCTGTTCGACCTGTCCTTCAGCCTCCTGCTCCTTCCCTTCGTCGACGGCGACTACTGGCAAGCCTCAAGCGAGGCCGGCTCCGCGATGTTCACGCTCGGCTACGCTGCCCCGACGAATGTCGGCACCACGGTGTTGGTTTACGCGGCCGCGTATACCGGGTTGATTGTCATCGCTTTGCAGATCGGATACCTGCCAACCCTCTACGCGGCCTTCAACAAACGGGAGGCGGAGGTAACGCTCCTGGTATCGCGGGCAGGTTCACCCGCGTGGGGGCCTGAGCTTCTGGTGCGCACACGGTTTGGCATGGCCGCTCAAACCAGTACGAGCGAGCTCAGCCAGCTTTACCAAAGGTGGGAGCGATGGGCCGCGGATGTGGCCGAATCACACAGCACCTACCTCACCTTGGTGTGGTTCCGTTCACCTTCACCGCAATCGAACTGGCTCAACTCACTCCTCAGCGTCATGGACGCGGCCGCGTTGCAGCTTTCCTTGAGTCC
>NZ_JBIYDB010000044.1:0-33486 GCF_044908325.1 Arthrobacter sp. GAS37
ATGTCCAGTTTTCGCACGAAGAACCGCCCACATTCCCAAGGGACATGCTCTCCGCTCGGACCCAGGAATGGACATATTCGCACTATGTCCATCCCTCGCCTCACACGAGGGACATGTGCCTTGTTCCTGTGCGCGCCCAAGGGACATGTCCAGTTTTCGCGGGAAGAACTGCCCACATTCCCAAGGGACATGCTCTCCGCCCGGACCCAGGAATGGACATATTCGCACTATGTCCATCCCTCGCCTCACACGAGGGACATGTGCCTTGTTCCTGTGCGGGCCCGGAGGGACATGTCCAGTTTTCGCGGAGCGCACGACGGCGGCGCGTCAGGCTTTCTTGACCCTCGCCCTGGGCTTGCTGGCCGCTTTGGCCGTGGCGCCGTCGTCGGACTCTTCGGTGGACGACGCAGCGGACGACTCGGCGGACGCCTTGCCACGCTTCTTGTCGAGACTTCGTTTGAGGGCTTCCATGAGGTCGATGACCTCGCCGCCTTCCCCTTCGCTGGCTGCGAGACCGAAAGTCTTCTCGGTGTCGATGGAGTCGCCCTTTTCGAATTTGGCGGCAATGAGTTGGCGCAATTGAACTTGGTAGTTGTCGGTGTATTGCTCGGGCTCGAAGTCGCGCGCCATGGAGTCCACCAGGGCCGAGGACATCTCGAGCTCCTTGTCCGAGATCTTGACGTCGGTTTCCAGCGAGGGGAAGTTGGCCTCGCGGACCTCGTCGTCCCAGAGCAGGGATTGCAGCATCAGCACGTCACCACGTACCCGGAGCGCGCCCAGCCTGGTCTTCTGCCGGAGGGCGTACTGCACAATGGCCACGCGCTCGGTGTCCTGCAAGGTGCGCAGAAGCAGCATGTAGGCCTTGGGCGACTTGGAATCCGGCTCAAGGTAGTAGGGCCGCTCGTACATGATGGGATCCAACTGCTCAGCCGGAACGAACTCCACCACCTCGATTTCGCGGCTGTTCTCCGCGGGCAGCGACTTCAAATCGGCCGCGGACAGCACCACGGTACGGCCTTCCTCTTCGTAGGCCTTGTCGATATCCTCGTAATCCACAACAGAGGCGCAGATTTCGCACTTCCGCTGGTAACGGATGCGGCCTCCGTCCTTGTTGTGGACCTGGTGGAGACTGACGTCGTGGTCCTCGGTGGCGCTGTAGAGCTTGACGGGTACGTTGACCAGCCCGAACGCGATAGAACCCTTCCATATGGCCCTCATGCACTAAGTGAACATCACAACCCGGCGGAGGTGAAGAGGTGGCAACCAGCCAGAAGGAACGCGTCAACGTTGAAGGCCATGAACTGACGCTCACCAACCTGGGCAAAATCATCTACCCGGAAACTGGCACCACCAAGGCCGAAGTGCTCGAATACTACGCCGCCGTGGCCCCGTTCCTGATCCCGGCTGCCGCCAACCGGCCCGCCACCCGGAAGCGTTGGGTGCATGGAGTAGGGACCACCGAGGATCCCGGGCAGATGTTCTTCCAGAAGAACCTGGACGACTCGACGCCGGCGTGGGTTCCCAGGGTCACCATCCAGCACAGGGAGCACAGCAACGTCTACCCGCTGGTCAACAACCTCGCTACGCTCACCTGGCTGGCCCAGATTGCGGCCTTGGAAATCCACGTGCCGCAATGGCAAGTGGACGCCCACGGAACCATGTTGCCGCCGGACCGCCTTGTCCTGGACCTCGATCCGGGTCCCGGCACGGGCCTTCCCGAATGCGTCGAGGTCGCCAAGCTGGCGCGCAGCATCCTGCGGGACGTCGGGCTGGATCCCGTTCCTGTGACGAGCGGCAGCAAGGGGATCCATCTCTACGCCGGGCTGGATGGCACCCGCAAATGGGAGCAGGTCTCTGCGTTCGCGCACGAATTGGCGCGCTCGCTCGAGGCCGACCACCCGGACCTCGTGGTCAGCGACATGAAGAAGACCCTGCGCAACGGCAAGGTGCTGGTGGACTGGAGCCAGAACAGCGGGAACAAGACCACCATCGTCCCGTACTCCCTCCGCGGACGGGCCCACCCCATGGTGGCCGCACCCAGGACGTGGCGTGAACTCGCCTCCCCCACGCTCGAGCATCTGGACTTCACGGTCGTCATGAAACGTGTCAAAGAGGGAAAGGACCCCTTCGCCGCGGTGACTGCCGGGCGGTCCGGGCATACGCCCGTGCACGCGGGCAGCCGCACCAAGAGCTCCGGCGGCCCGGAAAGCAAGAACCACGACGGCGGCCTGCCCGGCGCGCACGGCGTCAGCACTGGGGGCGTCAGCACCGCCGCCGTCGCCGGCACCACCGTGAACCCGCGGCTGGCCAGCTACGTGGACAAGCGCGACCCGCAGCGGACGCCCGAACCGTTTCCCGCCGTCGAACACCAACCGGGACGCCCACTCCAGGCCTACGCGGAACCCAATCCGCCCGGCGGAATCTTCGTCATCCAGGAACACCATGCCCGAAGTTTCCACCTCGATTTCCGGCTGGAACACAACGGCGTCCTGGCGTCCTGGGCCTTGCCGCGGGGCGTGCCGGACACTCCGGCCAAGAACCATCTCGCGGTGCGCACGGAGGACCATCCGATGGAGTATGCGCAATTCGCGGGCATCATTCCGAAGGGCGAATACGGTGCAGGGACGGTCAGCATTTGGGACAGCGGCGAGTTCGAGTGCGAAAAATGGCGCGACGGCAAGGAAGTCATCGCCACCCTCACCGGCAAGCCCGGCGGCGGATTGCACGGCACCCGCCGTTTCGCGCTCATCCACACCGGGGAGTCGCCTTCGCAGTGGCTGATCCACCTGATGAAGGACAAACCGCGCCATCGGGCGGTGCTGTTGACTGACGCCCAGCCGCAAACGAATGGCACTCCCAGTTACGCGCCCATGCTCGCAACATCCGGAAACCCCGCCGATGTGTCCTCGGGCGACTGGCTGTTTGAGCTCAAGTGGGACGGATTCCGGGCCATCGTTTCGGGTTCGGGCGGCAAGATCAGGTTGACCAGCCGCTCCGGGATCGACATGACTCCCACGTATCCCGAACTGGCGGATCCGCGCTACTGGCCTGATCACGACTTCGTGGCAGATGGCGAAATCGTCGCACTCAGCAAGAACGGCCGGCCTAGCTTCGAGTTGCTCCAGAAGCGGATGAACCTCTTCAAACCCGGCGACGTCGAACGCGCCCGGGCCGCGGTCCCCGTTCAGCTCATGGTTTTCGATCTCCTGTATGTCGCCGGATCCCGCGCCAGCGCCGAAGAAGGCGCCAGCCCCGACCTCACCTCCCTGCCACTCAGCGAGCGCCGGAACAGGCTGGCGGCGTTCCATGCCAAGCTGCCGGTCCAGGGCTCCCCTGTTCATGTATCCGAGATCCTGGAACATGACCTCGACGACATCCTGGCCAGCGCCGGCGAGCTTGGCTTGGAGGGCGTGATGGCCAAGCGTGCGGATAGCCGCTACCAGCCTGGGCGGCGCAGCAGGTCCTGGATCAAGCTCAAGTTTGAACGCACGCAGGAAGTGGTGGTGGGTGGCTGGCGGCCCGGCGCCGGGGCGAGGCTCGGGACCATTGGAGCGTTGCTGGTGGGGATTCCCGACGGCGACAAGCTGCGCTACGCGGGCCGGGTGGGCACCGGGTTCAAGGACTGGCAGCTGCGCGACATCCTGAAGCGCATGGAGGGGCTCGATCGCCCGGACTCCCCCTTCCACGACATCCCCGCCGAGGACGCCGCCACCGCGCACTGGGTTTCCCCGGAGCTCGTGGGAGAGGTGACGTTCGGCGACTGGACCGGTACCGAAAGGATGCGGCATCCCGTCTGGCGTGGCTGGCGCCCCGACAAGTCCCCGGCCGACGTCGAGCGCGCCTAAACCCGAACGGTCCAGCGACACGGAAAATGCCCTACGCCACCAGAATTCCGGTGTCGCAAGGCATTTTCCGTGTCGAAATATTATTAAGAGGAGTGCGGCATCTGGGGACGGCCGGTGCGGTGGACCGCGGTGACCGCCGCCTGCTGGCCTACGCGGCCGTGGCTGGCGCCGCGATCCTTGGGGTGCCCGGTCTTGCCGCTAACATCTGGCCATGCCGGTCCTTGGGTCGAGCCCACTGCCATCGCCACCGTTGCCGGGGCCGGCATGGGCGCCTTATCCATGGACTCGACCAAGTGGCTGGCCACCTCGGAGTTGATTTGTTGCTCAACGTGCTTCGCAGCCATTGTTCTTCCTTTCTGCATTGAAACGAAGGGATTTTCCATACTAGGTGGGAGCGGTCCGCTTGTCTGCAGGATCTACCAGCGGACCTTCTTCTCGGACTTGGCCAGCTTGCCACTCGCTTGAGTGGGCTTGTGTCCTCTTCCGGTGCTCTGCCAGCTGTTCGCTGCCCCGCCGCGGGACTTGCTGGCCAGCATCTCCTTCTGCGCGTCAGTCAGTTTCGATCTGACACCGGCAGCCGGGGCTTCGGTTTCCTGCGCTACTGGTTCCTGCCCGGCGTCGGTTTCGGGTGTGTTCGGTGTCATGCAGTGGACTCCTTAAAGCTCTTGATTTGCCGGAGGAGGTATCGGGAGGCGACGTCCGCTGCGAGACCCTGGGCCTCATAGCAGGAACGGCGCGGAGGCGAAGCCTCAACAGGCGTGGATTTTTGTCGGATCAAACTCAGCGGCATCGGTAAAGCCTGCAGATCGGCATCTGCGACGAACCAGGACCCGCTGGTCTATTCAAAAATCAGTGTTCCCATGCACCCACCCTAGACACTCCCGGCCGTGTTTGTGAACCCCGGCTTTTGTCGGAGCCTTTTCGCGCGTGGCCTCCGCGTCCGCTCTCGGCTAGCATGGCCCGGAGAGCACCCCTCGGTACCCCGAAAGGCTCTCCCATGTCAGCACCCACGTTCCAGCCTTCCCATTCCGCAGTCACAGCACGGCTCCGCTCGGCCGGTTCCGTCTTCGCCGAAGACGAGGCCCGGCTCCTCATCGCCGCGGCGCACGCCCCCGAGGACCTCGACCGCTTGGTCGGACAACGCGCCTCCGGATTGCCCCTTGAATACCTCCTGGGTTGGGCTGAGTTCTGCGGCCAGCACATCGCAGTGGACCCGGGCGTGTTCGTCCCCCGCCGCCGCACGGAGTACCTCGTTCAGCAGGCGGCCCGCCTCGCCCGGCCGGGCGCCGTCGTCGTCGATCTTTGCTGTGGTTCGGGTGCCGTGGGTACCGTTTTGGCTGCCGCGGTGGGCGGGATCGAGCTTCACGCGGCCGACGTCGACCCCGCTGCGGTCCGCTGCGCCCGCCGCAACATCGGGCGTGCGGGCGGACAAGTGCATGAAGGCGATCTCTTTTCGGCCCTGCCTGACACTCTTCGCGGCCGGATAGACGTTCTCGTGGCCAACGCCCCATACGTCCCTACGGACTCGATCGGTCTGATGCCGCCGGAGGCCCGGCTGCATGAACCGCGGGTAGCGCTCG
Source organism: Arthrobacter sp. GAS37 (assembly GCF_044908325.1). Taxonomy (NCBI): domain Bacteria; kingdom Bacillati; phylum Actinomycetota; class Actinomycetes; order Micrococcales; family Micrococcaceae; genus Arthrobacter; species Arthrobacter sp. GAS37. The sequence continues at coordinate 5,426 of NZ_JBIYDB010000044.1, forward strand.
ACGGCGGCGCGGATGGTTTGGACGTACAGCGCAGGATCGCGGAGGAGGCTCCGTTGTGGCTGGCTCCCGGGGGCCGGCTGCTGATCGAAACGAGCGTCCGGCAGGCCCCGACGACGGCGGCCCTGTTCGGGCACGCCGGGCTGTCGACGCGGGTGGTCCATTCTGAAGAATTCGAAGCCACGGTGGTGCTGGGAAAACGGCAGGAATCCCATCGGAAATGATCAGCAAACTGTGCGTTTCGAGGCCCTGAACCAAACAATTTGCTGACCCACCCCGGAGCACACCAAAATCCGCGTGATTCCGGTGCTATAGGACCGGAAAAATATCAGACATGCGGGCACCAAAGGCCCCTTCGAGCGCCCAAAAATCAGTGCTCGACTCTTAGTTTGAGCCCAAACCCCGTAAAATTGAAACCCTGCCCAGAGCGGAGCAGCTGTATGTCGCAAGCAAATGATCTCCCTAGGAGAAACCCAAATGCCCACAGACCGAAGCATTACCGACTCTTCAGCAGGCGCTAGGAACGCTGCTGCAACGAGCAAGACCGCACCACGCGGTGCCTCAAAATTGAAACTTCCAACACGCCGTCGACTCAAGGTATCCGACGTCAACGTCGTTGACCAGCCAATGCTGAAAAAAGCACTCGGCGGCACGATCGTCGGCAACACCATGGAATGGTACGACGTCGGCGTGTTCGGCTACCTCATCACCACCATGGGTCCAGTCTTCCTGCCCGAGGCCGATAAGTCCGTGCAGACCCTGTTCCTCCTGGGAACCTTCGCCGCAACCTTCGTGGCACGGCCGCTCGGCGGCGTCGTCTTCGGCTGGCTCGGTGACAAGGTGGGCCGCCAGAAGGTGCTCGCCACAACACTCTTGCTGATGGCGGCAAGCACCTTCGCCGTCGGACTCCTGCCTGGATACGCACAAATCGGCATCTGGGCAGCCGTGCTGCTCGTCGTCCTGAAACTCGTCCAGGGTTTCTCGACCGGCGGCGAATACGCCGGGGCCACCACGTTCGTGAGCGAATACGCTCCGGACAAGCGCCGCGGCTTCTTCGCGAGCTTCCTGGATATGGGCTCCTACATCGGCTTCGCCCTAGGTGCGGCCCTCGTGTCCATCCTGCAGCTCACCATCGGCCAGTCGGCCATGGAGGACTGGGGCTGGCGCCTGCCGTTCCTCCTCGCGGGTCCCCTCGGCATCATCGCCGTGTACTTCCGTAGCAAAATCGAGGAATCCCCTCAGTTCCAAGCCACTTTGGATGCCCAGGAAGCCCTCGCCGCGGACGCCGCAGCGGGCGATGCCGCGGTAGCCAAGGGCCCCATCGGCATCGTCAAGGCTTACTGGCGCCAGATCATCCTCGCCATGATCCTTGCCGCAGCCGCCAACACCGTGGGCTATATGTTGACTTCCTACATGCCCACGTACCTGACCGAGTCCAAGGGCTACGACCCCGTACACGGCACCCTGCTGACCATCCCCGTGTTGGTCATCATGGCAGTCTGCATTCCGCTGACGGGCAAGCTCTCCGACCGGATCGGCCGCCGGCCCGTGCTGTGGATCGGCGCCATCAGCACCGTCGTGTTCGCCGTTCCGGCCTTCCTCCTGATTGGCATCGGCGATATTTGGTCTACGCTTGCCGGTCTGGCCTTGATCGCCTTCCCTGTCACGTTCTACGTGGCAAACCTCGCCTCCGCGCTGCCGGCACTGTTCCCGACCTCGAGCCGTTACGGGGGAATGGGCATCGCCTACAACTTCTCCGTAGCGATCTTCGGCGGCACCACGCCGTTCATTGTTGCTGCCTTGATCCAGGGCACCGGCAACGACATGATGCCTGCGTATTACCTCATGGGCACGTCCGTGGTTGGCGCAATCGCCATCTACTTCCTGCGCGAATCCGCGCAACGTCCGCTCCCGGGCTCCATGCCCAGCGTGGACACCCAGGCCGAGGCCCGCGAGCTGGTGGCCACCCAGGACACCAACCCGTTGATCGACTTGGACGAAATGCCGTTCGACGACGGCACCCTGGTAGCAACGGAACCGGACCGGGAGCACGTCCCGGCCTAGGCACAGTGCGGGCGCGGGCTGCGGGCGGCCCGCATCGGCAGAACAAGGCTGGTTATTTGTAGCGGGATCGCTGCAAATAACCCGCCTTGCTTGTCGTTCAGGCCTTACGGTTGGCCTTCTGCTCTTGCATCCGCTTTGCCTGCGCCTGGATCTTCGGGCCGTAGCCGCCGTTCAGTGCGGTGTCCCTGATGTGGGTGGCTTTCGCGACCCGGTCACCGTCCGCCGCATCCTTCAGCGCTTTCAGGTCCGCCTGCAGGGCGGCTGGAAGCTTTGCGGCGAGTTTCGGACGCTTGTCCAGGATGAAGGTGGCGATCTTCGCGGCGCGCTGGCCGTAGTTCGGCTTGGTACTGTCACCGTTCACGAAGAAACGCAGGCCGGCCGCCAGCGGGTGCCGCGCCAGTGCCGTCTTGGCCGCGGCGGTAGCCGTCGCGGCCGTCGCGGCGGGCTGGGAGGTAGCTGCCGCCGTCGTGCTTGGACTACTTGAAGTAGCCGCGTTGGCGGCGATCACGCCACCGCCCAGCAGGAGGCCCGCTGCGAGGACGCCGACGACGGCGGTGCGGGCCTTGGTGCGCTTGCGGCCCTGGGCTGGGGTACTGGAGGTCGGGGTGCTGTTGTTCATGGTCCGTGTCCTTTGTTCCGGCCGGTGGTCGCTCCGCCGGCGCTCTTCACTACACTCTGGTCCGGCCGCATGAACTGACTGTTCGGCCAATGTTCGAGGAATGTAAAACCGTCCCCGCTGGCTCGCGACGACGCTCCAAGGGCTCCGTCCTTGCTGTTGAATGGACGCATGGAAGACAGCCGCGGATTGGTGCTGATTGCCGAGGATGAACAGGCAATTGCCGATATCCAGCGCCTCTATCTGGGCCGTGCAGGTTTCGGCGTACACGTTGAGCGGGACGGGATTTCCGCACTGGCACAGATCAAGCGGCTCAGACCGGTCGCGGTGATTCTCGACGTCGGGCTGCCCGGCATGGACGGAATCGAGCTCTGCAGGCAACTGCGGCAAGCAGAGGACTGGACGCCGGTACTGTTCGTCACGGCCCGCGATGAGGAGGTGGACCGTGTCCTTGGCCTGGAATTGGGCGCCGACGACTATCTCACCAAGCCGTTTTCGCCCTCCGAACTGGTCGCCCGGGTCAAGGCAGTGCTGCGCCGGACCGAAGGAACCCCGCGGTCCAAACCACTCGTGCTGGGCAGCGTCGAACTGGATCCGCTGAACAGGACCGCACGCGCCGGCACCGAGGAACTCACGCTGACCGCCACCGAATTCGATCTCCTCGCGTACCTCATGGCCCAGCCTGGCCGTGTCTTTTCCCGTGAGCAGCTCCTGTCCGCCGTGTGGGGGCAGGCCAGTTACGCCGCCGGGCGGACAGTTGATGTGCACGTAGCGCAGCTCCGCGCCAAGCTCGGAAGGCACTCCCCCATCGCGACGAGCCGCGGCGTCGGCTATTCGGCCGCAGCTCCCCAAACGTCCGGACACCGCCCCGCCGCCGGGGGAGCCACGTGAGGCGCTGGTTCGGCACACTGGCCGGGCGCACGACGGCGGTGATCGCCGCCGTCGCGACTGTCGCCGTCGTGCTTGCCGGCCTTCTGGCGGCGCAGCTGGTCAACGCCACGGCGGTGGACGAAGCCAAGAAGTATCTCGCGGTTGAGGCTGATTCCCTCAGCAAACAAACGAGCATTGGCAGCCTGCAGGACCTTCGCGCAGATCTGCTCACGCACGGGGCGAGGCTAGCGCAAATCAGCACCGACGGCCGCGTGACAGGCGGCGGCGCCAGGCTGGTGGATGCGAAGACCGTGGCGGATGTATTGGCCGGAAAGTCGGTCTCGACGTCGGTGAACGGTCCACAGAACACCGTGGTCCTCGAGGCGCGGCCCTTGGCGGCCGGCGGTGGCGTGGTACTGGCTCAGCCCGTGTCCGAAATCCGCGCGGCCGCCGCTCCCCTCCTGAGCCGCATGCTGATTGCCCTCGCGGTCTGCCTCGCGTTTGCCATCGTGGCCGGCGGCCTGTTGGCGCAATGGTTGAGCAGGCCCTTGGTGCGTACGGCCCATTCGGCCCATCGGCTCGCAGCGGGGGAACGATCCGTGGCTGTGGCGCCAGGCGGGCCGGCCGAAGTGGTGGAGGTTTCGCAGGCGCTGGCGGCCCTCGACGCCGCACTCCGGACCAGCGAGGGGCGCCAACGCGAGTTCCTCCTCTCCATTTCACATGAAATCCGGACGCCCCTGACCGCGCTGCGGGGCTACGCCGAGGCGCTTGCCGATGGCGTGGTCAGCGGAGAGGACGTGAGCGGGGTCGGCCGGACCCTCGTGGCCGAAACCAACCGCCTGGACCGATTTGTCCGCGATCTCCTGGAATTGGCACGGCTTGAGTCCGATGATTTCCGCTTGGAACTGCAGCCCGTGGACGCCTCCTTGATCCTGCGCGAGAGTTGGCAGGCCTGGCAAGCGATCTGCGCCCAGAACGGGATCGCGGGGCGGCTCGAACTGCCTCTTGGGCCATTGCCGGTCCGCGGCGATGGCCAGCGGCTGCGGCAAGTGGTGGACGGCTTGCTGGAGAATGCCCTGCGCGTGACGCCTGAAGGCTCTCCCGTTGTGCTCGCGGCGTATCTCACCGGCAGCGGGCTCACCGTGGAAGTGCGCGACGGCGGGCCGGGCCTCACGGAGGCGGATGCCGCCGTCGCGTTTGAACGCGGTGCGCTCTTTGCCAGATACAGCGGAGAACGGCCTGTTGGAAGCGGACTGGGTTTGTCCATCGCCGCAAGGATCGTGCAGCGCATGGGCGGCCGCATCAGTGTGCGCTCTGCGCCTGAGGGCGGCGCGGCATTCGTGGTGGAGTTGTCCGGCATTCCAGCGGACCCCAAGCAAACGTAGACTCTGCGCATGGCTGATGTTCCAGTGGGTTCGCTGCACCACGTAGAAATTTGAGTACCCCACATCAGCCGTGCGTGACTTGGCGCACGCGTCTTCAGTTCGTGGCAAGCCAGGGCTTCACCAGCGGTGATGAGTTCCAGCCGGTGGCTTATGACGCACTAACGCGTGACCTAATGTCGCCGAAGTGCTGTTTATCAGGTGGGTTCGAACGGCGTCCGAGCACCAGCGGGGACGTTTCCCTTATGCTTTTGCACCAGAACCAAAGGCTCAGAAGCCCGAGGTTCCCACGAAAACTTGGATGAACGCGAAGAAGATTGTCGCGATTACGGTCACGTACAGCAGCGCAGTGATGATCCATCCATAGTCGCCCAGGATCTGCGCGGCCTTGTCCGGTACCGGTATTATCCCGGCGGTGATGTTCCGGATGGTCAACCATACGAAGAGTGGAATCATCGCGGCCCAGACGATCATGCAGAATGGACAGAGTATGTGGATGTCGTAGAGGGCCTGGGACAATAGCCATACTGCGAAGATGAAGCCGAGAGTGACTCCTGTTTGCAGTCCTAGCCAATACCACCGTGCAAACTTGGCCCCGGACAGAAGCGCCATTCCTACGGTAATGATGATGGCGAAAGCCACGATTCCGATGAACATGTTGGGGAAGCCGAAAACGGAACTTTGCCATCGTTGCATCACTTGGCCGCATGAAATCCAAGGGTTTACGTCGCAGACGGTGATGTGGTTGGGGTCCTTGAGCACCTCGAGCTTTTCTAGGACAAGGACGCCGGAGGCGAACCAGCCGATAACGCCGGCTACCACCATGAGCCAACCAAGGTGCCGATTGCTCGTCATCGGAGGGGTAGTTGCGGTTCGCTTGTCCGAAGATAACGTCTGTCCATCGGTACGAATGCCGGTGGCTGATGAGATAGTGGGCATTCCTGGGGTGTCCTTTTCACCTGGTACTTCCTGCCAGTGTAATGGCCGGAGCGAAGTACTTGGGAAGAACGCCTGGTTGCGATTTGCAAACACCACCGTCTCGCAAATCTCCATTACTAAGAAGCGAATTGTCGAAAATCCGCCGGCGGAGCAGCCGCGCGGCACTGACTATTTCGGCCCTGCTTTTGGGACAATTCGTTACCTCGTGTGGTGACGCGCCGGGGGACAAGATCCCCACACAGCAGGAGCCTGCCATCGCTGTTGTCCCCAATCCAGCAAGCGGGGACGCCGTCTCCAGACCGATCGACCATTTCCTTCCGTCTAGTATGCAGATTCTTGCTTTGGCGAAAGCACAGCAACGCGACGTAAACGAATGCCTCCAGGCGCATGGGTCGAAAGGGCACTTCCAATGGTCATCTTCGGACGCGGAGTTGACTCACTTTATTGACGGCCTGGTCAGAGACCGCACTATTAGGTCAGACCTATGGGGGTACTTTGACGTCGCAAATGCCACCATACATGGTTACAAGCGTGGCGATGGCTCAGGTGCGATTGAGTCATCCGGGGAAGGTGCACCCAATGATCTTGCAGACCGCTGTTTGGACGAGGCAGTAAAGAGCCACTTAGGGATGGTGGCGTTCACCTTCGCGGAAGATAAGGCATTGATCCGCGGGGGGCCTGTGATCGCCCTTGCTGATAGTCGATATGTTCGTGTTTCAAATCAGTGGTCTGCTTGCATGAAAGCTGAAGGATTTGAGTATAGAGACCCAATCGCTGCAATTGATGACGTAAAGTGGCGCGGGACAGAAAAAGCGACCGCATTAGAAGTCGCTGTGGCAACCGCGGATGTGCGGTGCAAAGTAGAAACCAACCTCGTTGGGTTGGGTGCAGCCGTTCGGTCGGCCTATGACAATAGATACTTAACCGAAAATGCTCAAGAGTTGAATGATTTTAAGGACAGACTTCGTCAATACTCCGACTGAGGTCGCGCCAAGTTCGCGGCTCTTCACGGTTCGTGGTGATTGTTCTGCCGTGATGGATGTTCATGCCGCTGTTCTGGCGGCACTGCGCAACAGGATACGCGTTTTGTAGTTGCGTGCGTTGGTGAATCCCCGGCCTGTTCGTTTGAAGCGTTTGATGGCTGTGTTGTTGGCTTCTACTTTCGCTGTTGTCGCACCGGTGACGATGAGGACTTCGATTTCTTTCCACCACCGGCAGATCGTGCGCCAGAGACGGTTCGTTTCCGGCTGCGAGGCTCGTTCGACCAGATTCTGCAGGCGGTCTTTCGCCGCGGCCGCGTCGGCGAGTGACCCGGTGGCGAGCAGTGCCCGGAGCTGTTCTTTGACCTGCCAGGAGCCTGTAGCTTCCCGGTGGCGAACACGGTGCTGAGCCTGTTCCGGGCCCGGTCCGAGAGTGTATCGCCGCCCGCGCAGGAGCAGCCGCCGGTTGGACCGGGCGCGGCGCGGCACCTGGCCGGTCTCTTCGGCGAAGGTCCGCCGCGGGGGCAAATGCTAATCGCAGAAGAATCTCCGCTTGGCCCAGACCACTTCGACCGGGCCCGCGACGGGGATGTCGCGCAGGCGCTGGGGCCGGCGTGAATGCACGCGGGTGCTGATCACGCCACAGCACGGGCAGCCGGCCTCGGCGGTGGCTTCAACGCGGACCCGCCGCTGCCCGAACGCGAGGATCTCAGTGTCGGTGACGCGGTAGTCGGGCAGGTTGAACAGGGCGGTGGCAGCATCGGGGCGCGGGGAAGTAGGCTCGATCAAGGCTCGTAGCTCCTGACTCTTGATGAATGCGTAGAGAACATCCATCACAGCAGGACTACGAGCCCTTCAGCTTTCAAGACACGGAATCCGTTTCACCACGAACCACGGAGAGCCGGGTTCGCTGTGCGTAACGCCACCTGACAACTCCGGGTCCTGCGCTCAGCGACCGACCAAAGCCACCACCAGACATTCGCCCCCGACATCCCACCGCGCAGCAGGCCATCCGTGACGTCATCCACAGCCTAAAGACCACGCAGCTAAGCAAGTGAGCCAAATCAGGCCTAAGGGCGGCGCGGCATTCGTGGTGGAGTTGCCCCGGCATTCCAGCGGACCCCAAGCAAACGTAGACTCTGCGCATGGCTGATGTTCCAGTGGGTTCGCTGCACCACGTAGAAATTTGGGTACCCCACATCGGCCGGGCTCAGGAGGAGTGGGGCTGGCTGCTCGCCGAACTGGGCTACGAACAATTCCAGGAGTGGCCCGATGGCTGCAGTTGGAAACTCGGAGCCACGTACATCGTGGTCGAACAGTCCACTGCGCTCACGGGAAGCACGCACCGCAGGACGGAGCCCGGGCTCAACCACCTCGCCTTCCATGCTGGCACCAGGGAGAACGTGGACCGGCTCCGGGAGCTCGGCGCGGACTCGGGCTGGTACGAGATGTTCGAGAGCAAATATCCGCACGCCGGCGGGGCCGACCACTACGCCGCCTATCTGGTGAATACCGATGGCTACGAGGTTGAGCTGGTGGCCGGCTGATCAGCCGTCGGCGGTAGTGGGACTGAATTCTGGATCGTCCTGTTGATCTTTCCCGGGAGTAGGCGCGTCGCTTCGGAAGATCCAATATTTGTAGAGGAAGAAATTCCACGTCATTGTCGAAACCGCGGAGACGACTTTCCCGCTGGCATACGTGAGCGCGAGGGTATCGAAAACATTGACAATAACGTCCGTCGCAAGAACGTTGAAAACGACCAGAAGGCCGTAGCTGAACATGCTAACGTGCTGCCGGTTATTGGACTGGAAGGTATATGAGCGCTGGACGAAATAGTTGAAGACGAGGCTCGAGAGGAAAGCTGCTGGCGTGGCGAACCACAGGTCCACTCCCAAGCCTTCGTGCAACAGAACCAGCAGGCCTAGGTCAATGGCAAAGGAGAGCCCTCCGACGATCAAGAATTTCAAGAGGTGGCTGCGGTGAATAAAGCCCACCAGGCGCGTCACTTGAGCACGCGGGTCTAGCGCCACTGTTAGCACCCCAAAATCGTCAATGTCCTATAGCTGCTAGCTGCGGCTTCCGGCGGACACAGCCCCGCCTCAGCGACCGCAAGGCTCGACCAATCATAGCTGGTCTAGTTCCAGCGAAACGCCGTGCACCGAACCCTCGAACAATGCCGATGACCTGTTTTGGCCGGCTTCAAGTACCCTCAGACAGCCCGGTCAGCTTAGGATCCGGCAGGGCACATTGACTCCCTTGACGAGCCAGCCGGTCGGAGCTATTGGGACGATCTGCTCCGGTTCGGCGCCGGGCGTCCGGCATGCCGCGCGGGCCTGCTCGAGGTGGTCCGTCCAGACTGGTCCGAACTCGCGCCCCACGGCCACCGGGAAGAAGTAGACGAGCATCAGCACGGCCAGAATGCCGAGCGACGCTGCCCGGGCCGGGCGCCCTAGGACCTCCCCCAGAAGCGGCAGAAGGGCGAGCAGGAACATGGCCGGCGCAACAGCGTAACGCCCGAGGTGCAAGGCGTTCCATCCGGCGTCGTCGAATGCGGCGTAGTCGAGGAACGCGCGGAAGTTCAGGGCCACGGCCGCACACGCTATCACGACCGAGCCGCCGAGGAACGCGCAGGCGGCCACCCTCTCCCGGATCCGGCCTCGCACAAGGATGAACGCGAACGCCGCGAGGAAGAGGGCCGCCGCCAGCGCCACGGGCACCCAACCGAAACGGGTTACCACGCGGGATATCTGCCCGGCCGTTCCGAAGATAACAGCGGAGGGGCCGTCGACGAACCACCCGTATACGACCGATAGCCAGTTCACCGGCGGCGCGGCTGGGTTTTCGCGCGGGTACGCCAGAGTCGTGAAAACCTGCGCCCCAACACCGGCGAGGAGGGCTAGCCTCGGACCCCAAAGTCGCGCATCCCGCAGTCGGTATGCAAGCAGGGGGGCGAACACCGCAGCCTGTATCTCCGTCAGGCCGACGAGCAGCGCCGCAACTGTCAGGACGGCACCCTCGGCCCATGTCCGGGGCCGTTTCAGCAGGAGCCACGGCGCCAGGTACAGGAAGTACCAGTGCAGGTTCGCGAGGTTTCCGAGTGCCTCCTCCGGGCTGGCGGCAACCAGGACAGGCACCGCCGCGAACCCGAGCCGGACCCAGACATTCCTGGACAGCACGGACGAGCAGTGGAACACAAGCGCCGCGACACCGCCCACGATCAGGCACGCCGCCACTGTCACGGCGATCGCCCACGCATCCACAGGGAGCAGCCTCACGACCAACCACGCTACGCCGCGAGGCACCACGTGAAGGTACCCCTGGTACGGGGCGAAGATGCCCCGTAGGCCGGCGTCCTTGAGCACGTCGTTGATGAAGATCCCGCCATCCTCCGCCCACAGGGTTCCGATAGCCGGGGCCGGGAGCCGCGCGAGCGAGAGCAGGGCCGAGACCAGGACGATCGACGCGTACACCACAGGGTTCCGCCAGTGGACAGTAGGAGCGAAAAAGGCGCGACGGCGCACAGTCAGGACAGCCAAGCGGGACCCCCAAGGAAAATAGCAGACAGAAAATCGATTCTATCTCCCTATCGCACCCCGAGCCCACGAGTCTCCGGTACACCATCTCGTGTCGGCGCGACGCTCCATGTCGGCCCGCCCGTGGCGGGTGCCCGCTATGCCCCTCTCTTTAATGATGCAGCGAGGCTAGGGCCGGAGTCTGGAGCAAGGCACCAGCACGCCTGTTTTGGACCAGCCGATGGGTGCAACCTGTACTGGGCGCGCCTCGTCATCGCGCGCTCCGACGCAGGCCGCCTGGGCGGCTCGCACTCCCTCGCTCCACGACGGTCCCTGCTCTCGCGCCACCTGCGTGGGGAAGTATGCCGTGGCCAGCAGAACAGCGAACGCCACCAAGACTCCGGCAGATGCCTGGGCCCGCGTGGCGCGAATGGATTCTGCCAGCAAGGGGAACAGCGCCAGGATGAACATTGCCGGTATCGCTGAGTATCTGGTCAGAATGGACTTCGCCCAGTCGCTTTCCGTGAAGTGGACGTAGTCAAACAGCGCCCCCGGGTTTGCGACTAGGCAAGCTGTCCACACCCCGAAGGAAGCGGTGAGGAAAAGTAGCGCTAGAAGACGGTGCTCCCGCTTGGATTTTAACAGCAGGTACGCCAGCGCAGCGATGATCGGAAGGAATGCAAGTATCACCGGGCCGGCCCCGAAATTCAAAACGTTTAGCCCCATGTTGCGGGACGATCCAAAGAAGACAACGCCGGCCACATTGACAAACCAACCCACCAACACGGACATCGGATCCAAGGAATGACCGTCACCCGGGGTTCGCGGGTAGAGAAGCGTTGTGCAGATCTGGACCCCTGCACCTATAACCAGGCCAGCGCGTGCCGGCCAGAACGCTTTACGCCTGATGCGTAGGAGCACCAGAGGAAGGAAAACCACGGAAATCACTTCAGTGAGCGCCGACAGCAGCGCCGCCAGAAACAGAACGACACCTTCGGTTCGGCTTCTCGCCGGCTTCAGCAACAACCAAGGCATGAGCCAGAGGAGATACCAATGGATATTTGCGGTGTTGCCGAGAATTTCATATGGTCCAACGCTAAGCAGAACCGGAATTGCCGCCCAAGCGAGCCTAACCCAGACACTGCTACTTAGTGCCGATGCGCAATGAAACGTCAGGTAAGCAACGACGGCAACAACAAGGCAGGAGGCAAAAGCCAAGCCCACAGCGTAGTTCTCCACCGGTACAACGCGGACGATCACAGCTCCGAAGAGCCGGGGAAGCACATGCAGGTAGCCCTCGTAAGGGGCGAAAATTGAGCCTGGTCCACTTCCGGCCATGGCTTGGCGAAGAAATACCGGCCCATCTTCGGCCCACACGTTATCCCAGACGGTTTGCGGCAGCCTGAAGAGGGAAATGAAGGAGGTGGCTGCAACAACCAGGACGGCGATGGCCGCGCGAATGGCCGTGACTCTCAATCGAATGTCCCTCAATTCACCTGACACTGGGTTCCCGTTCCGGTTCGGCCAGTTGAGCCTTCATCGTCGACTTTTTCATTTTCATCGCCGGGCGTTCCACAAAGTAGTAAGTCAAAGTGGACAAGGACAGTGTGATCGCCAAGACAAGGAGCCCATTCAGCGGCAAGGAGAGAGTGTTTTGACCGAATGTCCGGTGATGCGCCATGAGCCAAAAAATTACGGGCAGATGCCAGAGATAGATGCTGTAACTCGTGACCCCTGTGAAGCGGAACGGCAACCATTCGAGAACACGGGCCGTTCTATTGAGGTCATCTCCCCTCGATGACGGTAATACGACAGCGACCAATACCAACGCCGCAGCCACCCCTGAGACCGTGGAAATTACAGGTCGGGCAAATTCGAGGGCCAGGATCTCGATCAGTGCCGCGGCCAGGACAAGCGCTGCCTTAACCCGGGTCTGCGCACGCTCCACACCGCGTACGTGGAGCATGACCACTGCGACAGCGGCGAGCATTCCGTATCCAAAGAGATCCGCTTGGGCCAGGAAGCTCCGAAGAAAGACCGCACTGCCAGTCTGCCCGAAGCCGAAGTTCGCAGCATCGATTGGGCTCATCCGGCTTGCTGCGTCACTGGCCCAAAGCGTAATTCCAAGGCCGACAATGACCATGGCAAGCGGTGCGCAAACCAGGGCGGAAGTCTTTCTCGATCCTTTTCGAATCCTCCACAGCGCGAGAACCGCCACCAATGGCAGGACAAAATAAAATGTGATCTCAGCAGTCAATGACCACGACACGGGCAGGCCACTCATGACGTACTCCGGAACAAACATTTGAACGAGAAGCAGGTTGGCTGCGATCTTGAGAGGATCTGTGAGCCTGCCGATGTTTTCCGGGCCGAACCCGTGCGTGCTGCCGTGAAGGTAAACGGAACCGACGAAGAGTCCGGTGACAACGAAAATCACGATGTACGCGGGATATATTCTCAGCAGCCTGTTGTAGGCATAGCGACGGAAGGACGGTAGCTGTCTGCCCTGCACGATCGCGGAAACGAAGGGCCTGTACAAGAGAAAGCCGGAGAGAACGAAGAACAAGGTGAGGCCCTGGTTGCAAAGCGAAAAGAGAATTTCCAAGGGCCCGGTCTGCACTTGGAATGATGTCGTCAAAGCAAGGTGGTAAACCATCACCGACAGGGCCGCAATGCCTCGAAGGCCTTCGATCCCGGCAAGGCGATGACCCCACGACGGACGTACGGTAATGGTGTCCTGCACGGGTGTTTCCCCTCAAAAAGCGGTTGCGTGATCCTGTGGGAGCTTACAGGATTCACTCAGCTGTCCGTTCATCCGGGCGGAACTTTGCAGCGTAAATAATCAGGTTCGTGTGGCCGTTTCACTCAGCGCCAGGACCCGCGTTCTGGAGCCGCGTCTTTACCGCCGCCGTATCCACGCCCAGCTTATGGAGCAGGACCGCGGCCGGATCGGGTTCGTGCCGCTCCAGCAGTGCGAGCAAGAGGTGCCGCGTGGTGATCCTGCGGGCCTTCTCGCGGGTGGTCAGTATCAGGGAGTCCTGAATGACTGAGCGGGCGGCCGAGGTGAAGGTCGTACGGCTGCTTCCCTTCGGGGCGTTCAGGGGGCCGAAATCCCCCAGCGTGATGCCGACGGCTTCAAGCGCCTGTTGGTCGAGGGTGTCGAGCTGGGCGCGGGCGGATTCGAGGTCCGTCTCCAAAGTCCGGCAACTCTCGGGGTCGTGGAGCAATCCCAGAAGCAGATGGTCCGTGCCGATTCGCCGGTCTCCACGGCGTTTGGCTTCCTCGGCGCCGGAGTGGACAGCGGTTCTGGCTTCGCCGGCAAATCGTTCAAACATGGCAGACTCACTTTCCGTATTTGGCGTGGGCCGACTGCTTGGAGACGCCCAAGGCATCACCGATTTGCTCCCAGGACCAGCCTTGCTGACGCGCGAGAGCCACGTTGGTGGCTTCGACTTTTTCGGCCAGGCGATGTAGGGCACCGACGGCGCGGAGGCCGATGGCCGGGTCCGTCGCCGGGATGTGGGACGTCAGCTCATCACCATTCATGCTGTCAGTTTGAACTGACAGCAGTTGTCTGTCAATACAGACTGACAGAATCTTCTTGGGCAAGGATTGACCTGACGCGTCGCCGCATGGCGATCCTTGGCCAACGGCTCAGGCCCACCAACGCCTCGCATTCCAGGATGCCCCGGAGTCCGTCGTCCAACCTCTCCGGGTGCAGCTCCTCGAAACCGAGCCTGCGATAGTAAGGCGCATTCCACGGAACATCACGGAAAGTGGTCAGGGTCAGCCACTCCAAACCCTCGGCCAGTGCCCACTTTTCGGCAACATCGAGCAGCTCGCTCCCGAGACCTTGCCGCGCATGCGATGGGTGGACACTCAGCTGCTCCACGTGCGCATTTCCGTCGAGGTGTTCAAGCAGGAGATAGGCCACGGGAACGTCTGACGCATCGGCAAAGACCAAAACACCGCCGCGCGCCTGGTAGAGAGCCAGCTCCGTGACGGTCAACGGCTCGTCCTCTGCGATGGCGTCCATTCCACACGAGCGGAAAATCTCGCCCGCGGCGAATTCGATCCTGCGAAGCCGTTCCAGTTCGTCGGCGCGGGCCGCCCTGATCATGCGGCGGCACCGTTGCGGGCAAGGTATTCGTTGCGCTGTTCGATGAGGTTCTGCAGGTATCGCCCGAGGAAAGCTTTCTCCGCAAACCGGCCCACGACGCCGAAGGGCGCCGCGAACTCGACGCGATCGATCATGAGCGTGCCGCCGTCGTCGGGAAGGAACTCGTGCACGTGCCTGAAGAAACGGAAAGGACCCCGCACCTGCTCGTCCGTAAATGAATCAGGGAAACGAAACCGGGTGATGCGGCTGCTCATCCGCAAGGGTACGGCGAAATGCCAGGCTTGCCAGGTGACCTCGTCGCCTTCAGAGAGCAGGCCGGACACGACGCCGGCAACCGCACGTTCCCGGGACTTGGTCATGGAGCCCACGTGCGCGTCGACGTTGCGCGAGAGGTCGAAGAGTTCCCCTGGTTCCATTCCGATATGCGTATGGCATGTGAACGACACAGTCATGCTTCGATCCTGCCACCGTTTCGAAACAGCCGTCGACCCAACTGACTCGCAGTAGTTGTCGTTATGCGGGCTCAAAACGACAACAACTGCGAGCCAGTTGGGAGCCGGCGATTGGGCCCACGCCGGCGAGGGCCCCGACCTGAGCTTGCGAAGGTTGGGAGCCGGTGGGGACTAGTTGGACGGGAAGTTGTACGACGCTCCTGAAGCGTGTGTCGACTCAGGCCAGCGGGACGTGATGACCTTCCCGCGGGTGTAGAAGGAGACGCCCTCGGGACCGTAGATGTGCTTGTCCCCGAACAGCGAGGCCTTCCAGCCGCCAAAGGAGTAGTAAGCCACGGGAACCGGCAAGGGCACATTGATGCCGATCATACCGACGTCCACGGAGCGCTGGAACTTGCGCGCGCTGGCACCCGAGGACGTGAAGATCGCCGTGCCGTTGCCGTAGGGATTAGCGTTGATCAGCCTGATGCCTTCATCCAGGTCCTCCACCCGCACCACCACCAGGACAGGTCCGAAGATCTCCTCCGTGTAGGCGCTCATTTCCGTCTTGACGTGGTCGATCACGGTGGGGCCGACCCAGAAGCCCTCTTCGTGGCCGGGGACCACCAGGTCACGGCCGTCCACGACCATCGCGGCGCCGGCCTGCTCCGCCTCGGTCACCGTCTTGACGATGAACTCCCGGGACTCGGGACTGATCACAGGACCCATGTCGGCGTCGGCCTCCGTGCCGTTCTTGACCTTGACGTCGAGGGCACGCTCTTCGACCTTCTTCACCAGCAGATCGGCGGCCTCGCCGACGGCGACCGCAACCGAGATGGCCATGCAACGCTGCCCGGCGGAACCGAACGCGGCCGCGGCCAGGTGGTCGGCGGCGTTGTCCAGGTCGGCGTCGGGCATGATGATCGCGTGGTTCTTCGCCCCGCCCAGGGCCTGGACCCGCTTGCCGTGGGCCGTTGCCACTTCAAGGATGTGCTTCGCAACAGGGGTGGAGCCCACGAAGGAAATGGCGTCCACGTCCGGGTGCGTCAGGAGTCCGGAGATGACATCGCGGTCACCGTGCAGGACCTGGAACACCCCGTCGGGCAGGCCGGCGTCCTTCCACAGCTTTGCGAGAAGCATCGCGGCCGAGGGCACGCGGTGGGAAGGCTTGAGGATGAACGCGTTGCCGGTGGCGATCGCCATCGGAGCCATCCACAGCGGCACCATCACCGGGAAATTGAACGGGGTAATGCCCGCCACCACGCCGACGGGCTCCCGGAACGAGAACACATCGATGCCGGTGGAGACCTGGTCCGAGTACTCGCCCTTGAGCAACTGCGGGATGCCGCAGGCGAACTCGATGACCTCCAGGCCGCGGCCGATCTCGCCCTGGGCGTCGTTGAGGACCTTGCCGTGTTCGGCGGTGATCAGGGCCGCGAGTTCGTCCACATGCGCGGCGACAAGCTCACGGAACTTGAACAGCACGGCAGTGCGCTTGGCCAGCGAAATGTCACCCCAGGACACCGCGGCCTCCTTGGCGATGGCAACCGTCGCGTCCAAATCCGAGCGGTTGGCCAGGCGAAGCTGGGCAGTCACGGCACCCGTGGCCGGGTTGTAGACGGGCTTAGTGCCCGTTCCGCTACCGGCAGCTTCGGCTCCGCTGATGAAGTGGTTGATGATGGTCATTACTGCTCCTGTAGTAGGTGGTGCTCCACGGCATGTACGTCGTTGACATCCCGCGGCAAGCCGGTGGCGAGTGATTCCTGGAGCGCCAGGCGCACAGCCAGGTTCTGTTCGGTCAATTCCCTCTGGACGAGTTCGGGTCCGGAGTTGCGCACCCACGCGCTGAACCGTTCGATTTCGGTCTTGAACGGGTCTTCCCCGATGTCGACAGACTCAGTCCGGCCGTCGCGGAAGGACACCGTAACGCGGGCAATTTCGCCCGGATCCGGGTCGAAGGCCTTGTCCAGGGTGATCTGGCCTTTCGTACCGATGATCTGGAACGTGTTGGTGCGCGGGCCCTCGAAACCGCAGTCCAGCGTTCCCAGGACGTCTCCATAGTCCAGGATCGCGGCCATAGTGGTTTCCACCGCGTCCGTGCGGCTTGTGCCTTTGCCGAAGACGGTTTGCGGCGCGCGGCCCATGACCATGTTCATGATGTCGACGGCGTAGCATCCGACGTCGTTGAGCGCACCTCCGTCCATTCCCGGCTGGAGGCGGACCTCGCCTTCGCTTCGGTCCATCACGAAGTGGAAGCGGGCGTGCATGGACACCAACTCGCCGATCTTGCCAGAGTCGATGAACTCACGGACCTTCTGGTGCTGGGGATGGAAGCGGTACATGAACGCTTCCATCAGGTTCACCCCGTTGCGTTCGCAGGCTTCCAGCACCCGGCGATAGTCGTGGGTGTTGGCGACGAGCGGCTTTTCGCAGAGGATGTCCTTTCCAGCCTCTGCGGCCGCAACAATCCAGTCGGCGTGCAACGAGTTGGGGAAAGGAAGGTAGACGGCTTCGATGCTTGGATCGGCCAGCAATTCCTCGTGTGAAGAATAGGCGGCCGGGATGCCGAAGCGCTCTGCAACTTCGGCTGCCCTTCCGTTCGGACTGCTGATGGCCGACGCAACCGCGTTCCGGGCCCGGCTCATGGCTGGCAGGAACCGGCCTTGGGCGATCCGTGCCGTGGTCAGCACTCCCCAGCGGACCGCGCTCATCGGTTGATTTCCGTTTCGAGTTGACGCAGGAAGGCCACGGACTGACGGACATCCTGGACCGGGCCGTCGTCGGTAGGTTCGGCTTCGAGGATGGTGTCCTGCTCCATGGTGAACCAGCCCTCGTAACCGGCGCCCAGCAGGTCGCGGACGATTCCGGCGATGCCGACGTCGCCTTGTCCCAACGGCACGTACATGCCTGCCTTGACGCCGTCCGTGTAGGAAATTTCGCCGGTCTGGACCCGCTGCGCGACGGCCTTGCGCACGTCCTTCAGGTGGGTGTGGCCGATCCGTGAGGCGTAGTCGCGAACCAGAAGGGCCGGGTCGGTTCCGCCGATCAGCAGGTGGCCCGTGTCCAGGCACAGGTTTGCGGCGGTGTCGTTCAGGACCCGGTTCACGTCCGAGGTGCTTTCGATCATGGTTCCCACGTGCGGATGGACCACTGCCTGGATGCCCTTGTCCGCGGCTGCCTTGACCACTGCGTCAAGGTTCCTGCCGAACAATTCCCAGCCTTCGGCGTCGAGCTCGTGGCGCTGATCGTAACCTGCAACGCCGGTCTCCGCCGCGAGGACCATGACGCTGGCCCCGGCAGCTTCGTACGCGTCCAGCTCCGCCGACACAACATCCAAGGGGCTCTTGGACGGATCGTGCAGGATGACGGGGAAGAATCCGCCGATGGCCTGGAGGTTGTGCCGCTTCAGCACCTCCGCGCGTTGGGCGGCCTGTTCGGGGAGGAACCCGGCGGGGCCGAACTCGGTGGCGCTGATACCCAGCGCGGTCATTTCGGACAGGACCCGGTCCGCCTCGAGCTGGTGGCCCCATCCGGGGACTTCACAGACGCCCCAGGAAATGGGTGCTGCGGCAAGGCGCTTGGTGATGGTGCTCAATCTGATCCTCCGTATACGTTCTGGTCCCAGTCGATGACCGAACCTGTGACAACACCGCTCCGGTCGGAGAGGAGAAAGACAATGAATTCGGCGATCTCGTCCACTTGTCCGAGCTTTCCCATGGGGACGGACGCGTTGGCCTTCTCCAGCCAGTCGTCCCCTGCGCCGTGGAATTTCTTCTGGGTTTCGGCTTCGCCGTCCGTGGCGGTCCAGCCGATATCGAGCCCGTTGATGCGGATCTTGTCCCAACGGTGCGCGTGCGCGGCGTTACGGGTTGCTCCGGCCAGGCCAGCCTTGGCTGCCACATACGGCGCCAAGTACGGCTGCCCGCCGAGTTCGGCGATGGAAATGACGTTCAGGATGCTTCCTGGCACACCCCTGCTACAAAGATGCTTGATGGTTTCGGCCATGATGAAGAACGGCGATTTCAGGTTCACCGCGATGTGCGCGTCGAAGAGCTCGGGCGTCGTGTCCAGCATGGTGCCGCGGGTGGTCAGGCCGGCCGCACTGACCGCACAGTCGAGTTGGCCGAAGACGCTGATCGTCTCAAGCACCGAGTTCCGGGCCTGTTCGACGTCGGCAAGATCGGTCTTGATGAACCGGGTTTCGACGCCCGATGCCGTGATCTCCGCGGCGAGTCGTTCACCCGAGTCCGCGTTCCGCCCGGTGACCGCGATGCCGGCCGCACCTTCGGCAGCTGCGCGTCTCGCGACGCCGGCCCCCAAACCTTGGGTACCTCCGCTGATAAGGATCACTTTGTCTTGGAGAAGTGGCATGGCTACGGCTGCCCGATCTTGACCGAATTTTCGATCCTGACGGCGCGGCCTGACCGGGCGGACTCTTCGGCCGCATTGGCCAAAGCGAGTGCTTGCAGGCCGTCGTCGAATCCCGGACTGCAGGCAGTGCCTGAGCGGATGGCCTTAGCGAAGCTGTCCAGCTCGTTCCGATAAGCCTCGGCGTAACGCTCCAGGAAGAACGGCAAGTAGGCATCGGACTCTTCGGTGCCCGCGGCGCCATACTTGCGCACCGTCGTCGGGGTGACGTTGCCTGCGCTGAGCATCCCCTCGCTGCCGAACGCTTCCAGGCGCTGGTCGTGGCCGAAAGCGCTGTGGCGGGAGTTGGTGATGGTGACGAGTTCGCCGTCGCGGCCCTTGAGGGTGATGACCACCGAGTCGAAGTCCCCGGCTTCCTCGATGTAGTCGCAGAACACGTTGGCGCCCGTGGCTGACACTTCGATGATGTCCGGCACGAAGAACCGGGCCATGTCCAGGTCGTGGATGCTCTGGTCCCGGAAGATCCCACCGGAGGTGGCAATGTAGGCAGCCGGGGCGGGTGCCGGATCGCGGCTGATGATGGTGAGTTGTTCGAGGCGGCCGATTTCACCTGCCTCGACGCGCGACTGGATGGCTGCGAAGTGCGGATCGAAGCGTCGGTTGAACCCAAGCATGAGGGGCGTGTTGTTGCCCTTGATCGCGTCGCGGCAGGCGAGCGCACGCTCGATGTCGAGGTCGATCGGCTTCTCGCAAAGAGCCGCCACGCCTTGCGCCATGGCGCGCGAAATCAGGTCCACGTGCGTGCTGGTGGGCGAGCCGATCACGACGGCGTCAAGGTCACCGTTCGCGAAAACTTCGTCGGCCGACTCGACGGCGACAGCACCGGTCCCGGCCGCCAACGTGCGGGCGCCCTCGATGAAGGGGTCGGCGATCCATGCCAGTTCCAGGTCCGGGTGCTCGGCGATATTCCGGGCGTGGACTTGACCGATACGGCCGGAACCGAATAGCGCAACTTTGAGGGGTCGATCAGTGGACATGTGGAGGGGTCCTTTCTAAGGGGCTGCCCGGGAAAAGCCGGGCTTGGCTTGGTTTTGGCGGTTTGACGGGGTCGTGCCCAACTTCGGACCGGTCATGGCGTCGCGACCGCCGCGGGCGTGCGGCCAGCGAGGACGTCAACCGCCCCCTGGGCGGCGTCCCTGACCGTGTGGGCCATGCCTTGACGGGTGAATCCCATCAGGTGCGGAGTCAGGACGACGTTTTCGTGGTCGAACAACGGGTGGGGAGCGGGCGGCTCGGGATCGTACACATCCAGCCCGAGCCCGGAAAGATGGCCGGACTGCAGTGCCTCGTGGACGGCGTCGAGGTCGATGAGTCCGCCGCGGCTGCAGTTGATGAGGATCGCTCCGGGCCGCATGGCCTTGAGCCGGTCCGCGTTGATGAGGTTGTGGTTTTCCGGTGTCAGGGGCGCGTGGAGGGTGACGAAGTCGCTGCCCGCGAGGAGTTCCTCCACGGTGTCGCAGCGGATCGCCGCGGGGATTTCGGCGAAAGGATCGTAGGCCAGGACCTTCAGCTCGAAAGCTTCAGCGATCCGCGCCACCCGGCGGCCAATGCGGCCATAGCCGATGATGCCGAGGGTGAATCCCTCGAGGTCTCCGACGCCGACGGCGGCACGCTGCTCCCAGCGTCCCTCGCGGACCAGCGCGGTCAGTGGAGAGAGCTTCTTGACGAGCGCCAGCAGGTGGGCGAACACGCCTTCGGCCACCGAGGCGGTGTTGCTTCCGGGCGTGATGACCACCGGGATTCCGCGTCGGCTGGCTTCGGCGACGTCCACGAGGTCGGTCCCGACGCCGGTTCTGGCGATGACTTTGAGGGCGGGCATTCGGTCCAACAGTTCCCGGTCCACGCGGTAGGCAGCCCTGACGATGGCGGCATCGGCGTTGGCCAGGTCCTCATCGGTGGGGTCCTGGATGAGCCGCTGATGTTCGGACAGGAGCGGTTCCACCAAGGCGGGTTCGACGCTGCCGAGAGCGACAAAGATTTGGGGTGTGGTTATGGAAGCCATCGTCATCCTTGAAGATGTGGGTATGGGATTGCGCCGAAAATGGCGCTGTTATCGGTGTTGCTGGAGGCGTTTCTAGAGGCCTGTGTTCTAGAGACCCAGGAGGCTGGACTTCCGCACGACCAAGTGGGGCGTGACGGAATGGTGGACGAACCCGCTGCCTTCACCATGGATGCGTTCCAGGAGGGTCTTGGCCGCTGTGACGCCAATGGTGGAGCTGTCCGGGTCAACGGTGGTCAGTCCCAGGCGCGGCATGGCGCCCAGCGCGATGTTGTCATAACCGGTGACGGCTATTTCGGTGCCGCGTTCATCGGCAGCTGTCATGGCACCGAAAGCGGCGAGGTCGTTGATGCAGGCCAGCGCGGTGGGGCGCTGGTGCTCGGAGCGGGAGCCAAGGGCCCTTTGGGCGGCCACATAGCCGGACTCCTGGAAGAAGTCGGCATCGACCACGCGGATATAGCGGACCAACCCGTGCTCTTCCATTGCTGCCGAATACCCGTCCACGCGTTCCCGGCCAACCGAGCCACCAAGGCCGCCGAGGTGCACGATGTTTTCGTGTCCCTGGGCGATCAAGTGCTCAACAACCATGGACATGCCGAGGGCATCGTCGCTTCGCACGATATCGGCGGTATCGATATAGTCCGGTCCCCCACCTGCAAAGACCACAGCCCCGCCGGAAACGGCGCGGCTGAACGGTGCTTTGTCAGGCACCGTTCCGACGACGAGCAGGCCCGCGACCCGCAAGTCCCGGAAGGCCTGCAGGATGGACTGGTCCACTCCCCTGCCCGCCGCCGTGACCGCACTGAAGAGGACGGTGTGCCCGGCCTCTTCAAGTACGGTCCGTGCGGCGTCGGCGACGTCGAAGGCCCACGGGTTGTGCATATCGCTGACCAGCACACCGATGGTTCCGCTGTCCCGTGTTGCCAGTGACCGGGCCGCGAGGTTCAACTCGAAGCCCATTTCTTCAACAGCCTTGAGCACCCGCTGGCGGCGTTCGTCACTGACGCGCGGTGAGTCGCGCAGCACGAGTGAGACCAACGACTTGGAAACGCCGGCGCGTTCTGCCACGTCCATGATCGTTGGCCGCCGGTCGGATGGGGCTGCCATGGTTACGCCCGCGCTGCCGTGGTGCCGTGGATTTCCTCGATCTTCTGCCATTGACCGGACAGCGAGGATGCCTCCGCGGCGCTGACAATGGCTGCGGCTGAAGCGGCGTCGTGGATGTTGGAGTTTTCCTGTACTCCTCCAGTGACGGCGACGAGGAACTTCTTGGCCTCGATGACCTTGAGGTCGTCAAAACCCATGCTGTTGCCGGGCCCAGGTTGGAAGTGGGAGTAATCCCCATGGCGTGGGCTGGCGTTGACCGTGGTGTAGCCTTGCTCGTCGTTGTTGCGGCCGAGGCAGACCTTGAGTTCGTTCATGCGCTCGAAGTCCCATTTGAGCGAGCCTTCGGTCCCGTAGACCTCGATCTGGTAACCGCATTCGGGTCCAACGGCAACGCGCGAGGATTCGATGGTGCCGACGGCGCCTGCCCCGCGGGCGGACGGGCCGAAGCGGACCAGCGCTGCAGCATAGTCCTCATTCTCGACCTCTCCCATTTCACCGTTTTCGATCACCGCGAAGTGCGTCCCTGACCCCATCGCCAGCTTGGGTCGCTGCGTGTAGACCGTGCTTGTGAGCGCGGTTACCTCGGCGATGGGCCCAACTACATATTGGCACAGGTCCGTTGCGTGGCTGAACAGGTCCGCCAGCACGCCGGTACCGGCTAGTTTCCGGTCAAAGCGCCAGGACAGGGCGCCGTTGGGCTCCGACGCGTACCCGGAGAAGAACACCGCGCGGACGTTGGTGATACGGCCGAGGCGACCGTCCGCGATGAGCTTCCTGGCGTGCTCCACCGCCGGGGCGTGGCGGTAGTTGTAGCCGATGGAGGTCACGACGCCGGCCTCCACAGCGGCTTCCTGCACGGCTGCGGTTTCTTCGTAGCCGCGTCCTACGGGCTTTTCGATCCAGAAGTGCTTGCCGGCTTTGGCCGCTGCGATGCCGATTTCGGCGTGCAGGAAGTTGGGGGCGCAGATGGAAACGACGTCCACGTCCGGGTGGTTCAGGACATCGTGGTAGTCGGTGGTGCCTTCCGCGAAGCCAAGGACGTCGCGGGCGTAGTCCACCCGGTCCGGTGCCGTGTCCGCCGCGATGACCAGCTTGGTGGTCAGGCCAAGCTCGGGGTAGGCGTATGGGACCGTCTGGTAGGCGCGCGAGTGGAGCTTGCCCATCCATCCGACGCTGATAAGGCCTACACCGACTGTGCGGGATTCTTGGCTCACGTTATTGCCTTTCTCGTTGAAAATTCTCGTCAGTTGCGGGCGGTGTCAAAAGCGTCGCGGAACGCCGCCGCCATGATGGTGGAGTCTGAGCCGATGGCCACGAACCGGAAGCCTTGGCGGACATACTTGGCTGCCGCCATGCCGTCCACAGCAAGGATCCCGGCCGCTTTGTTGTGCAGCTGCGCGGCAGCGGCCACCCGCTGCAATGCCTCCTGGAAGGCACTGCTATCCAATTGCATCGGTACACCCAGGGCGAAGGACATGTCCATCGGTCCGACGAAGAGGACATCCACGCCATCCTGCGCCGCGATCTCCTCCACGTGCTCCAGTGCGTCGAGGGTTTCGATCTGGATGATTCCCACGGTTGACTGCTGGTCCGCGCTCAACGGAGCCCTGTCCATGCCCCAGCGGCAGGAGCGGTTGTAGGTTGCCACGCCGCGGTCGCCGTAGGGCGGATAGAGCATGTGCTTCACGGTTTGGCCAGCTTCTTCAACGGTGTTCAGTCGGGGTACCATGATGCCTGCCGCGCCTTGATCCAGCACGCGGCCGATGCGGATCCGTTCCCCGCTCTCCACGCGAACCAGGGTGGGGACGCCGTAGCTTCCGGCCGCAAGGACACCGTCGCGGACGGCATCCTCACCGCCGGAACCGTGTTCAAGATCGATCAGCACCCAGTCCGCGCCGGCGGCGGCGCACACTTCCACCGCGGTGGCTGAGGCCATGCCAACGAAGGTTCCCAGGGTCACCTCTCCGGCGGCCAAGCGGCGCCGCAGCCGACCGCCGTCGAGCGGCCCGCCGTCGTGGTTTCCGCCACTTACCGCTGTCGCGCTCATCCGAACCACCGCTGGCGGCTCTTTGCCTGGTCGTAATCAACGCGGAGGGTGCGGACCCATGCCTGTTCGGAAACCTCGGCCGGAGCCACGTCCCACCAGACGTCTCCGCCGGGCAGGTCCACGTGGGGAACAGTTGGCACCACGATCACGACGGGTCCTCGGGTGTCGCGCGTGGAGGCCAGTGCCTCCCGGACCTCAGCCGCCGTGGTCGACCGGATGGCGAGCGCGCCCAGGCCTTCGGCGATCTGCCGGAGGTCCACCTTGAGGTAGTCGCCGTCCAGCCGCGCCTTGGGGGCGTCGTCGACGGCGACGCTTCCGCCGGTGGTGCGGTAGCGGAATTCGTTGCCGAATTCGCGTCCCATGCGGTTCATCTGCAGGCGGTGGATGACCTGGTAGCCGTGGTTCTCGGAGACGACAACCGTGACGTTGAGTCCTTCCTGGGCCGCGGTGAGGATTTCCGTAGGTGCCATGAGGAAGGTGCCGTCACCGATGAAGGTGACCACGCGGTTGTCGTTGTTGCCCTCGGCCAAGCGGACGCCCATGCCGGCCGCGATTTCGTAGCCCATGCAGGAAAACCCAAATTCCAGGTGGCAATTGCGGTTGCCCGTGGCATCCCAGACTTTTTGCAGGTCACCGGGAGGTCCTCCGGCTGCGGCGATGATGGTGTCGCCGGAGCGGGCGTGCTCCTGCATCAGTCCGATCAGCTGTGGCTGGGTCAGGACGGCTCCGGTGACCGGCGCGTCCGGGTGGTCTTCCGGGCGGTAGGCAGTGTCGGCGTCGAGCCACTGGGACCGGATGGGGGCCCACTTCGCCTTCTCGGAATGGACCGTCTCCTGCCACTTTTCGCTGGTGCCGTGGCCCTCCAAGGCCCGGGCAAGTGCTTCCAGGCCGAGGCGTGCGTCCGCGAGGATGCCGGTGGCACCTTGCTTGCGGGTATCGGCATCCACGATGTTCAAGGACGCGAATCGGACGTCCGGGTTTTCGAAGATCGACTGGGAGCCGGTGGCGAAGTCGGTGAGGCGCGTGCCGACGCTCAGGACCAAGTCGGCTTGCTTGACCAGGGTGTTGGACGCGAAGTTGCCCTCCAGCCCGACACCGCCCACTTGCCACCATTCGTCCTTGGTCACGGCGCCCTTGCCGCCGAAGGTCTCGACGACAGGAATTCCGGTTTGCCCTGCAAGCGCCTCGAGGGCCGCGTGGGCGTCGGAGTAGTGGATGCCGCCGCCGGCGATGATCACCGGACGCTCGGCTGAGCGGATGAGTCGGGCGACGTCGTCGACCTCCTCCAGGTCCGGCAGCGGACGCCGGATCTTCCAATCGCGCGGCTCGAAGAATTCGGCCGGGAAGTCGTAGGCGTGGGACTGCACGTCCTGGGGGAGCGAAATGACCACGGCCCCGGTGTCAGTGGGGCTCGTGAGCACGCGCATTGCCTGCGGAAGGGCGGTCAGGAGCTGCTCCGGGCGGTTGACCCTGTCGAAGAAGCGCGATACCGGGCGGAACGCGTCGTTGACCGTGGCATCAGCTTCGGTGGGGTGTTCGAGTTGCTGCAGCACCGGGCCCTGGTGCCGCGTGGCGTAGGTGTCACCGGGCAAGAGCAGCAGCGGGATCCTGTTGACCGTTGCCAGGCCGGCGGCCGTCACGAGGTTAAGCGCACCCGGGCCGATGGAGGCCGTGACGGCGAGGACTGCCTGGCGACGGCTCGCCTTGGCATACGCGGTGGAGATATGGGCCAGATACTGCTCATGCCGGCCTTGGATGAACGGCATGTCGTCGGCCAGTTCGTCCAATGCCTGTCCCAGGCCAGCCACGTTGCCGTGGCCGAAGATGCCGAGGGCTGCGGGGACCAGGCGGCGGCGGACGCCGTCGGCCAGCGAATACTGTGCGGACAGGTACTTGATGACCGCTTGGGCCGTGGTGAGCCTGATGGTCTGCGATGGTGTGGTCATTGCCTTATTCCCGTTGTCGTGGTTACCAGGGGCGCCCGTGCAGGACGACCGTCTTCTCTTCGGTCATTTCCTGGACAGCAGAGCGGACGCCTTCCTTGCCGATCCCGCTGCCTTTCAGGCCGCCGTAGGGCATGAGGTCGGCCCGCCACAGCGGCGACCAGTTGATGTGGATGTTTCCGGCGTCGATCTGCCGCATGGCCTGGACCGCTCCGGCGACGTCGCTCGTGAAAATGCCAGCGCCCAGGCCGTATTCGTTGTCGTTGGCCATCGCGATGGCGCTTTCCATGTCCTGCGCGGACGAGACGGCGACGGCGGGCCCGAACAGTTCGTTCCGGCTCAGCGGCGACCGGGGATCGACCCCGGCGACGACGGCGGGAGTCACCACGGCGCCGTCGCGCTCACCCCCGGTGAGTACCCGGGCGCCCGAATGGCGGGCCTCGAGGATCGATGCGTGGACGCGTGAGGCTTCCTCTTCGGAGATCAGCGAACCAAGCCGGGTGTCCTCTTCCTTGGGGTTGCCCACGGCGATCGCTTCGACCTTCGGGACCAGCGCGTCCAGGAAGTCTTTCTCGACGCGACGGTCAACGATGACCCGCTGCACCGAAATGCACACTTGGCCAGCGTTGACGTAGCCGCCAGCAGCCACTGCGGTCGCGGCGAGTTCGAGGTCCGCGTCCGGCAGGATGATCACCGGGCATGAGGCCCCCAACTCGAGGGACAGTTTCTTCACTCCCGCGATCGAACTGATGTGCGTCCCGGTGCTGGTGGATCCGGTGAAGGACACCTTGCGGACCCGCGGGTCCGTCACCAGGACGTCGCCAAGGGAGCTGCCGGGTCCGGTGATTACGGACAGAGCTTCAGGCGGCAGGCCGGCGTCGACGAAGCACTGTGCCAGCTTCAGCGCCGTCAGCGGCGTTGCGCGGGCGGGTTTAAGTACGACGGCGTTGCCGGCTGCCAGCGCGGGTGCAATTTTGTGCAACACCAGTAGGGCGGGGTAGTTGAACGGGGTGATGGCGACGACGATGCCCACCGGCTGCCGCAACGTGAAGCCGATCTTGTCCAAACCTGTCCCGGAATTTGCGTCCAGCGGAAGGGTGGAGCTGTACAGTTGGCTTCCTTCGTAGGCGGCGAGGCGGATGATGTTCCCGGAGCGGCTGGCCTCACCCCGGGCCTCCGTGATGGGCTTGCCGGATTCGGCGCTAATAGTCTGGGCGATGTCCTCGGCACGTTCATCCGCCAGTGCGGCCGCGCGCAGGAGGATATCGACTCGCACGTGGGCCGGGGTTGTCCTTTGCAGGTGGGCGCCGATTTCGGCCCGGTCAAGTGCGGCTTGGGCGTCCTGGACCGTCGCAACGGGGACTGTGTCGATCGTCCGGCCGTCGAAGGGCGAGCGGACTTCCTCGGTCCTTCCGTCGGCAGCACCGCGCCATTTTCCGGCTATTAGCATTTCCATGGTGGCTCCATCAGGTTGTAAACGTTCGCGCTTAGTGGCGCTTGGTGTTGCTTTCGTATGCCGCGTCGGTGACTTCGGCGACTTCGGCTTGGACTTCCTTGAGGGCTTCGGTGTGTCCGCCGAGTTGTTCGAGTTCGTGGGCGAGTTCGGCCAGTTCCGCGCCGCCGGCC